>JANQEL010000100.1 GCA_028278345.1 Myxococcota bacterium
AGCGACTCGACGACGTAACTCCCGTCGTCGAGTTCGAGGGTGGGCACCGTGCCGAAGGGGTTTCGCGCCAGGTGTTCGGGCTCCTTGTGTCGGCCCTTGACCGTGTTCACCACGATCTGTTCGATGCCCATCTCGACGCCGAGTTCAGCGCGCTCGGCGATGTAGAGCATCACCTTGGTCGGGTTGGGTGCGAGGGGCACCATGTAGAGTTTCACGAGAGGCTCCCCGTGAGGTCGACGATGTTCTCGAGGAGTTCGAATCTCTCGGGCCCCATCGGCGCACTGTCGAGACCCAACTTGAGCGTGGTGACTCCAGCATCGCGGTAGATGCGGAGGCGCTCTGCGACCATCTCGCGTGTCCCGACCGCCTGGAACTCGGTGACCATCTCATCGGGCACCTGCCTGGCGGCCTCCTCGCGCTTGCCATCGAGCCATAGGGCCTGGACTTCGCGTGCCTCGTCTTCGTAGCCCGCGCGACGGAACGCATCGTTGTAGAAGTTGGTCGTCTCGGAACCCATGCCACCGAGATTGAACGCTACGCCCTGCTTTCGGCGCGCAATGATTCCGGCGACGTCCTCTCCGATCTCGACCTTCACCGAAACGCAGAGATCGAGATCGCTGGCCTTGCGACCATTCTTCTCCGCCCCATCGCGAATGAACGAGAGATGGGCGTCGGGTTGGTTCGGCGAGAAAGACGTCCCCAGCCAACCATCCGCAGCCGCACCGGTGAACTCGAGCGAACGGGGCCCGAGCGTCGCGAGGTAGATCGGGATCTCACACGGCTCGTGCGCCACACGCAGCGCCTTGCCCTCGCCACCGGGGATCGGCAACTGGAATACCTTGCCCTGGTAGTTCACGCGCTCGCCGTCAAAGATCATTCGGCAGATCTCGACGGTTTCGCGCAGACGGGTGAGCGGCTTCGCATAGGGCACACCGTGCAGCCCTTCGACCACCTGGGGTCCGCTGGCGCCGAGCCCGAGCGTGAAGCGCCCGCCGCTCAAGTCGTGCAGGGTGAGCGCGGTCATCGCCGTCATGGCGGGGGTGCGCGCACAAGTCTGCATGATGCCGGTCGCGAGTTGGATCTTGTGGGTCTTGTCTGCGAGGTAGGCGAGCGGTGTCGCGGCGTCACTCCACCAGGCCTCGGCGGAGAAGGCCATCGCAACGCCGAGGCGTTCGGCGTGCTGCACCCACTCGGTGGTCATCTCGAGATTGCTGGGGGCGCCGCCCGAGATCGGGGAGTTTCGCGGGGGTGATACGGCGCCGAGTTCGATGGCGAGCTTCATTGCTGCACCGCTTTGATCGCAGTCGGTCGATCCTCTTCGGCCAACTCGGCGAAGTCGCATACGACTCGGTCGACCAGGCCTTCGTATCGTTCGCGGAGTCCATCAGCCACTTTGTCCGGCTCGGCGACGACGGCGAAGGTCTCGATGATCTCGTCTGTGATCTTCTCGCCCATCTGTACCCACTCGCCCCGCTTCGACATCGCGTTGAGTTCGGGTTGCAGATGCCCCCAGCCGTGCGCTTCCAGGACGCCCTTGTAGGCGGGTGTCGAGCCGTAGAAAGCGAGGCGCTCCGCAGCGCGACGGCGATTCTTCTCCCACTCCTCGGCAGTGCGTCCCGTCACGACGAAGGGCGGAACGCAGATCTGGAAGTTCGAGCGATCGCGATTCCCGGCCGCCAGACCGCGCTCGATTGCGGGAAGGGTGACTTCCTTCAAGTACTTCACCGTATTGAAGGGATGGACGATCATGCCGTCGGCCACTTCGCCCGCCACCTCGGTCATCTTCGGACCCACAGCCGCAAGGATGACCGGCGGCGCGCCGTGGGGGTTGTTCGTCGGTACGAACGTCGGCGTCATCAGGGTGTGGGTGTAGTACTCGCCCTTGAAATCGAGAGGCTTGTCCTCATACCAGCACGCCCAGATGGCCTGCAATGCAAGGATGAACTCGCGCATGCGCGCTGCCGGATCCGACCACGGCATGCTGAAGCGCTTGGTGATGTGCGGCTTGATCTGCGAGCCGATACCCAGGATGAAGCGGCCCTTCGAGAACGCTTGAAGATCGTTGCCAATGTTCGCCATCAGCATCGGGTTGCGCGCGAACGCCAGCGCGATCGACGTCATGAGCTCGAGGCGCACGGTGTGCTCGGCCGCAAGCAACAAGGGGAAGAAGGGGTCGGAGGCGATCTCCGTCGTCATGACACCATCGAAGCCCTGGGCCTCGAGCTGCGCGGCGACTTGCGGAACGTCGGTGATGGGCGCGATGAGGTTGGCGTCGATCTTCATGATTATTCCCGTGTGGCGAAGCCTCGATCCAGAACCTCGGTGAGCTCCCCGTAGCAACGAGCGGCGTCGAACCGTTCCGGATCCAATTGCCATTGATAGTGAAGGCCAATCATGACGCCGAGAATGATGGCGGCGGCGGCCTCGATATCGACCTCGGGTGCGATCGACCCATTGCGTTGGGCCGCCACGATCCACGCTCTGACCCAACGTCGAAAACGCTCGTGAAGATCCTGGAAGCGTGATTCCAGCTCCGCGTTCGGTCCCAATGCTTCGAACATCAGGATGAACAAGAGCCGACCGCTGACCGGGTTTTCGCTCACGAAGTCGCGGTTCGCATCGACCGCCCCGGCAAACGTCGTGGGGCCATCGTCGTCGATCAGCGGGGCGATCGCCTCGTTCTCCCAGATATCCAGGACGCGGTCGACGACCGCGAAGAGCAACCCGCTCTTGCTCCCGAAGTGGAACCGGATCGACCCCCGGCTGATCCCCGAGAGTTTGGAGATCGCCTCGAAGGTGGTCTCCACGGACCCCTTCTCGGCCAGTAGCTGGACTGCGGCATCGAGCAACCGCTCACGAGTACGCTGCGCTCTTTCCTGTTTGGGCATTTTTTCCTGTGTGGGCATCTTGACGGGGCAATCTAGGACAAATTAATCTGGCTAGCCAGTTTTTGAATTACGGACGGATTCGATAGATGACGACGATCGACGGCCTCGATCTGGTGAGCCCCGAGCGGTACGCGGAGCAGGGATACCCCCACGAACAGTGGGCGGCGTTGCGGCAGTCCTCCCCAATCACCTGGTTCGAGCCCGAAGGCTACCAGGGTTTCTGGGCAATTACGCGCCACGCCGACATCGTGGAGATCTCGCGGAAGCCGGACCTGTTCTGGAACGGGCCGCGACTCAACATCCAGACTCTCGAGCGGGACGTCCGCAACGCCCAGGGCCCGCCGCTTCGAACCATCGTCAACATGGACCCGCCGGACCACGTCGTCTATCGGCGCATCGCGAATCAATGGTTCACCCCGAGGAACGTGCGCCTTCTCGAAGACCGCATGGTCGAAAGCGCGCAAGAGATCGTCGACCGGCTGTTCGAGCGCGACCCGAGCGAGCCCTTCGACTTCGTCACCGAAGTCGCAACGCCCCATCCCCTGCGACTGATCGCGAAGCTGTTCGGGGTCGACAAAGAAGACGAACCGACCGTCTTGAAGATCACGAACGAGGTCTTCGGGGGAACCGACCCCGAATTCGCTCGCGACGGCGATACCGGTTCAACGGCCGCGTCGATGGAGGACGCCATGGCGTTCTTCGGTCGAATCATGGAGGACCGGCTTCGAGACCCGCGAGAAGACCTGGCGACCGTGATCGCGACGGCCACCGTGCGTGGCGAACCAATCCAGGCAGTCGAGGTCCTCTCCTACTACTTCGTCTTGCTCACAGCAGGCCACGATACGACTCGAAACGCCATCGCCGGTGGGTTGCTCGCACTCATGGAGAACCCGGCCGAACTCGAAAGGCTCAAGAAGGACATATCGCTCTGCGAAAAGGCTGCCGACGAGATCGTGCGCTGGACCACACCCGTGAACCAATTCGCCCGGACGGCACAGCAAGACTACGAACTCCGCGGCAAGACCATCAAGAAGGGTGAATCCGTCGCTCTCTTCTATGCGTCGGCCAATCGAGACGAAGAGATATTCGAGGACCCGTTCGCGTTCCGAGTGGATCGCGACCCGAACCCCCATCTCGGTTTCGGGATTGGCGCGCACTTCTGTCTGGGCGCCTCACTCGCACGCATGGAGATCCGGGTTCTTCTGGAAGAACTGATCCCAAGACTCGTGTCGGTCGAGCACGCTGGGACGGTCGAGCGCATGGTGTCGAGTTTCGTCGGAGGCGTGAAGCACCTTCCGGTGCGGATGAAGGTGGCGCCAAGCGGACGTTAGCAATAGGAGGTGAGAGCGATGACCCTGAATCTCGAGGCGGAAGCCAGATTTGGATTCATCTGCGGAATGCACAATCCGCGTGCTGCACGCACCATCGTCGAACTCGCAGAATCGTGCGAATACGACTCCATCTGGGTTGGAGATCACATCGAGTTTCCGTTGCCCCTGCTCGACCCGTTCGTGCAGTTGTCCTATGCGGCCGCTCTTAGTACGAAGTTGACCTTCGGCACGGCGGTGTACCTGCTGCCCCTGAGGCACATCGTTCCGACCGCAAAGCAGGTCGCCTCCCTCGATCGTATGAGCGAAGGCCGCTTCATCCTCGGCGCCGGCGTCGGAGGAGAGTTCCCGAATGAGTGGGAGGCCTGCGGTGTGCCGCGTTCCGAACGAGGCGCGCGCATGTCAGAGGGCATACCTCTACTCAAGAAACTGATGACGGGAGAGAAGGTCACCAACCCGGACGGCACGTTCTACCGGTTCGACCAACTTACGATGAAGCCAGCAGCTGAAACCCCATCCGGACCTCCTGTCTGGACGGGAGGTCGGTCGGCTGCTGCGCTGAAGCGTGCTGGGGTGATGGCGGATGGGTGGATCGGATATTCGGTGACCCCCGACATGTACGAAGCCGCTCTGACCCGAATCGAGACAGCCGCCCTGGATGCCGGGCGGGAGATCGATCGGTTCGGCACCGGGGATCTGTTGTTCACGCAAATCGGTGACACGTACGAAGAGGCTTTCGAGAGGGCGAACGCCCATCTGAGCATGCGATACGCGATGGACTTTTCGAATGCGACCAAGAAGTACTGTGCACTGGGGCGTCCAGAAGACGTGGCCGAGCGATACAACGAATACTACGACGCGGGATGCAGGCACTTCGTCCTGGACTTGACCGCTACAGGCGATGATCTGAACGCTCAGATCGAGCGATTCGGCAAGGAAGTGCGCCCGCTGCTGTCGTTCTAGCTACGCCACTTTCGATGCCGAAGACACGCTCGGACTGATCGACCACTGCTCGAAACACAGCGAGATTCGAAAACTGACGCTTCCGCTGGGACCGAAACATCGATGTGTCCCATGCGATCTGCAATCGCGACCTGATAGAAGAATCAAGCCGTGCACGCGGGTTCACTCGCGCGAACGGCTGAAGTGCGTGTATCGATCGCGGCGTCGATCGATCCGTGCAACGACGATCATGTTGCGGTGTACCGGGGCGAATCTCTCCAGCCCGGGACAAACGGCGCCATGCTGTTGCCACTTCGCGTCGATAACGGCAACGAGAGCCGATGGCACGGTTCTCGCTTGCACGCTTCTCGAGAGAGTCGGAGGGATTCGATGCAAGCGCACTACGTACCTGGAGTCGGGGTCGAGGAGTTGCTCGATCCGAACGCAGTCGTCTGGAAATCGAGAGCGGGCGAACAACTGAAACTCGAAGGCACACCGGCGGGTATGCAGCCGACCGATGCCATTCGCACAGCCTGGGCCGACAAGAAGATCGGCGCCATTGGTTCGGTGGACGTCCTCGCGCTCCACGATGGTCGACACCTCGCAATTCGTCTCGAGTGGGCCGACCCGACCGAGAACAGCGGCATGGGCGACAACGACCGCTTCGTCGACGCAGCCGCCGTGGCGTTCCCTGCAACCGACAACGCTCCCCTGATCACGATGGGGGCGCCGGGTCTTTGGGTGAACGCATGGTATTGGCGCGCCGACGACGAGGGGGGCCGCCACGTGGTGGCCGAAGGCCTCGGCACTTCGGAAACCCTCGACGATGGACTCGTACGCGCACGCGGCTCGTGGTCGAATGGTCGCTGGCAGGTGGTGATCACCCGCGCCTTGCGTGTCGAGGGAAATCAGCCCGTGGTTCAACTTCAAGCCCGCGAGAGCACGAGCTTCGGTGTTGCGATCTGGGAAGGCGGCAACGGAGAGCGTGCAGGGATCAAGGCGGTATCGGGTTTTGCATGGCTGCCACTCGATCTCGAGCCGGCGACGACGAGAGGGGGCGCGAAGTGACGGAGACGACACGACAGCTGGCGATGGTTCTCGATCTGAACAAGTGCATCGGGTGCCAGACCTGCACGATCGCATGCAAGCGCCTTTGGACCCGCGATGAAGGCATGGAATACATGTGGTGGAACACCGTGAATACGCGACCCGGTAAAGGGACGCCTCGCGGTTGGGAACAGATGGGGGGAGGCTTCGAAGCCGACGGACGCGCCCGCCCCGGCAAGATGCCGAGCCGCACCGACTTTGGCGAAGCCTGGGAGTTCAACCAGCAAGAGGTGCTCTTCGAGGCCGGCGGTCCGAAGACCCACCTGAAGCCGAACGGCGAATCACCGCAGTGGGGACCGAACTGGGATGAAGACCAAGGGGGCGGCGACTACCCCAATTCATTCTTCTTCTATCTGCCGCGCATCTGCAACCACTGCACGCATCCCGCCTGTCTCGAGGCGTGTCCCCGCAATGCGATCGAGAAGCGCGACGATGATGGCATCGTGCTGATCAACGAGGATCGCTGCCGGGGCTATCGCTTCTGCATGGAGGCCTGCCCATACAAGAAGATCTACTTCAATCACAGCGAGAAGGTTTCGCAGAAGTGCATCTTCTGCTTTCCGCGCATCGAGCAGGGCGTGGCGAACGCCTGCGCCCGACAGTGCCCGGGGCGCGTCAGGTTCGTGGGGTACCGCGACGATGAAGACGCGCCGATCTACAAACTGGTCGACAAGTGGAAGGTGGCGATTCCGCTCCATCCGGAATACGGAACGGAACCCAACGTCTTCTACGTGCCACCGCTCGCTCCACCTCGCTACGGCAAGGACGGCAGCGTAGAGCCATCCGAACCGCGCATTCCCGACGAATACCTGATCTCGCTCTTCGGCCCCGTGGTCATGGACGCCCTTGCGATCCTCCACGAGGAGATGGAAAAGAAACGCGCCGGTGAGCCCTCCGAGTTGATGGATCTGCTGATCGCATATCGCTGGAGGGAGATGTTCGGCGGCTTCGACCGCGATCCCGCAGAAATCGAGTGGAGGCGATCATGACAGACTTTCTGGTTCTCGATCGACGACGATTCTTGAAGGGTGTCCTGGCCGGTGGTGCGAGCTTAACGCTGGGACTCAACAGCCTGGGATGCCGCGAAGAAACGGCTCCCGATGGTTCGCCCGTTCCCGAGCTCGCCGGGATCCCGATTCCGCCCATGTACGGCGACTGGCGCGACGTGTATCGCGAGCGTTGGGCCTGGGACAAGGTGGTCCGTAGCAGCCACTGGGTGAACTGCTGGTACCAGGCGCACTGTGCGTGGAACGTCTACGTGAAGGATGGATTGGTCTGGCGTGAAGAGCAGGCAGCCGACTATCCGCAGATTCGCCCGGACGTTCCCGATTTCAATCCGCGCGGTTGCCAGAAGGGGGCGTGCTTCAGCGAGCGTATGTACGACCCCGGGCGCGTTCGCTACCCGCTGAAACGCGCGGGTGAGCGGGGGTCGGGCCGCTGGAAGCGAATCTCCTGGGACGAAGCCCTCACCGAGATCGCCGAATCGATGGTCGACACGATCGTCGGAGAGGGCACCGATCGCATCATCTGGGACCAGGGCCCGGGGATCTCACTCGGCGCACAAACGGGTGGACAGAGCCGGCTCGGCACGTTGCTCGACAGTACGACTCTCGACATGAACACCGAGATCGGCGACGGGCATCGGGGCGTCGCCGAGACCTTCGGCAAGATCCTCTTCGAGCGTTCGGCGGATGACTACTTCTTCTCCGACATGATCGTGTGTTGGGGATCGAACCCCTACTACACGCAGATCCCGAACGCGCACTTCCTGACGGAGGCCCGCTACAACGGCGCCCAGATCGTGTGCATTACGCCCGATTTCAATCCGTCGTCGATCCACGCCGACCTATGGGTGCCCGTGAAGCCCGGAGGCGACGCGGCGCTCGGTTTGTCGATCTGCCACGTCCTGATGGAAGAGGGGCTCGTCGATCGGGATTTCGTCACTGAACAGACCGATCTCCCCCTCCTGGTCCGCGACGACACCGGACTCTTCCTGCGCAACTCTGACATGGAGAAGGGCGGGGACGAGGACGCCCTCTACCTGCTCGACAGCCAACGGGGTGCGATGCCGGCGCCTCGAGAGACCCTCGAGCTCGGCGATCTGCGTCCCGAGTTGGAAGGGCGCTCCGAGGTGACGCTCCACGACGGAACACAGGTGGCGGTCCGAACGGTATATGCACGCCTGCGTGAGCATCTGGCGGACTACACACCGGAGAAGGCTTCGAAGCTCTGCGGAACCCCCGCAGCCGCGATTCGCGATCTCGCCCAGCGCTTCGCGAAGGCGAAGTCGGCCTGCATGGTCACGACCAGCAACTTCGGCAAGGCCTATCACGGCAACCTGACCGAACGCACCCAGGCGCTGGTCTACGCCATGACGGGAAACTACGGGAAGAAGGGCAGCGGCTTCGTGGGCTTCCCCTTCCTGACCCAGGATGGTCTTGAGAAGTTCGTCGCCGGCGCGTTCGGTGAGCCCGCCCTGAAAGCGCTCGGAGAGATGCGGGAGGTCGAGGACGCCCGCTTGAAGGCCAAGGGGTACACCGATGAGATGATCATCTACGAACACAGCCGGTCATCGTTCGCTTCGGGTTCCAGCACATCCGGCGCGATGTTCTGGTACGTGCACGGTGGTCTGGTCGAAGCCAGTAATCACCTCGAGAAGTGGGACCCCTACCTCAAGCGACCCATAAAGGAGGTGTTGCAAGAGTCTCTCGACAAGAACTGGCAGTACGTCTGGCCCAGGCCGGGGAACGATCCCCGCGTGATGTTCTCGCTGGTGAGCAACCCACTGCGACGCATCCGCAGCTATCCACTCCTGCTCGAGCACCTGTGGCCCAAGCTCAGGACGGTGGTCACGATCGACTGGCGCATGACGTCGACAGGCCAGTGGTCCGACTATGTGCTGCCGGCCGCGGCCTGGTACGAGCGCGACGAGCACAAGTGGGTGACCCCGCTCATGCCGTTCATCCACGCCGGCGAAAAGGCCACCAGCTTCTACGAGGCGAAGTCGGATTGGGAGATCATGTCGCGCCTCACCGAAGCCATCGACAAGGTCGCGGCAGCGTGGGGGATCAAGACGTTCAAGGATCGACACGGAGGTGAACGGTCTTTCGAAGGGCTGTTGGACGCTTTCTCGTCCGGTGGCACCTACGGACACGAGGACGACAGCAAGGTCGCCGGCCGGATGGTCGAACTCTCGTCGAATCTCGAAGGGGTCGAGTGGGAGGATCTCAAGAAGAAGGGCTGGGCCCGCTTCACCGGTATCGGAGAAAGCCTCGCGTCGATCGGAAACCAGGCTGATGTCGCGGCGGACGACACCATCACACCGCTCACCTACCACGTGAACGACAAGAAGCCCTATCCCACGCTCTCGCGCCGCATGCAGTTCTATCTCGACCAGGAGCTCTATCTCGAGATGGGCGAGGCGCTACCGACCCACAAGGAGCCGCCGCTGGCGGGGGGCGACTACCCGCTGATCCTCACCGGTGGTCACACCAGGTGGAGCATCCACTCGGCTTGGCGCGACGACAAGCTGATGCTTCAGCTGCAACGAGGCGAGCCCGCGATGTGGATGAGCGCCGAGGACGCCGAAGCACGCGGAATCGCCGATGGCGCCCGGGTGAAGGTCTACAACGATCTCGACGACTTCGAGATCATCGCGAAGGTGGCGCCGGCCGTGCGGCCGGGCGAGGTCATCGTCTACCACGCGTGGGAGAACTTCCAGTTCAAGGGGCAGAAGGGGTTCCAGAATCTCATCCCGTCGCCGCTCAACCCCGTCGAGCTCGCGGGCGGGCAGTTCCACTTCCGTCCGATGGGGATCTGCATGCAACCGAGCCACACCGATCGCGACACGCGAGTGCAGGTCGCTCTCGCATGACGGCCGAGACGCTCGAAGGACTCACGGGTGCGGCCGAACTCGACGCGGCCCGGCGCAGCCAGGCGTTCAGTCTCGTCGCTCGAGCCCTTGGATATCCAGAGGGCCCGATGCTGGAGGACATCTGCGAGGGCCGTATCGCCGAAGCGCTCGAGGTGACCCTCGGCTCGCAGATCGATCCGCCGCTGGACGCCGAAGCGCTGCGCGATGGACTCGAAGACGACGAACTCGCCATCGAGTACACGCGGCTCTTCGACGTCGGGGTCTCGGGACCGCCGTGTGCCCTGCACGACGGGATTTGGGCGACCGACCGCATGAAGACGATGGAGGAGGTGCTGCGCTTCTACCATCACTTCGGGTTGAACCTGGATCAGGATCGGCACGAGCTTCCAGACCACCTCGTCGCCGAGCTCGAGTTCCTGCACTACCTCGCCTTCCGCGAAGCGCAGGCACTGCAGGGTGGGGTCGACGCCGGTGCCTATCAGCGTGCCCAGCGCGACTTCGCGGAGCGGCATCCGGGCAGCTTCCTTCCGAAGCTGCGTGCGAAGCTCGAGGCCCACGATCCGCCGCGCTTCTACAGCGAGTTGTTTCGCATCATCGAGTCGCTCGTCGTCGAGACGGCGGGGGGGTGAGGGAATCCTCGGCACCGTCCGCCGCGCGCTGCATGGTTCCCATGCGCTGACGGCGCTGGTCCTGGTGGCCAGCGGGCTGCTCATCTCCTATCCGGAGATGCGCGGGCGGCTGGTGGGCGGCTATGGCTCCCAGATCCTGGACGTGCACCTCTGGTTCGGCTGGGCCTACCTCGCCGTCGTGCTCTTGATTCCGCTGCTCGCTCCCACTGCACTCGCGCGAGACGTTCGCCAGCGGCTCGGACCGCCGGATCCCGCGCTCAGTTGGAAGAAGATCTACCTGGTGTGCACGTTGTTGGCCGCGACGCTGGTCACCGCGAGCGGCCTTCTTCTCTGGCTGGAACTTCGAGCCTCTTCGGCCGTGCAGGAAGCCGCGCTTCAGGTGCATCTCGGCGTCACCTGGTACCTGCTTGCATCCATACCCATGCACCTCGTTCTTGCGCGCCGCAAGATCGTTGCACGCACTCGAGAGATCCTGGGCATCGATCGCCCGGATGAGTTCTTCGAGATGTTCGACGAAGAAGAACCGTAGGAGCCCCATGGGCAGCGACATGACCGAATCGCCGCGGCCCGCGGAGCCGGAGCGGCTGACCCATTGGAGGCTTGCCGCCTTCTCCCTCCCCGCGATCCCGATCGCCGCGATCGGGATGCCTTTGCTCGTCCACGTCCCACCCTTCTACGCCAGCCAGCTGGACATGAGTCTCGGCGTGGTCGGCTTCGTCTTCATGATCGCGCGATTCTGGGACGTCTTTACCGATCCCGTGCTGGGCATCTTGTCGGACAAGTGGCAGACGCGCTGGGGTCGGCGCCGCCATTGGATCGTGCTCTCCGTCCCCATCATGCTGGTTTCGGTCCACATGATCTTCATGCCGCCCGGTCGTGTCAGCGGCATGTACCTGGGGTTCTGGCTCTTCGTGCTGTATGTAGGCTGGACTCTGCTTACGCTTTCGCACCAATCGTGGGGAGCGGAACTCTCCTCCGATTACCACGAGCGAAACCGGGTTCAGGGCATTCTTCAGAGTGGCAGCGTGCTGGGGTTCATCACCGTCCTCATCCTGCCGATCTTCATCGACTTCTATACGCCTGACGAGGGGGTCGAGGCCCGGCGAGTCGCCGCGATGGGATGGTTCATGATCATCCTGTTGCCGATCAGCGTCTGTGTCGCGGTGTTGAGGGTCGGAGAACGCGAATCCGAACCCCAGGCACCCATCTCGTTCCGTACGGCGATCGGCGCGGTACTGCGCAACCAACCTCTGCGAATCGTGCTCGCGGCCGATCTCGGTCTGGGAATCGCGCTCGGGATGCACACGGGGACATTCCTCTTCCTGTGCACGCACGTCCTTCAGCTCGACGAAATGTCCGGAGTCTTTCTGCTGGCGTACGTGGTTGCGGGTTTTCTGTTCATTCCGGTAGCGCTTCGCATCGCAGAACATTGGGAGAAACACAAGGCCGCCGCCAATCTGCTCCTGGCACACGGAATCGCAATGACACCGATCCTGTTCTTGCCGCCTGACCGGCCCGCCTTGACGTTTGCCTGCTACATGCTGTTCGGCCTGACCTCCATGTCCGGCTCGTTCCTCTTCCGCTCGATGATCGCGGATGTCGCCGACATGGATGCGATCGAAACCGGGCAGCAGAGGACCGGGCTCTACTACGCGATCGTCTCGCTTACCAGCAAGGCCGGCGGCGCGATCGCAATCTGGCTGTCCTACACGCTGCTCGCGGTGGTCGGGTTCGACCCGAACGCAGCGAACAGCGACGATGCGCTCCGGGGGCTGCGGTTGGTCTACTCACTACCGACCATCGTGTTCGGAATCGTCGCGTGGGTCGTCTTCCAGAGGTACACCCTCTCGGAGAAGGTCCAGTTGGAGAACCGCTCCATCCTTGAAGAGCGAACGATCACCCCCGATGTCGACGGTCCGTAGCAACCGGAATCTCTTCGCGGAGTTCGTCGCCTCTCAGGCCTGGAGGTTCGTGATCCTTCGAATGATGGCGTCTGCCCACTTCGAAGGAAGGAACTTCGCGACCGCGATGAAGAGGACCGAGGGAAACGCAGGCACCGTGTATCGAGGCTTTCGACGCTCGGCGTACACGGCTTTGCGGATCGTGGCGACGACATCTTCCGGCTGGATCCCGTCCTTCACCAATTGCTCGTGCCATGTGAGGATCTTCTCGATGTCCTCGCGATAGAGATCCGACCCCTCGGCGTATCGCTCGAGCATCGCATCCTCTTCGACGGAGAAATCCGTCTTCACCGCTCCCGGCGCGATGATCGTTACATCGATGCCCTGAGAGCGAAGCTCCAGACGCAGGGTCTTGCTGATGAGCTCGAGGGCATGTTTCGACGCGAAGTACGGCCCGAAGAATGCACCGTAGACGCTTCCCGCCACGGACGAAATGTTGATGACGTGACCGCGGGCCGCCTTTCGCAGGTAGGGCAGCGCGGCCCGGGTGACGCCGATCGTCCCGAACACGTTCGTGTCGAACAGGGCCCTCCAGTCGCCGAGGGGAACGAGTTCGATCGGACCCACCACGCTGTAGCCCGCGTTGTTGATCAGCACGTCGACCGGACCACCTTCGGTCGCTTCCGCAAACGCTGCATCGAGCTGCGCGAGGCTCTCATCGTCGGCGATATCGCAACGAATGCCCTTGAACCCCGCGAGCTCTTTTTCGAGCAGCGCGAGGTTCTCTGCGTTCCGCGCGAGGCCGATCACTTCGTGCCCTTCGGCGCAGAAACTGCGTGCGCAAGCGAGGCCGATCCCTGCTGTGGCTCCAGTGATGACGATACGCATGGTCTTTCTCTCCTACTCCGAACGGCTCTCGGTTTCCTCGAGGAACCGCTCACCCAATTCGGTGATCTCGTCGAACCCGGCCTGGAGACACTCCTCGAGCAGCTCGGGATCCGTCACCGCTGCGCGATCCACGTTGATGCCGACACCGCAGCTTCCCGCGTAGCTGAAGAGCGTGACGTTGATCGCGGCACCCGCAGGTGGGCCGAATGGGATCATCTGATCGATCCGAGCGCCCGCGAGATAGGTCCAGCGGCGCGGTCCCGGAACGTTGCTCGCAGCGAAGTCGATCGAGGTCAGCATGCCCGCGACCATGCGGTCCATGATGCCGCCCGGCAGCCGGTTGAGCGTTCCCATCACTTCACCGAACGAGTTCAGTGCAGGCTCGCCACGAACTCCGAGAACACGCTCACGCAGGATGTTCAGGCGCCGACTTGGATCGCGTTCGGCGATCGGCACGAGGAAGCGCGAGGACACGAACTGGTTGCCGGCCTTTCGCCCTTCCTCGTCGTCACTCCGCACGTTGATGGGCATGGTCGCGTGTAGCTCCTGGACCGGTTCTCCCATCCGCTCGTGGTAGAGACGGAGCCCGCCGGTGATGGCGGTCAGGAATCCGTCGTTGAGCGTGCCGCCAAGGGCTTTCGAACCCGCCTTCAGCTCTTCGAGGGGAATCGACAGGGCCCGCAAACCGAGCGCCATGCCACGATCCCGCATCAACGGGGACATCGGCTCTTCGATTGGTTCGGCGAGACGACCCAGGGATCCGATCCAGTCGCGAACGCGCCCGATGGCCTCGCCGGGAGCACGGGCGACGTCGCCCACGAGTGCGAGGGCTCCGCCGAGAAGGCGTCGCGTTTGATCGGTCCCCTGCCCGACGCGGTGCGTGATGGCCTCGCTCATCAATTCGCGATCCGTCAGCTGCGGTCGGGCCTCGCGTGATCGGGCTCGCATCGACGGTCGAGGCGCGAGGCTCGCCTGGCGATCCCGCGCCATCATGTTCTTCGTCATGCGGACCATCCCGACGCCATCCGAGATCGCGTGGTGGAGCTTCAGGATGACGCCGGCGCGCCCGCGCTCCATGCCGCCCACGAGGTAGATCTCCCAGAGCGGCCGGTCCTTGTCGAAGGCCTGCATCGCGACCGGTTGCGCGAGATCGAGCAGAGCACGCAGAGAACCATCGTCGCCGACATCGACTCTTCGCATGTGGAAGTCGAGATCGAATGCGGGGTCGTCCTCCCAGCGCGGTGGTCCAAGGCCCAGGGCATCCTGAACCACACGCTGACCGAAACGGGGCACCTCGCGAACCACCTCGCGGATGACCTCCTCGAAGCGCTTCTCGTCGGGCATGCGATCCAGGATCCAGATCGTCAGGATCGTCGAGCGAAGGCGCGGGTCCTGCTCCACCGACCACATACCGGCGTCGAAGTCGCTCATGTAGTCGTCGTAGTGAAACGAATCGCCCATGGATGCTCCTCCCTATCCGCCGCTTTCTTTGCGAGCGATGTTGAGGATGCGCTGCTGGGTGAATTCGAGGAGCCCCTCCTGGCCGAGCTCGGTTCCGATGCCGGACTGCTTCGAGCCGGTGAAGGGGATCGCGGGGTCGACGTCGGCGTGCTGGTTCACCCAGACGGTGCCCGCATCGAGTCGCATAGCCAACTGGTGTGCATGCTCGGCGTCGCCAGACCACACGCTTCCGCCGAGACCGTGCGGGCAATCGTTGATGCGATCGAGGGCCTCGTTCGCATCCGAGTAGCGAATCACGGGGAGGATCGGGCCGAACTGCTCTTCATCCACGATGCGCGCCCCTTCGGCGACATCGCGCACGATCGTCGGCTCGATGAAGTAGCCGGGGCCTTCGGGGACGCCGCCTCCGGCGATCACCTTCCCCTTGTCCCGAGCGTCGGCGAGGATCGCCTGCACCTTCTCGTACTGCGCCCGGTTCTGGAGCGGGCCGAGTGCGACACCCTCTTCGGTGCCGGGGCCGAACTTCGTCTCCTTCGCAATCGCAGCGAGTTCATCGCAGAGTTCGTCGTAGATCGAGTCGTGGGCATAGAGGCGCTTCAGCGCGATGCAGATCTGGCCATTGTTGCGGAACGCGGCCGCGAAGAGTTCGGGAGCCACGACCTTCGGGTCGACGTCTCCGAGTACGAGCGCAGCATCGTTGCCGCCCATCTCGAGGCTGACACGCTTGAGTGTCTCTGCCCCGCTGGCCATCACCTTGGCGCCCGTCGCGGAGCTGCCCGTGAACGACACCTTCCGAACTCCGGGGTGGGAGGTGAGCGCTGCGCCCAGGTCGTTGTCGTCGGCGATGACGTTGAGCACGCCGGGAGGCAGGACGTCCTTGACCAACTCGGCCAGCCGCAGGGTGGCGAGGGGTGTCGTGGGCGCCGGCTTCACGACCAGGGTGTTCCCGGCGAGGAGTGCGCCCGGCAGTTTGTACGCCAACAGGATCAGCGGGTAGTTCCACGGGATGATCGCGGCCACGACACCCAACGGAGCACGATGCGATTCGACGCGGCGCTTCTCACTGTCCTCGAGGATTTCGACGGGTAGATCCATCGAAGCGAGCCGCTTGGAGAAGACCGCGAAGCCGTGAACCTCCCCGATACCCTCGGCGAGGGGTTTGCCCTGTTCGCGCGTCAGGATCGCGCCGAGTTCTTCGGCGTTCTCGGCGGCGATGTCGGAGATCCGTTCGATCGCGGCCCTGCGTTCCCCGATGGACGTTGCGGCCCAGGCCGGGAACGCGGCTCGGGCAGCCTCGACCGCCTCGTCGAGCTGAGACATGGAGGCGCGCGAGCAGGTTCCGGCGAGGGTCTCGGTCGCGGGATCGATCACGTCGAGGGACGCGGCTCCCGGTACCATCTTGCCGTTGATGAGCAGTTCGAAGCTGGGCACGAGTATCTCCTGATCGGGGCCGCCACCGAGTGCTCGGCCGGCGGGATGAGTTGCGACGGGTATGAGTATCAAATAAGTTAGCCAGATAGCCAAATTCTTGGATCACGCGACCGCCCGGGGAGGCCTCAACATGAAAACTCGAGCTGCTGTCTTGCGTTCCGCGCAGGGTCCGTTCCAGATCGAGGAGCTCGCCCTCGAGGAGCCTCGACCCAACGAGCTCGTGGTTCGCATGGTGGCGGTCGGCATGTGTCACACCGATCTCTTGCCCCGCGAGCTTCCACCGGAGGCCTTCGGCGGGCCCAATGTCTATGGCCACGAGGGCGCGGGGATCGTCGAGGCGGTCGGTGCCGACGTCCGTTCGATCGCTCCGGGCGACGCCGTCGTACTCAGCATCAACTCGTGCGGAACGTGTCCGACGTGCGCGGCCTCGCGACCGCCCTACTGCTACGGGATGCCCCTCTACAACATGTCGGGAGGGCGCCCGGACGGCACTTCGGCGTTCACCGATGCGGCCGGCGAACGGGTCGGATCCCACTTCTTCGGGCAATCGTCGTTCGCCGAATACTCGGTGGTCGCCGAGCGATCCGTCGTCCGTGTCGACCCGGGCCTGGACCTCGCGAAACTCGGACCGCTGGGGTGCGGCATCCAGACCGGAGCGGGTGCCATCTTGAATTCGCTCGAGGTGGAGGAGGGCGCCAGCGTCGTCGTCGGCGGCGCGGGAGCACTCGGGATGTCGGCCATCATGGCAACGCGGCTGGTGGGAGCAGGCACCGTCATCGCGATCGACCTTCACGCCTCACGCCTCGAACTCGCGCAAAAGTACGGCGCCACGCACACCATCTCGGGCGAACCCGATGTGCTTGCGGAACAGATCCGCGAGATCACGGGAGGCGGTGCGGACTACGCCTTCGACACCACGGGCAAGGCCGCCGTCGTCCGCGCGATGTACGAAGGACTCAACGTCGTGGGCACACTCGGAATGGCGGGTGTCTCGGCGGGCGAGATGACCTTCGATTACATCACGATGATCAGCGGCCGGACTGTTCGCGGAATCCTCGAGGGCGATTCGTTTCCGCAGGAGTTCATTCCGCACCTGGCGAAGCTGAATGACAGGGGCGAGTTCCCGTTCGACGATCTCATCACGACGTTCCCCATCGAACGCATCAACGAAGCCGAAGCCGCCAGTGCGAGCGGCGAAGTCATCAAGCCCGTTCTGACCTTCGATTGAGACCGATCGAAGGACTCTCTCGGCGAGGGTGACGTCCGGGAACTCTCCTATGCCCGACGCGCAGGCGGTGTGCACTTCTGCCTGAATCCGGGCGGGATTTCGACGCTTTTCGTGCGTCCTCCCGCTGGCCGCTCCGACAGCCCCTCGGGTAAATCTTGCCAGTTGGCCAAATTTTTATTGATAAAAAGCTGGCCGGCTGGCAAGGTTATTCCGACAGTCCACCGAGATCGAGAGATCAGGCTCTCGCCCGGGCCGCGACTCGACAACAACAGATGATGGATCGGAACTCGACCCTTGCTCATGGGCCCGTCGCCGATTCAAGGAACAGGAGCTTTCCCATGAGGACTCTGCACTCAACAACTCGAATGACGAGCCTGTTAGTCGCCTTGTTCGCTGTGTTCGGAATCGCACTCAGCGCATCCGCGACCATTCACCCGCTGGCCGGCAACGCGCGATTCCAGGCCGGCGAGGGGTTTCCCTATCCGATCAGCTTCATCCCCGCCCCGGACGGGGCGATCTTCCCAGTGACCGGTGCGGTGATCACGCAAACCGGTAGCGACCCGATGGCACTCAGGGTGCCCGTGGAAGCCATGAAATCTGCGAAGACCCCCGCTGTCGTGCCGGTCTACAACACGAACCCGGCCCTCTTCCAGATCTTCACGAGCGTCACGATGACGTTCCCGTCGGCTGGGGCGACGAATCAGACATGGTCCGCAGGCGGCCGCACGGGTGCCTCGACGGTCAGCTATTGCCCGGGACAGACCGTAACGCCGACGGGGAACCCCGGATGTGCAAGCGGTCTCGCCGGCCCTCACCCGGGCGTGAAGGGCATCATGGTCTACACGAAGACGTCCAACCAGTTCGGGGGCCCGATACGCTCGCGATACAACGGCGTGGCGAGCGTCGCTCTCGTTAGCGCTACCGGCGCACCCTGCGCGGGTTGCGTCGCGTTGATGGCAGGCCTTTCGCCGCTGCCCACGGCACCTGGTGGCCCGGGCGGTCCCTTCGGCCCGGCGTTCAACTCGACTGGCGGGGCCCCGTCGCCCGGTCGCCTTACCGTGACTGTCACTGCCAACGGCCTCATTACGAACGCCATGGTGACGCCGAGCGGACTTCCGGGTATTCCGAATCCCGGCACGACGTTCCGCGCCCCGTGGACGACCGGAATGCTCAGCATTTCGCAGCCGAGCGCGCTCGGCGGGGCACAGGTCTTCACTCTGACGGGCAGCGACGCACGCGTTAGCGGCGTTGGTTCCATCTCCCTGGTCGCGGGCGGCCTGGGCAACCGCACCATCACGGGTCCGTTTGGAGCCCGAGGTTGGATGAACCTGACCATCGGTAGTCCCCTGGGCGCACTGCCGAGCATGACAGCCCCTGGCCTCGCTGCGCTGACCGGGTTGCTCGGCCTCACGGCCGCGTACGGAATCAAGCGGCGCCGCAAGTAGATACACACTCCTCCTGTGCAAGACGGATTGGCCCTTCGGTCGCACTCGCGATCGGGGGGCCTTTTCGTTCCTGCAGCTGCGTAGAGAGCCACGCCATGCAGCACTGGATCGCCGATGACGCGGTCTTCGCGTTCGAACTAGCGGGAGAAGATCCCCCGCTTCAGGCGCTGCAGCGGCTTCCAGGCCGCGGTCACACTCGCATCGAGGCAGAGGTTGGCGAGCGTCGAATGGTTGATCGCCTGGCCGTTCCAACCGGCCACGACCGCCGGTTCGACCTTCTCGTAGATGTAGCAGTCGTAGCGGTGGCTGTTTCGCACCTTGCCCCGGAGTCGGTAAGCGGGTTCGCTTCCCAGGTACTCGGTCAGCATCCGCACGGCGTTGATCTCGACGTTGTCGACCACGAGAAGACTTCCCACACCGAGGTGCCGATCGATGAAGTACCAGTCGAGCATCGGAAACGGGAAGCTGTGATTCCCATCCATCAGGGCCACATCGAAGCCCTCGGTCGATTCGAGCTTCGGAAGGACATCCGCAGAAGAGTCGCCGTGGAAGGTCACGTTTTCCCGCCAGAGTCCGTGCGCTTCGAGGAACTCGCGTACGAGTTCGTTGGCCGTGCGATCCGGATTCACGCAGGTGTGATGTTCGACGCGGTCGGCGAACACGACGGTCGATTGTCCCCCGCCAACCTCGATCGTACGGTGCTGGGGTTCGAGCAGATCGTGTAGAGCCTGCAGGCAGTCGGGTGGAAGTGCGGCCGATGCCCGCTCGAATCGACGCGTATCCGCGCCGCCCCGTTCGACGAACAGCCGCTCGCTGCTTCGAACACCCTCCACGCCATTCCTCAGCTGGAAGAGCGGGTTTTCGCGTTCGATCAACTTCAGCGTCGCGCCTTCGATGTGTTGCGTCACACCTGTCTCCACCGGAACCCTGCGCTCAACCTGCCTATCGGCCACGAGCCCGCGGTTCTACACGGTGGAGGCACCCTCGATCT
Source organism: Myxococcota bacterium (assembly GCA_028278345.1). Taxonomy (GTDB): domain Bacteria; phylum Myxococcota_A; class UBA9160; order UBA9160; family UBA4427; genus DUBZ01. Next base: position 20,114 of record JANQEL010000100.1, read on the forward strand.
GTCGGGATCCTCGCTGCGACACAGCGCGATTATTCGATTCGCAGGCGAATCACTCGACCGGGGACAGCATTCGGGTATGAGATACGGCCTGGGGCATCGAGCTCGCATACCGAATGCGCCGTCAGAGACCTTCGGGTCGCGTCCCGATCACGCCCTTCGCCTCGAGATCGCGCTGCCCGTCCTCCGTCACGTCCAGCAACCCGCACAGGATCTTGCCGTTGTGCTGGCCCATCGTCGGCGCGGGCGTGCGCAACCAAAGCCCCGATGACTTCGGCATCACTCGAGACCCTACAGCGTGCAGGGGATATCGAACCCGGTCTATGTCTCGCTCAGGGATCTTCCTGTGCGGATCGCGTCCTAGTCGAACATGATGACCTGGCGTGCGGCCTCGCCCTTTCGCATGGCGTCGAAGGCGTCGTTGACCTCTTCGAGCTTGATTCGTGCGGAGATCATTTCGTCGAGGAGAAGTCGGCCGTCCAGGTAGAAGTCGACATAGCGCGGCATGTCGTACTGGAAGCGGTTCGAGCCCATCAGCGAGCCCACGATGCTCTTTTCCTGGAGCGTGAGATCCGCCGCGCCGATCTCCACCGTCTGGCCGATCGGCAGGACACCGACGAGAACCGTGGTGCCGCCGCGACCCGTCATCTGAACCGCTTGTTCAATCGTGGGTTTCAAGCCGATGCACTCGAAGACGTAGTGGGCGCCGCCGCCGGTCAGGTCCATGACGGCCTGCACCGCCTGGCCGTCCGAAGCATCGACGCAGTCCGTCGCACCACACTTGTGGGCGATGTCGAATTTCCAGGGCTGGGCGTCGACGGCGATGATCTTGCCGGCGCCAGTGATGCGTGCGCCCTGGATCGCGGAAAGGCCGACGCCCCCGCAGCCGATGACGACGACGGAGTCGCCGGCGCGGATATCGACGGTGTGGAGCGCCGCGCCGACTCCGGTGGTGACGCCGCAACCGATCAGACTCGCGCGATCGAGGGGCATGTCGTCTCTGATCTTCACGACGCTCCTTTCCGTCGTGAGCATCTTCTCCGCGAACGACGACAGGCTCGCGAACTGGAGGACGCCTTCACCCTTGGCGTCGGTGAGTGCGGGGGTGAGGTTGCCGCCCGGGCGACCGGCGAAGCCTTCGATGCAGAGATAGGGACGGCCACCGCTGCAGAACTCGCACGTTCCGCAGAATTTGGAGAGGCACGCGATCACGTGATCGCCTTCGGCCACACTCGTCACGCCGGGTCCGACCTTCTCGACGATTCCCGCGGGCTCATGGCCGAGCACGCACGGGGGCGGTACGGGAATTCCGCCCTCGATCACGTGTAGATCGCTGTGGCAGATGCCGCTTGCGACCGTCTTGACGACGACCTCTCCGGGACCGGGGTCGTCGATGTTGAGCTCTTCGATCTCGAGCGGTGCGTTCTGCGCCCGCATCACGGCGGCTTTCATGTCGTTCTCCTGTATCGACTGCGAAAGGGGCGTTCCTTTTCGGAGCGCGAAGAGCGTCGCAGACGTTGTATGGCCGGACAAGCGTCGGAGGGTTGCGTTCGAGGCACATCAACGGGATTCAGTCGTTGCCAGTTCGTCTGGGCCAAGTTTGGTCGGACGGTGCGAGCAGTTCGCGCCTCGTCTAGGCACTCGCGCGCAGCTTGTAGCGAATGGGGAGGCGCTTGTAGCCGCCGACCAGGTTCGAGTTGAGTCGGTCGGGGGGTCCGGCCAGCTCGATCTCTTCGATTCTCGGCAGCAAGAAGCGATAGGCGTATTCGAGTTCGAGGCGCGCCACGTGTGCGCCGGCACAGAAGTGCTCTCCGATCCCGAAGGCGAGGTGGCGGTTCGGGTTGCGGTCGATGCGAAACTCGAACGGGGCTTCGAACACGTCTTCGTCGCGATTGGCGGAGGGATAGAAGAGGGCGAGGGTCTCGCCCTTCTTGATCTGCCGGCCCCGGATTTCCACGTCTTCGGTGGCCGTCCGCGCGAAGTGGATGATCGGGCTGGTCCAGCGCAAGATCTCCTCGACGGCGCTCGGAAGGAGTTCGGGGTCGGCCTGGAGACGTCGCATCTGATCCTGGTGTTCGATCAGTGCGAGCATGCCCCCGCTCGTGGCGTTGCGGGTGGTCTCGTTGCCTGCGGCGACGATCAGCATGCACCAGACGAGGATCTCGAGATCCGAGAGCTTCTTGCCCTCGACCTCGGCGAAGGCAAAGAGGGTGACGAGGTCGTCCTTCGGGTCGGCCTTTCGCTTGGCCACGAGATCCGAGAAGTAGGTGAAGAGTTCCGTCTGCGCGGCGAGCACCGTCTCGACGGCGGTCTTGCCCTCGTCGGCGTACTCGTCGTCGGTGGCGCCGAGGATGCGATTCGTCCAGTGGAAGAGCTTCGGCCAATCCGGCTCTGGCACTCCAAGGAGCCAGCCGATCACTGCGATGGGCAGGGGCGCTGCGATTCGTTCGACGAAATCCGCTTCGCCTTCATCGCCTTCGTCGAAGAGGTCATCCACCACGCCCTTGGCAATGCGTTCGATATCGGCGTGGAAACGACGCAGCGCCCGCGGCGTGAATCCCTTGCTGATGAGCTTGCGCTGGAGGCCGTGCTTGGGCGGATCGAACTGAATCAGGTTCTTCGGGATCAGGTCCTCGCCTTCCTGGGGAGGATTCGTCTGGACGACGAGGGTCGGATCGCTGATGAAGAGCTCGGGCCGTTTGCTGATCCACACGATGTCTTCGTGCCGGGTGATCGCCCAGAAGTCGTGACCCTCGCTGCGATCGAACCAGTAGACCGGCGCCTCGGCACGCAGGCGCGTCCACTCTTCGTGGGGATAGCCACGAGCGGCGTAGCCCTCTGGCTCGATGAAGTCGAGTCGGTCGAGGTCGGTCTGGGTAGCCGTGTCGAATCCTCCAGGGTCTCGCTGGACTGCGGCTCGGCAGTCTACGAGGGTATCCCCGAGTCTGCCGGATTCGTCGAGAATGTCGCCGTTCTGCCGGCTCGCGTTCGGCGTAGTGCGATGTGCACGACGAGCGGGTTTCGAGTACGCACGGGGTCACGGCCTTCATGCCCAGGATCCGGAGCACACTGTGACGAGCACGACCCATCCCCAGCAGACCGATGCGGTGACCGAGCACTACGATGCCGTCGTTGTCGGAGCGGGTGTGAGCGGCATGTACGCCCTCCTCCATCTGCGCGGAATGGGATTGTCGGTGCGGACGTACGATGGTGCCCCCCGGATCGGGGGCACCTGGTGGTACAACCGCTACCCGGGTGCGCGTGTCGACGGTCCGAGTGCCCCTTTGTACGGCTACACCTTCTCCGACGAGTTGGTGAAGGAATGGGACTGGACCGAGACCCAGTCTTCGCAACCGGAGGTGCTTTCCTATCTCGATCACTTCGCGGATCGCTTCGATCTTCGCCGCGACATCGAACTCGACACCAGAGTAGACGATGCACGCTACGACGAGGCGACCCAGCGCTGGACGATCGAAACCGGCACGGGGCGATGCGTTTCGGCGGCGTTCCTGATCTGCGCGGTCGGCGCGCTATCCACGCCGAACACACCCGACATTCACGGGATCGACGATTTCGGCGGTCGGTGCCTCCACACCGGCCACTGGCCAGAGGAGCCCGTCTCGTTCGAGGGCAAGCGTGTCGGCGTGATCGGCACCGGTTCTTCGGGCATCCAGGTCATCCCGGAGATCGCCAAGGAGGCCGCACACGTCACCGTCTTCCAGCGCACGCCGCAGTACACCGTTCCCGCGCGCAACCGGCCCCTCAAAGCAGAAGAACTCGCGCTCGTTCGAGACAATTGGGAGATGGTCAAGGCCGGAATGATGGCCCCGCCGGCCGCCGACGCGGCCTTGCCCATGGCGCCGGGCAATGGGCGCTCCCCGTTCGAGGAAACTCCCGAGCAGCGTCACGCGCTCTACCAGGAACTCTGGGAACAGGGCACCCTGGCCTTCGTTTATGGCAACTACGCGGAGCTCCTGGTGAACGAGGAGATCAACCGCGAAGTCTGCGCGTTCCTCCAGGGCAAGATTCGCGAGATCGTCGACGACCCAGACACCGCCGAGAAGCTGATTCCCGATCACTTCTACGGGACGAAGCGGCCCATCCTCGACAGTGGCTACTACGAAACCTACAACCGCGACAACGTCACCCTGGTCGATCTGCGAGAGGATCCGATCGAAGAGATGACCCGGGCAGGCGTCCGGACCGTCATGGGCGAGCACCCCATTGATATGCTCGTCCTCGCTACGGGTTTCGATGCGATCAGCGGTTCGATGCTCCGTCTCGACCCGATGGGGCGCGGTGGCATCCGCCTCAAGGAAAAGTGGGAGAGCCGATACCACAACTACCTCGGCCTGATGATCAGCGACTTTCCCAACCTGTTCATGATCCATGGCCCGGGAACACCCGGTGTGCTCTACCTGATGCCGCTCGGTGCCGAACTCGAGACCGAGTGGATCGCCAACTGTCTGCGCCACATGAGTGAGCGGGGCCTCGGTGCAGTCGAGCCGACGCATGAAGCCGAACTCGCGTGGGACGAGGAAGTCAGCGCGCTAGCGGAGAAGACGCTCTTTCCGCGCACCGATTCGTGGTACACGGGGGCCAACATCCCCGGCAAGCCACGGCACTTCAGCGTGCACGTGGGTGGCCCGGCGTACTTCCACCGCATTGCCGAGATCGCGGAGCAGGGATACGAGGGCTTCGCATTCGCGCCGGCCACATCCGTAGGCTCGAACGACCGCGAAGAGGATTCCTGAGCGAACCTGACCGTCAATCATCATCGGTTACGATGTTCAGACCGCGCGGCAACCCACATGGGAGACATCGATGCCCACTGCTCTTTCACGCTTCCGCATCTGCGACTTCACCGGTCAGCTCGCCGGCGCTGGGGGCACGAAATGGTTGTCGGCTTTCGGGGCCGACGTGATCCGCATCGAGGACCCGGTGCGGCAGGGCACCTGGGACATCCTTCGCTCCATGCCGCCCTTCGTGGACGAGCGCCGTGGCGTCGACTTCGGGGGTGGCTTCAACAACCACAACACGGACAAGCGGGGGATCACGCTCAACCTGCGAACCGAGCGCGGCAAGGAACTCTTGACGCAGCTGATCGAGAAGTCCGACGCGGTGACCGAGAACTTCGCCTACGGCGTACTCGAAAAGTGGGGCTTCGGGTACGAGCGGCTCAAGGAGATCAAGCCCGACATCATCTATGTGAGCAACTGCGGCTTCGGTCACACGGGCCCATACAAGGAGTACAAGACCTGGGGACCGATCGTGCAGGCCATGTGCGGCTTGACCTTCTCCTCCGGGCTGCCCGACAAGGAGCCGGCCGGCTGGGGCTACTCCTACATGGACCACACCGGCGGCTACTACATGGCGATGGCGATCCTGCTGGCGCTCATCCATCGGGAGAAGACCGGCGAGGGGCAGTGGGTCGACATGGCGTGCACCGAGGCCGGCGCCAGCCTGAACGGTCCGCACCTGCTCGACTTCACGGTCAACGGCCAGCCGCTGCGCCGTGACGCTTCGCCGAACAGCAACCGCAGCGAAAACCCGCTGATGGCACCGCACGGCATCTTCGCATGTGCGGGCGACGATGAGTGGGTGGGCCTTGCCTGCCGGGGCGACGACGACTGGCGCGCACTCGCCGGAGTGATCGGCGGCGGCCTCGAGAGCAACACGGATTACTCCACCACGGCCGGGCGCGTCGCTTCCCAGGATGCCCTCGAAGCGGCAATCATGAGCTGGACATCGACGCGGAACAAGTTCGATGTGCAGCGCACCCTGATCGCTGCGGGCGTACCCGCCGCCGCCGTCCAGAAGCCGCAGGAACGCGTCGATCAGGATCCGGACACCCAGGGTCTCTGGCCAACGATCAAACATGCAAAGATGGGCGACGTCCGCGTCGACGGTCTCGGTGTCACGCTCTCGGAGACGCCGTGGAAGATGTCCCGCGGCGGTCCCGTTCTCGGCGAGTACAACGACGAAGTCTTCACTGAGGTGCTCGGGCTCTCCGCCGCGCAAGTCGACGAGCTGCGGGAAGGGGGTGTGATTTGAGCGCTGGGGCCCTCGATGGACTGGTGGTCGTGGAACTCGCGCACGAGCGCTGCGCCTTCGCGGGCAAGCTGCTGGCCGACATGGGCGCCGATGTCATCGTCGTCGAGCGGCCGGGCGGTTGCCCGACGCGGCGCTATGCGCCTTTCGCCGATGGCGATGAGCACCCGGAGAAGAGCCTTCACTGGTGGTACTACAACACCAGCAAACGCGGCGTGACGCTGGAACTCGAGCGTGAGGGAGGCCGCGGACTCTTCGAACAGCTCGTGGGGAAAGCGGACATCCTGCTCGAGGGTGAGGCACCCGGATCGCTCGCCCGCGTCGGGCTGGACGATACGCGTCTTCGCGAACTCAAGCCCGACCTGATCCACACATCGATCACGCCGTTTGGCCGCGACAGCGATCGCAGCCACGAACCCAGCACCGATCTCACGATCCTGGCCGGCGGAGGCCCTGTCTGGAGCTGCGGCTACGACGACCACTCGATCCCGCCGGTGCGCGGCCTCGGCAACCAGGGCGCGGCCATCGGCGCGCACTACGCCGTGATGTCCATCCTGACCGCCGTGCTCTATCGCATGGGTAGCGGCGAGGGTCAGCACATCGACGTCAGCCAGCACGCCTGCGCCAATGTCACCACCGAGATGGCGTCGTATCACTGGCTGGTGCAGCAGGGGACCGTGCAGCGACAGACGGGTCGCCACGCTCTCGAGCAGCCCTCGATGGAGTCGCAGATTCGCTGCGCAGACGGCCGCTACGTCTGCACCGGCGTCCCTCCGCGCTTCCCGCACGAGTTCGCGCGGCTGCACGCGTGGGTGCGGGAGCTCGGGCTCGAGGAACAGTTCCCGGAAGCCATCTTCCTGGAGATGGGCGCCCAGAAGGAGTTCATCGATCTCTCCGCCATCGGCACCGACGACGAGGTCACCGCGATCTTCGGCGCCGGGCGAGAGGCGTTGCTGTTGATCGCCTCGAGCGTGCCGGCCTACGACTTCTTCGTGGGAGCGCAGCAGGCGGGGCTCGCCGTCGGCGTGATCTACTCGCCGGAAGAGGTCCTCTCGGATCCCCACTTCGTCGAGCGTGGCTTCCCGGTGGAGGTCGAGCACCCCGAGCTGAGTCGCGCCTTCGTCTATCCCGGTGCGCCCTACAAGTTCGAGAAGAGCCCGTGGCAGATCACCCGGCGTGCGCCGCAGCTCGGCGAGCACAGTGGTGAGGTCTTTGGCGCGCTCGGACTCGACGACGCAGCGCTCGAAAAGCTGCGAGCGGACGGCAGCGTGTAGGCGGGGAGCACCAATGCGTAGCGGAATCTTCGTTCTTACGGACATCGGCGGCTATACGACGGTTCTTTCAGACGTCGGGATCGAACACGCCAAGGAGATCGTGGGGCACCTCCTCAACGGGATGTTCGAGGTGGATCCATGAAGGCAGACTTCTGGCACGAACGTTGGGAAGAGAACCAACTGGGGTTTCATCAGGAGGAGGTGAACGGCAACCTGGTGAAGCACTGGGATGCGCTCGACGCCCCGAAGGATTCGCCCGCCTTCGTTCCGCTCTGTGGCAAGAGCCTGGACATGGCCTGGCTGCTCGAGCGCGGTCATCCGGTGATCGGCGTCGAGCTCTCTCCGATCGCGTGCCGGGACTACTTCGCAGGCCAGAGCCTCGAGCCCACGCGCACGCCCCACGGCGCGCTCGAAACCTGGAGCGCGCCCGGGTACACGCTTCACTGCGGTGATTTCTTCGCCCTCGAGCCGAGCGATCTCGAAGGCGTCCGCGGTGCCTTCGACCGGGGCTCCCTCGTCGCGTTGCCGCCGGAGATGCGTTCTCGCTACGCGGAGCACCTCGGTCGCATCCTGCCGGGCGGCGCGAAGGTGCTCCTGCTGACCGTCATTTACGACCAGAACGAAATGAACGGACCGCCCCACTCCGTTCCCGCCGAAGAGGTCGAATCCCTCTTTGGCGCGGCGTTTCGAACCGAGCAACTCGCCGTGAACGGCCCCGGCGAGCCGCCCCCGCCCTTTCAGGCGCGGGGAATGAAATCGATCTCGGAAGGGATCTGGCTACTCGAGCGCAACCCGGCCTAGCGGCGGCCGCCGATTCCCCAAGACGCCCCAGGAACCCTCGAGAAAGGTCGATCCCATGAAGGTTGGCGTTTGCGTTCCCTCGCACATCAGTGACATCGGCTACGTCGTTCGCGCCGAAGCGTTGGGCTATTCGCACGCCTGGTTCGCCGACAGCCAGATGATCTGGTCCGATTGCTACGCAACGCTTGCGTTGGCCGCCAAGGCGACCCAGACGATTCAGCTCGGCACCGGGGTAGCCGTTTCGGGGACGCGCCCGCCAGCGGTGACCGCTGCGGCCATTGCGACGATCAATGCGATCGCGCCTGGACGCACCTTCCTCGGCATCGGCTCCGGAAATACGGCGATGCGCATCATGGGCTCGCCGCCTCATCGCATCGCGGAGTTCGGTCGCTATCTCGCGAGCCTCCGGCCGCTGCTCCGCGGAGACGAGGCCTTCATCGAGGTCGACGGTGAGCCATGCCCGATCGTGCACGGCATGCCGGATATGGGTTTCGTCAACTTCGACGATCCGATCCCGCTCTACGTGAGTGGCTTCGGTCCGCGCTCACTCGGGTTGGCAGGCCAGTACGGCGATGGCGCGATTCTCTCCATGCCGCCGCACCCCAAGATCTTGACGCGCATGCGCGCGGACGTGGAAGCGGGCGCGAAAAAAGCGGGAAGGGCCCTCGATATGTCGGGGTTTCCCTTTTCGGCACTCACGACCATTTCGATCCTCGATGAGGGCGAAGATCTCGATCACCCGCGCATCCGCAACGAATGCGGCGCCATGGCCATGGCGACAGTCCACTTCGCCTACGACCAGTGGCGACAACTCGGGCAAGCGCCGCCGACCTTTCTCGAGCAGATCTGGGATGAGTACTGCGCGATGCTGGCTGACGTCCCCGACGATCGACTACACCAACGTATCCACACCGGCCACAACCTCTGGGTGCACCCGGAGGAGGAGCGCTTCGTGACGGCCGAAACCATCGATACCACCTGTGTCGTCGGTTTGCGCGATGAAGTCATTGCGCGCCTGCACGCGTTCGAAGAGGCGGGCTTGGATCAGGTCTTCATTCTTCCGGCCTGGGAGCCCCGTTTCGAGGTGCTCGAACGCGTCGGCCGAGAGCTGATTCCCGAACTCTCGAGCTGAGACCCAGGCCGGAGCGCCGCGCGGCTTGTACGCGTCGACTCGATCTCGCGCTCCGCGCTCGGAACGTCTCGCCCGGATGGACGCTTCCTGCAGGACTTCGCCGGCATCGCCGGCAGCCGGATTCCCTGCAACGCAAGACTGAATGGCGGTGGGTGGAGTCTGGGGCGAACTGGTCTCTGAGGGCGATTCCCTGATCCATAGGGAAAGTACAGGGAAGTGCTCCTATTCCTGACCGCCTGACCAGGACCCGGTGGACCGTGGCGCTGAAGTTGGACGTCTCCATGTTCGTGCCGCCACCCGGACAAAGCAGCATGCGACCGTCGGAGTGGAAATCGTTGCGCTTGGCGTGGCCGCCGAAGTCATCGTGGTTGTCTAGGGTCAGGATCCTCTTTGTCGGCGCCGGCGCGCTCCCGAAACAGATGAGCGGCAGCCAGATCACTGAGGCCGACGACGACGATCACCAGGTCGTAGTGTTCGTCGAGCGTGGCGTACTCGGTGGGCTTCTGTCCCTGCCAGGCCATGGCGTGGGCGACTTCGTAGGCAACGTCATGAGTGCTGCGCATCCCCGTGAGCGCGGGGGGATAGATGCCCTTTGAACGTGTCACCGAGCGGGGTCTTTGGCTTCCTGCGCGAAGAGTTCTGCTGGCGAGAGCGTCGAGCCCGCCGCCACGACAATTGCGGCTCCGTTCAGAGAGTCTCTGCGCGTGATCGACGACGGTTCTGGCATATGGGGGATTCACCGGGGTTGCATGCGTATCGAGAGGAACTGGAAGAAGCGCCCAGCGGCTGAGAACGGTCACTCTCGCGCGGCGCGTGCGTAGATTAGTGACACCAGAATACCGAGGTGGAAAACGCCGACGAGGACGCCTAGATACACGAGTGCCGCGTCCGAATGTTGCAGCGCGACAGCCCACTGCTTCATGTCCTCGTACCCTGGTGGAAGATTGAACGTCGCAATCACCGTGAACGCCCGCTCGAACGCGTTTTCGAGATCGTGGCCGATGTACTTGAAAGCCGCGGTGAATAGGGCCAGCCAAACGACCAACGCCAGAACTGCACGTCGCACCGAAACGAGCAACATGTCGGTGTACCGCGCAAGCGGAAGCACCAGTCGGGCGCCTATCCAATTGCGCCTCAATGCCTTCAGCCTCAGCAGCTCACCGTGAATCTGCCGCAAGCGGATGTGACACATCTGCGATTCGTCGTACTCGTTGAACTCGTTGAAGATCTTTTGGATCGCTCGCAGGACGAACGCTTCGCCGTTGAGCGCGAAGCTCCTCTGCCTCTTCATGTGCAGCTTTTTCGAAATATCCGCGATGTCGTCGCGGATCTCCTTGAGACGATCTCTGAGCGCGACGTGGTACTCGACGCCTGCGAATTGACATTCGGCCTTGACTTCACACTTATGGAATTCGGCTAGCGCCTCCAGGGATTTCGTCGGCACGCGACCGCCGAGCAGCTCCATTGAATCGCGCGCCAGCACCGCCCCGCGGACCAAATCATCGGTCCGATCAGATTGGAAAAGAATCTTCGCGCGCTCAACCAGGCTGCGCGATACGAGCAGGAGAACGCCCGGCGCGCTGTGACCTCCTGCGGAGAGGTCGAGAGGCGCGGCTGACGGCGGCCAGATATAGCCCCGGGCGAGGCCGTTTCGCTGACCCTTTTCGGTCCGCTTCGGATCCCGCATGCCGAGCTTGTTCCACAGGTCGAACATCCCACCGTAGGGCTTCAGCACGGTGCGCTGCCCCGACGGAATGGGCTTCCAGGTGCCATTGATGTACGCGGTATTCAACTCCGCAACTTCACTGAACTCACTGGTATCGAAACCAACGGTGACAACGTGCCGTCGCGCAAACACATTGTGATTCCGTTTCAGCACCTTGTCGCGATCACTGAAGAGTTTCAGTCCGCGCTTGTCCGCTGGTTGGTCTGGGAAGCTGAGGAATACATCTTCGATCGTCAACTCGGGTGTGAAGCCATTGGTCCCGTCGGGCGCAGGCGTGTCCAAGAGCTCTTCCGCTTCGGCCCAGCGAAGAATCGCGAGATTTCGAAACCCGAAGCGGTACGCAGTGAGACCGTGCAGTAGGCAGTAGTCTCGCTCGTCGTCAATCGAAACCGATAGCGCTTGACGCAAGGGCAAGTACAAACATCCGACAACGGATGTGCGAATTGCGGCACGCACCGCGTCTCGCAGACCACTGGCATCGAAGAGCACCGAGCCGGTCGAAAGCGCGTCTTGATCTTCGTGGTGAATCTCGGTGTGGAATGTCGACTTTCCGAAAGCGTCGCCGAAGAACTTCCACTGGATTTCTGGAAAGGCGAGGATGAGCATCGCGAGAAGGGAGCCGGGGACGTTCGTGTCGACGCAGTTCAGTTCTGCGGCGTACTTCCAGTTTACGAACACCTGAGGCGGAGACCCACAAGTTGGCGATTGCTGCGTCCACGACTCGACGAACCGCGACAGCGACTTTTCGACCCACTCGAACTCTTCGGCGGAAGAGTCTTCCGGGCATCGGATGAGCAGCGCATTTCGTGGGAGATTCGCCGGGAGCTCGGTGTCATCGCCAAAAATCAAGACCGAGGGCAAAGGCGGGGTGACTTCTTGCAGTTCAAGCTCGCCAGCGCGATCGTCGATCGCGGCATCGGCCTCATTGTTCTCCGACTCGAGCTCAGCCAAATACTGATCGAGTTCCTCGCTCATTTTGAGGAACTTGGGTCGATTCACCAGGAGGTGCTGCAGAACCTCGTCGGCGAGCTCTTCGAGCCAGCGGATCGCTTCACTGTGGCTCTCGGGTGTGCGGTTGACTCTATGCGCCCACGATTCCGTATAGTCGCGCAACTTGGAGATCGACGTCGGAGGATCAGCGCAAAGTTCGCCATCGAAATAGAGAAGCGACGCGGAGCTGTCCTTTAGAATGCGAGACGAGCGGGCTTCGTCCAGCGCGACTTTGAGGACCTTTCGGTCGTCCTTCTCATGAAGCGCAGGAAGCATGCAATCGAGAACGGCGCACCCGGGTTGCAGGTGTAGGTAGTAGGACTTGGCGTGGGCCCAAGAAGTCTCGAGAAGCTCGAGGACAATGCGCTGCTTCGAACGCCAATCTCCTCTCAGGATCTCCCGAACCGAGCGCCCGTCGGGCGTAGGCCTCCCGCGAATCAGATCGGTCCAACTCCCCACTTCGTTCTTCGAGTAGGGGAGAGTTGGGTGCTCGAGGCCAGCCACCGCGGTTCGCGAGCGCGTCTCAATGACCGCCCAAGTAAAGCGATCGAGGTCGCGATTGCCGAAGTGCTGGAGAACCCGAACTTCGCGCCCCTGTTCCGCCATTTTGAGCCAAAGGTGGATTTCATGGCGACGCTGGGGCGAGACGGGAAGCTTCGGATTCACGATCACCAGCCACGTATCGGGACTCGCTCCCTGAAGGTTTCTTACGGCCTCGGAAGAGAGGTCTTCGTGGTCGCGCGAGCGATAGACGCGGATGTTCTGCCCCACGTTCCAATCGCTCTCGACACGGTCGCCGTCTCCGGCCCGCGGAAAGACGCACCAGAGCACACCAGCTGCTTCAGCCATCGGTGCCGACCAGAGACAGGATCGCCTTGCAGAGGTGGTACTTGCTGAGACCCTGGAAGGTGTTTCCGCTCACGCTGCTGAACTCGACGAACGGAAGTTCGGACGCGAGATCACGTCGCGAAGCGCCGCGCCCCGACGTCCGCACGACCATGGGCGCGAGCGCGAAGAGTTGATCGGAGCATTCGATGCCCCATTTCATTTGCTGACGGTTGAGCATTTCGCTCACGCCCTCGTGGAGCACGATGACATCAGCCGAAGCGCCGAAGTCGATCGGCGTTAGCGGCGATTCGGAGTCGGACGTCGACGGCACGTGGACCGTGAGACCAACAGGCTTGCCCGAGGCCGGAAGCTCTCTTCGCTCGGACGGAGCGAAGCGCAGCCCGTCCATGTCCGATACGCGATTCGCCCCCTCGCGCTTGGCGAGGTCAGCGAGTTCGGCGGCCAGATACCACGGATCGAGTCCGTTTGGCGTCATCGAGTAGGTGGTGAAGATCCCGGCTCGCTGAAACTCGCGGGAGAGGTTGGAATAGAGACCGTGTCGCGGGTTGGTGGCAGCAAGGGCCACGCGTTCATCGACTACGACGACGTTCGTGAGGCAGCTCTCCACGAGCTGATAGACGAAGAACGCGAAGGAGAACTCATCCTGAGGCGGATTGCTCAAGGTCTGGAAGAGCCGGGGCGTATTGCTGCCGAACTCCTGGTGAAATCGCGGCCATTCCTCGTAGCCCAGGTAGTTGGTGTCTTCGAGGAGTTTGCCGTGATTTTCGAATACAAGATACGAACTCGATTCCCTGGCTGCGGCAGGTGAATCTTGTTCCGATTTGGCCGCTCTTCGTTCGCGCAAAAGGGCGTCGATGACATCGATCCTTTCGTCTTCGTCACCCGTCAACAAGCGAATGTCGGCAACGCTCGGTCCGGTCTCTCGGAATTTGCGAAGTGGCTCGTCCCAGAGGCCGTCTTCGTGCTCGTTCGGTCCACGCTCGAGGGAGATACAGAGGTTCCATTGGGGACTCGAAGGAGGAGGAGGCTTGCTGGCGCGGACCCACTCGTCGTAGAGGCGCAGGATCCATGCCTCCCAATCAAAGCAACCCAAGAAACCTTCGGCCTGATTTCCCGTGCCCGACGTCAAAACACTCGGAAGGTTCTCGATCCCCACTACGCGCACGCGTCTCGGCGGAATCCAGCCCGGCTTCCAGTTGTTCCGGTCCTCCTCCCACTGGGGTGCGGCTGCGTCGATGCGTTCCTGCCATGCCTGCACCTTGTCGGGCACGGTGACGATCATTAGTCGATAGGGCAGCTGCCGGTGATTCCGGCTGATTGCATCGATGATCTCTTCTGTTTCGTCCGCACGGGTTTCGAAGTACGCGCTGTAATCGATGATCGACGCCATGTACGCATTCTCGCGCGCCATCTCGTCCACGGTCGAGGAACGGCGAACGAAGTCTCCCACAACGACGCCACGGCGACCGTTGTATACCAGGAGCCGCGGGCATTCGAAGTTCAGGTCGTAGGCGAGGAAACCCTTGCGTTCGACGCCATCGCCACACTCGTCGACGAGGCGTGGCTCGATCTTCGATCCCTGGGTCCCTGCCAGAAAGTCCGCACAAATCCGCACTTCCTTGAGGCCCATGGCCTTTTGATGGCCTTGCAAAGGGTCGTCACCAACCAAGGGGTCGAAGAGCGCCTTGCGGATGGACTCGAAGGCATCTTCACCCTCTTCAGTGTCACGATCGATCTCTGAAAGATTGTCCCAGAAAGTGACAGTCGTAGTTCGGTCTTCATCGCGCCAACAACGAATGTGGAGGATGTAACCGTCATCTCTGGCGCGATCCGAGCTTCCGTATTTGGCGCTGTTTCGCACGATGTTCTCGAGGAACGCGTACATCGCCTGGGCGCCGATGGTCCCGCCCGGAACGGCTACGAGGTAGTCCTCGGGCGCCTCGCGACGTTGCCCGGAATCCGTTTTGGCCATCCAGTCGAAGCTCGATGGGACACCTTCATAATCGCGATCGGTTTCGGCATCGGCGGGGAAGTCTTCACCTGGAACAGCGGTGTGGGTCCACTCACCGTCTTGGTTGTGCCATCGCACGCTGATCTGATCGCGTTCGACCGTGGGCCCGATGTCGGCAATGATGTTGTCGAGAAGCGTCGTTTGCGCCAACAATCCGCCCAACAGATCCTTCACGAGGAAGAGCGGCTCGGGCGTTCCGGCACTCATTCCGATCGCGCGCGCTATGTAATCGAGCCGCGCTTGAAAGAAGTTCATTAGGGTCGAGAGTCGCTTGCGCGGAGCGCCAGGATCGATTCCAAGCGAGTGAGCGAGCCGGGGACTCGCGAGCACGTGACTGCCGTCGACGTGCGAAAAGTTGCGCGACATGATGGCGGCCCGAACCGACTTCGCCTCGGATTCACGCAGGACACGCATTCGAAGGTAGTCCTCGTAGCCTGCTGCGACTTCTCTGACCGCTTTCATGGTTGCGCGAATGTCGGCCACCGGATCGTCGCCTGTCATTTCGAAGATGCCAAAGAACAACGAGGTCGTTCGCTCGACGAAGTCGGACCAATGCGGGTAGACCCACAGGACGATTTTCTGCGAGTACATCAACTGCCTGAGAAAGACGTACTTGCGCGCTTTGTCCACGGTCGAGAGGGGCGGCTCGAGCCGGAAGGCCTCGCAGAACGTTGCCCAATCCTCATTGGAAACGACTGCATCGGCGGGCCCCTCCAACGCGCTGGCGATCTCTCGGGCCGGGAACGCAGGAACCTGGTTGTGTCTCTGTGGATCCTGGAGAGCTTCGAACGGGTCCGGGATCTTCGACCATTCCTTCCAGAAAGTGCGAACGGAGTCGCGGTGCTCGTCGAGCTTTTCCCGTGTACTGCGCAGCTCGTCCTCTTTGATCAGCGCCTGCACCGTGCTCATCGCTTCATCGCCGTTGGCCAGCTGATCTTTGATCATCAAGTCGGTGGTCAGAGCGAATTGCAGATAGGCAGCGTCTTCCGCACTCCCGACGGGAATGATCTGCATCTGCGCATCGGGATTCGCGAACAGGGTGCCGCGCGCCAATTCGTCATTGAGGAAGAGGGGATACATCGCCGCCGCCGCGACGCATGAACTGTCCGGGATTTCGCTCGACCTGCCGAATTGCTGCATTCGCTCCACTTCGCGGTCGGAAAAGTAGGACCGAATCGATTCGGCGCCGTTCATCGACGGAGCGGGCTTGAACAACGCCGAAAGGTAGGTGAGGGAATCTGATCCGCGGTAGATCGAGCGGAGCGAATCCTTGAAGGGCTCGACCTCCTCACGCAGGGGTCGCTCCCCGCCGGCTCGGAAAACTGGCGCCGACGTCGGGCAATCCCACAGTTCTGCTGCTCGGCCGGTGGCCGCGATGACCATCCGATTGAATATCGCGGCAACGTGAGGTTCGTTCGGGTGAATCGTGACGACGGCAGATCGCTCGTCCGCGAGTTGTCGTAGATGCTCGAGATAGGCGTTCAACCAGTGGACGCAATCATCGTCGAGTTCGTTGGTACGAAAGAAGTAGCGGCCGAACGCAGCGCACTCTCTATCATTCGACGGAACGCGAAACGGAACGACCTCCTCGGATTCGGTCAATGGAAAGTGGCCGAGGAGACCGTCGCGAACGTCCTCCGCAGAGATCTGGTCGAAATCCAGATCGGGCCGATTCGGCCCGAAGATCTGCGAAGCCGCTTGTTCGTCGAACTTCGCTTGCCGCTCATCGGAAAAGCGGCTCCCGTGGTAGAGGTGAAACGCCCCGTACCTGCG
Organism: Myxococcota bacterium; assembly: GCA_028278345.1. GTDB lineage: Bacteria > Myxococcota_A > UBA9160 > UBA9160 > UBA4427 > DUBZ01. The sequence goes on from JANQEL010000100.1 coordinate 36,718, forward strand.
TTCGAGAAGTCGCTGCAACCAATCCCCGACGATCGCCCGAACGTGCAAGTGGTTGGGGACTTCTTCCGATCGTTCCCTCACCTCATCCTGGAGAGGTGACGCAAGACCGTTGAATGAGAAGATTAGATCGAAGGGCGGATCTTCGTCCGAGCGAGCTTTCAGCCAATCGGAAAAAGTCGTAGTCGAGTGGCAGACTTCGAGATTCGTAAAGTTGTAGTCCTGAAGCGCGATGTTCTCGTTGAAAGCAGGATCGACGGTCGTCGCATGGACCTTCCGGTGGTTGTCTCTTCCCCAAGAGGAGATCTCGGCCGCAAGCTCCCGGGTCCAGATTCCACAGCCGATGTCGATCACTCGAATCGGCGTGTCTGAGTCGGGTCGAATTCGCGCATAGTGATCGAGAGCATCGAGAAAGAAGATCTTCCGCCCGGTACTCAGCCCGCCTTTCTCGCGAACGTAGAGCGGGTCATAGCCGAGGTAATAGTTCTGAGCCCATTCATAGCCGGGGGTCATTTGACTGGCGTCCTCATCATTCCCGTCGATGGTCTTCGGCTCGAAACGAAGCGGCCAGCGACTCTAAGCTTCTTGTATCCGCATATTCAAGTCGAAATCGAGACAGTTCCAGATCTGAATTAAGGCATTCCCTACCGGAGGCTCTACCGCGGTTCGGCCTTCAGCGTATGCACGGAAATCGCACTAGCGATCCGCTCGCAAAGTGCGACCGGGACGTCGTGGTTCGCGACCAGATACGGCGAAGAGTGATGATGCCGCTGTGGATGGTGCACGTAGTCAGACTGGATGGCGGTGGGTAGAGTCTGGTAACCCCATTTCGACCAGAGGGCCCTGAATGAACAAACCAGCTAGAACGCAGCACGAGGCGGTGAACCAAGCCCACTTACTCGCCACTCGCCGCTACTCAAAGGAGAAGTTCTGGTATGCCCGCTCGGAAGGTTGTCGCTAATTTCGCCCGGGCCGCCCTTTCTCGTCATCTGATTCATCATCGCGAATCAAGATGTCCTGACGAGCTTCACCGGGCGGTTCGATGGTGGTTTCCTGGCTGACAGACCATCCCGTAGGGAGCCGATCCTGCAATGCGCGTGCTGCTTCGTTGGTGCCAGCCACTAGGATGGCGTGGCGTATCTCTTCATCGACGATCGTGAGCCCGACTTCCGCCGCCACATCCCGCAATCGGGCAGGCAGGCTCTCCTTCGTTCTCGAGAACAGGATGAAGCGGGTCATGATCGGTCACACCGCATTCGGATCCGGCAGACCGTAGCCCTCGCTGATGTTGCCGAATCCACGCCTGACACCATTGGATTGTAGCAACCTTTCGATTGCGTCCGAGCGAGCCCGGTCTCGAGGCATCGCGAGGATCGTCGGGTCTTGGGAAAGCAATGACGCGGCCGCGCCAGCCACCACTGGCGCCGCCATCGATGTACCACTCATCGGGCCGAATTGATTGCCGGGAAGGGTCGAAAGGACGCCCACACCGAGGCCTGTCAACGCAGTCTGCGGGCCGACGTTCGAGAACGAAGCCAGGAACTCCTTCGAGTCCACTGCGCTGTGCGGGGGGCGCTCGACGTCGCCTTCGGGAAGAGAACCCACCGGAAATGTGTCGACGTGGCCCATCGCACTTACCGCGGTCGCCCCCTGATAGGCGGCCGGATAGCTGATCGGCTTGCGACCGTCGTTTCCCGAAGCAACGACGACCAGCATGCCCTGCTGGCGGGCATCTTCGATTGCTTCCTGAACGATCTGGTCGTACGGACCGCCTCCGAGGCTCAGGTTCACGATGTCGCATCCATCGGATGCCGCTCGAATCATCGCCTTGAGAATCGCGTAGTTCGTTGCTCCTCCGCTCGCCGGAAACACGCGGTATGCGCCGATGCGAACGCCGGGTGATACACCGCGAAGACCCGTGGGCGGAGCCCCATTCGAGCCAATGAGACCCGCTACGTGCGTGCCGTGTCCGCGCGGATCCTGATAGTTGGCAGAGGGCTCACCGGTCACCGTATTGGCCCCTGCGACAATGTTCAAATCGCCGTGCGGGCCGACTCCCGTATCCAGTACGCCGACCGTCACGTTCCGGCTGCTGTCGAAGCTCGTCGCTCCGTAATAGCGCCGCACGGCATCGGTGTAGGACAAATCCACGGGCTCGATATCGATCGAGATCGCAGCATCCGTCTGGAGATTGGATCGGAACGCCCCCCAGTAGCCTGGGGGAGCGTACGCGTACAGCCTTTCGATCGTGCCGGAAGTGAGTTGAACACTCACGGAGCCGCTCGCGTCGGTCGTCCCCGCACCACCTCGGCGGGTCGAAAAGTCGGTGAAGGCCACGATTCGAGTGTCGGCGAGAGGGGCGCCCGTGGTCGAATCGGTGCACGTGAATGTCACGGTCGTCAGACTCGAGGTGGGAGTCAAGATCTCCCCGGCGACCTGCAACTCGGGATCGGGCGGATCGTAGGTGACGATGGGAACCGCGCGTACGGGCGAATCCGGCGCATTGGCGATTCGCTCGGCATCTTCATCATCCATTTCGATCAGCTTCGGTCCATCTTCTCGAATGGTGTCGATGATGTTCATTCCACCGGACCCATCGCCCGAGAGACTCGCCCGTTGCGGTTCGTTCAGACTGCTTGCGATGGGCATCGAGGCGAACAGGGACATTGCGGACTCGTTCGTTGCAATGAGTCCGTCGCGCGGAAGAAGGATGAACTGACGAATCTCGGACATGGCATGCTCCAGTCGAGTGCGAGTTGAAGGGGTGGATCCCTCGAATACGCAACCAACCTAAAGCGAGCAAGCAGCCCGCGCTGTGAAACGTTTCACATCTGCACGATTCGCTTCGATCATGACAAAACGAACCGGATGATGTGTGCAGGATTCGTGCGGCGTCTCGATTCGATGGACTCATGCATCCACCTTCCGAGCGACGCTTATCCATGTCATGATTGTTCAAGGTTGAGGCGGAGGTGCGGAATGGGCAAGAAGGTGGCGATTCTCGGTGGAGGCATGGGTGCACTCGCGGCAGCCTTCGAAGCGAGCGCTGATCCGGAGAACGAAGTCGACGTTTATCAATTGGGTTGGCGTCTGGGCGGCAAGTGCGCAGCGGGGAGGAATCCGGCGCCCCAGCACGGCAACCGCATCGAAGAGCACGGTTTGCACGTGTGGGCCGGGTTCTACCACGATGCGGGCAGGCTCTTGAGAGCTTGCTTCAGCGAGCTGCAGACACAAGAGGGAACCGGACCGACCTGGGGAGATGCATTCGATCCCCTGGATCACTTCTCTCTCTACGACGAGTCGAACGGCACCTGGGAACGTTGGCCCATCGACATGCCCCGCCGCGACGGACTACCAGGTGATGGGGGTCTGCTCGAGAGTCCCGGTGCACTAGTACGCGAACTCATCAGGGCAATGAAGGCTCTCTTCGACTATTGGATCGACAGCAAGGATGCCGGCGCAACTCCATTCGCAGATGCGATATCTGTCGGCACCACCGCGCTCGATCGTGCGGCTACACGCATCAGTGAGTTCGGCAAACCCGACAGCTCGTTCGATCAAGCGCAGAGCACATTGGCCATCACGGAGATCGAGTCCTTTCTACAGCAACTCGATACGATCGAACCGCAGTCGGGTGCCCACGAGGCGATCGGCGATCCAGATCGACGCTTCTTCAAGGCGGTCCTCCAGGTCGGCGGGGTCATCGCCAAGGGACTGATTCGCGACATGGTTCCGCTCTTTGGATTCGAGTCGATCGACGACATCGAGGTGCGAGCCTGGCTGCGCAGGCACGGGGCTTCGGAGGAACTCATCGCCTCGCCCCTCGTGCGCGGCGGGTACGACTACGTATTCGGTTACAAGGACGGCGATACGGCACAACCGTCGATCGCAGCCGGAACCGCGGTGAAGGGGACCTTGCGGATGGTCCTCGACTACCGCGGGGCCTTCTTCTGGCGGATGAAGGGCTCGATGGCCGAAGTCGTGATCTCTCCGATCTACCGTGCGCTCAAGCGAAGGGCAGTGAAGTTCCACTTCTTTCATCGGGTCGACGAACTCGTTCCGGACGATCAGGGCCGGATCATCGAACGAGTCAAGATCGGGGTCCAGGCCAAGCTAAAGGCAGGTCCCGAGCATGCGGACGAGTACGACCCCCTCCTGCCGGGCTCGGACCGCTGGCCGATTGAACCCCGGTTCGAATTGCTCGATCTCGACGACCAGCCTCACCGTCGGCAACTCGACTACGAGAGCAACCACCTCCAGCAGCACGATGTCGATGCGGTCGAGCTCGTTGCAGGTGAAGACTTCGACGCACTCGTGCTCGGAATCCCCGTGAGCGCTCTCGGGCGGATCTGCGAACGGCTGGTCAACCAGAAAACCGAGTGGCACGCGATGGTCGCGGGAATGAAGGCCACTCGAACGCTTGGGGTGCAGATCTGGTTCAATCGCACGACCGCCGAACTCGGGTTTCCGGTCGCGGGCTCGATTGTCACCGCCTATGAACAACCGCTCGCCACCTGGGCCGATCTCAGTCATCTCGACGCAGTCGAGGATTGGCCGGACGGCACCGGGCCGAAATCGACCGCGTACTTCTGCCAGGCGATGCCAGCGGACGTGCCGGCGACGACCGACTGGCTCCGGCAAACGACCCGCCGTTGGCTGGACGACCATGCCGCAACGCTCTGGCCGAATGCCGTCGTCGACGGCGGGTTCGACTACTCGGTCCTCTACGATCCGAGCGATCGCGATGGTCCCGAGCGGCTCGACTTTCAGTACATGCGAGTCAACACGCGAGACCATGAACTCTACGTGCAGAACGCACCCGATATGGTGAAGCTCAGGATGGAGGCAGATGATTCGGGCTATCGCAACCTGTTCCTCGCGGGTGATTGGGTGATCAGCGACCTGAATGCGGGGGCCGTCGAAGCGGCCGTCGAAACCGGAGTGCGAGCAGCCAAGGCGGCAGTACGAACGAAATAGCTCTGTGGCTGACGTCGAAAATCTACTCTCGGGTTTCGTCTCACCGGAACTGTTGAGTCGGGTCGCACCGGATTCGAGTCGTGCGCTTCGAAACGCCGAGGCGGTCTTCGATGCCGCCGCCCTGTTCGTCGACCTACGCGGGTTCTCCCAACTCGCCGATTCGCTCGATCGCGCGATGGGTCGCTCCGGGGCAGACGCCCTGACCCGAACCCTCAATGGGCTCTTCGAGTCTGCAATCGCGACGGTACTCCGGCACAACGGGGCCATCGCGGAACTCGGGGGCGATTCACTTCTCGCACTATGGCCGCAGACCCCGGATCAGGAGTTCGCGGTGCATGCCGCCCGAGCGTGCGCCACGGATCTACTCGAGTGGAGCGCTACCGCCGATGCCGAGAGCCTGGGGGTCGTACTGCACTGCGGTTTGGGGTCAGGTACTGCTGTACTCGCCCTGACAGATGCGGGCGCCGATGTGTGGGAGTTGGTGACCGGCGGAGACGTCCTCGACGACACGTTCCAGGCGTTTCTGCTCTCGGACGACAACGAATGTCGCATGGGTCCGCGTGCACGAGAGTGGGTGAATGCGGAGAAGAGTTCGGGGCGGACCCCGGATTCCTCGCATGAGACGTGGGGCAACGATCCAATTCCCTCAACGGATCCGCGAATGCGTTCTTTCGTGGCGAGGTCACTTCGCGGTCGCTCACTCGATGGTCCTTGGTTACCCGAACTGCGAACGGCATCCGTTCTCTATCTGTCGTTCCCGACCGTTCGCCTGCGGGATCTTGCCGATGTGTCGTTCGTTCGTGACGCGATTCGGATCGCGCACGCTGCAGCCCACGACCATGGGGGGCAGCTTCTTCGCTGCGCCGAGGATGACAAGGGCTTTTCTGCCATGATCGTCTTCGGCGCGTTGTCCGCACGGGGCGATGCAAGCCATTGCCTCGACGCCGCACTCAGCCTGGCGGAAATGCAGACCGGGCCCGAGATGCGCATCGGAGTCGCGACGGGTGCGATGTTCTGTGGGGCCGTTGGAAACGACGACCGACGCCAATTCACCGTCAATGGAGCCGCCGCGAACCGCGCGGCAAGACTCGCTCACACTGACGAATTCCGTCTGCTTTGCGATCAATCCACATACGAGCGCAATCGCACCCAGGTTCTTTTCGAACCTATCGGGTTGTTGGAGATCAAGGGACACGCGTCGGCCGAGTGGACGTACGTTCCAACGCAACGAAGAGTCGTCGACCGTCTCGAAGAAGAGTTTCGCTCCCGATTCGTCGGGCGGCGAAGAGAGATGGAGCACGGGGTTCGCGCGCTCCTCCATACGCTGAATCAAGGCGCCTCCACGCTACTCATTCGCGGGGAGCCTGGAATCGGCAAGAGTCGATTCATCTACGAGCTCGGCTTGCGCGCCGAGGAGATGCAGTTTCGCTGCCCGGCGATGCCGGGGGCTCGCGTGGGCGGCCGCAGGTCCTGGTACTCCTGGAAGGGCCTCCTCGATCGATCGATCGTAGAGACGCTGAGCGGCGATCTGCGTCGGCGCTATCTCGAGTGGCTCGACGGCATCGAGAGACCGGGAGACGGAAATCTCGAGGCGATCTCCAATGCCGACGAAACCAACTTGCTGCTTTGCGATGTGGTGCACGAGCTGGCAATCGATCGTCCGCTCTTCCTCGTGTTGGATGACGCACAGTGGATGGACGCCTCTTCGTGGCAGCTCGCTCAGGCGATCGTCGAACGGGGTATCCCCATCTTCCTCGCGATCTGCTTTCGCAGCGACGAAGCGGAAGACGTCGAGTCGCTTGCAATGATCCGTCGCCGCGAGGACACGCGCGAGCTCACTCTCGGCGAGCTCGAGTTCAACGAGACTCTTGGTCTCGTCGCTTCCTCCCAGGGCGCGTCGCGGGTCTCGCAGGATCTGGGGCGATGGATCCATGAAGCGAGCCAGGGGCACCCATTGTTCAGCCAGGAGTTGGCGAACTCCCTCCACGAACGCGGATTGCTCGTCCGGTCGCGCTCGGTCCTCTCGTGCACCGATCCGCAGGCGCTCGCCACCGAGGAAGTGCCTCCCCGTATCGAAGGCGTCGTGGCAGGTCGCATCGATGCACTCTCGGCCAACGCACAACGGCTGCTTCGAAGCGCAAGCATCCTCGGACGAAAGTTCGATCTGGATCGCACTGTGTTCCTTTCGGATCTCGAACGCGGAACTGCCGAGCGTGCGTTCCGGGAGCTCCAGCTGTCGCGTCTCGTCGTAAGTACGGGCGAATCCGCTCCGAGCTTTCGGCACGAGATCATTCGCGACGTGGCCTACCAGCTGGTCCCGATCTCGCATCGTCGAACGCTTCATGAGCAGGTCGCCAACTATCTGATCGAAGTGGAGGGCGATCAGCGAGATGAGCTCGAGGTCGCCAATCACGAAGAAGCGGCGGGGCTCCATTCGCGTGCGTTTCGCTCACTCGTGGGCGCCGCCGAGGCATCGATCTACGTCGGCGCTCACCGAAACGTGGAGGAGATCCTCGTGCGCGCCTTCGAGCTGCCCAAAGGCGGGAAGGACGACGAACTCGACTCAGTCGACATTGCGCGTGCCCATCGCGCGAGCGCGATCGCACAAGCCGCGCTCGGTGACCTCGGAGGTTCGATGGATCAGGCCATCCAGGCGTTGTCGATGCTCGGCGTGCGAATACCGCGCTCTTCGACCGGGTGGTCCGTCGTAGCGCTCCGCGAAGGTCTGAGACGCCTTCTGGGTCGGAACGTCGGGAAGCGAAGCAAGACCGACCCTAGGGCGGCTCAAGTGGCGACCGAAGCTGCGCGCACCCTTTCTAGCAACTCCTACTTCATGTCGAACCCGGCTGCCGTGATGGCCGCCTCCCTGATGACCTGGAAGTTCGCAGAAGCGTGCGATCGCCTCGAACTCGCAGGCCGGTCGCGGTGCGTCATCGGCTACGGAATGGCAATCGCACGCGCCAAATGGCTCGGCGAGAAGATCCTGTCCGTCGCTGCCGAAGAGTATGAGCGAGCTGATCAAGTCGCCGCACTTCGCGATGTGCTCGGGGGGCGGGCCATGTTCGAGTTCACCCATGCGAACTGGTCGAACGTCTACCTCGCGCTGGATCGCGTCGACGCGCTCAGCGCTCGACCCGATGCGCCTCCGGACCCCGTCGTCGACGAGTTTGCCATCACGACCCGCGGGCTTGCGCTCTTCAACGAAGGCCGACTCGAATCGGCCCGCCGGTGCTTCGAGAATCTGAACGAAACGGCCGTTGCACGGGGCGGCGATCAACAGATCGCCTGGTCACTCTACGCCTCCGCCCAATGCGATATCCGTATGGGCGAGTGCCAACGAGCACTCGAACTGCTCGATCAGGCCTTGCCCATTCTCTTCGAGTTGGGCGACCAGATGTCCTTGTTGAACTGCGAAGCACTTTTCGCGGTGGCACATCTCGAATCGGATGACGAGGAACGCGCACAGTCGCGCGCTCGAGATGCCCTGGCACGCTCCCGTGCGGTGGCCGTGAGCAATTTCGGATCGCTCGAGGGCTTTGCCGGGGCATCGGAGGTATTCGGGCGGCTCGCCGAGTTCGGGTCGCCTGACATGCGAACCGAATACTCAAGACTCGCCATCGCGGCCAACCGCCAGCTCGCCCGCTACGCGAGAACCTTCATCTTCGCGCGACCCAGGCTCCTGCGGTCTCGCGCACAGATCGATCGCATCCAGAACCGCGAGCGTCTCGCTGAGAAGCGGCTCATGAGGGCACTCGGTGAAGCTGAGAGGTTCGGCATGCGGTTCGAGCAGGCTTCGATTCATCTCGCGCTCTCACGATCCAATCGGTTGTCGAGCGACGTTCGCCGAGTCCATGCAGATGCTTCCGTCCGTTGCGCCACTGAGTGCGGCGGATCGATCCATTGAAAGCCCCAACAGGAGAACTCCATTGACGACGACCTATATCGACTTGCCGAACAGCCTGATTGCCCACGGTCCCTACGTTCATCGCGAGGTCGCCTTGCACTCCTTTTTCATTGAGGCCGACCGCGGTAAAGTTCAGAAGTTTCTCGACGACGGCTTCGAGACGCCTTCAGGCGGAGCGGTGAAGTATCAGTTGCTTACCAAGAAGCTCTTGCTCTCCGCCGCAAACATCGGCGTCGTCACGTCGAATGGCGACCCGACGCGTGAAGGAATCATCAGCGAGATCGATGTCGGGTTGTGGGCCGTCGCGATTCGGACGAAACCGTTCTCGTGGACCCCTCGCTCGATTCCGCTCTGGCTCTTCGTCGACAGTGGAGCCGCGATGGCCGCTGGACGAGAGGTCTACGGCTTCCCCAAAGGCATGGGGATCATGAAAGTTCCGGGCAACGCACCTTCCAACGCGGGATTCAGCGTGAACGCACAGGTCTTTCCCAACTTCGGACCAGGCGAGCGTGCATCGGTCGAGCCCGTCTTCGAGGCCCGTCCGGAAACCGGCGTGCAGGAAGCAGAGGCACCTCCAGTTCTGAGTTCGGTGCAGGATGCCTACAACGCGACGATCAACTCATTGGATCCGTTCGATGACAAGGATCTGGGCCTCGACGACATGAAGGAGAACGCCCTCGGGGCGACCTTGTTCTCCGGCGTAAAGATGGCCTTTCTCAAGCAGTTTCCAGCGATCGAAGACACCCGAAACGCCTGCTACCGCGCGATCGTCGAGGCCGACTCGAAGACGACGGATTTTCGCGGCGCCGGATTCACATCGGCGTCATTCGAGGTGAACATCCACTCGTACGCGAGTCACGACTTCCAGGGAACACTGGGTATACAACCGGGCTGGCAATCGGTAGGCAGATCGCTTTGGGGTGACTTCGACTTTGACATGGAGTTTGGAGAAGTCGTCCACCAGTCGTAGGAAATCGGGATCGCCCTGGCCGGCTACCGTCCGCTGAAGAGAGACGCTCCAGGAGGGAACCCCACGCTGTGTGGGGTCTGCGGGTAGGTCGAGCTCCTTCGCACCCTCTCGCCGAGTTCTGTGCAGAGGCGATCCACCGGCACGACCGGGTTCTGCTCGAGGATCTGTTGCAGGTGGTAGCTGAAGACCCCGTGAGACTCGTGGGTGTCGAGCCCGACGACCTCCGCGGCGATCTCGTGATCCCGACAGGCGTAGATCGAACGAGTGGGAAGCGGGCTCTTACACTCGTCGGCTACGGGATGCGGGGAACAAGCAAGGCAGCGATTCTCGACCGTGGAAACCAGTGTTTCGGATTCCGCTTCCACGGCCCAGTTGAGGAGCGGACGTCCTTCGAAACAACAATCGAAGATGTTGACGAGGGTGGGCGATTGACGCGAGCCATGGCGAACGATCTCCGCGATTTCGGCTTCTCTCAGCATCGCTCTCAGCTCGAGATCGTGGGGGACCACGGCACGGTGGGGTTCGTAGTTGGGTCGGGACTCGATCTTGGTTCCGCGACCCGCGAAGTAGAACAGGATCAGGTCTTCATTCGCAGAGCGACCCGCAAGCTCCCAGAGCGCTTCACGAATGTTCGCCCCGGTGGCATCCTGGTTGAGCAGGAGGACGATTTCATCGCTCTTCAATCCGACGTGATTGCGCAGGAGATTCGCCATGCCGACCGCGTCGGCTACGCATCCATTCAGGTCGAGACGAACATCCACGTAGCGATTGACTCCAACGACCAGAGCACTTCGACGCACGATCTTTCCTCCTCGTCGCTGCTCGACGAAAATTCTGCTAGACGCAAGCATGGAGAAGAAGACCGGCGCAAGTTGTGAAACGCTTCACATCCGGGCGAACCGTGACAGGCGGACTGAACCATGAAGACTGAAATCATGCGGGTGCTCGAGCGCGTATCGATCTTCGAGGAACTCGATCCGAGAACACTCGAACAACTGGGCTCCATGTTTCGGGGCCGCTCCTACGACCCTGGAGAGCTCGTCTTCCGGCGCGGCGACGAGGGCAACAGCATGATGGTCGTCGTGTCCGGCCAAGTGAAGATGACCAGCCTGTCTTCCGACGGCCGTGAACTCATCATCAACATGATGGGCCCCGGCGAGGTGTTCGGAGAATTGGCCCTTCTCGACGGCCACCCACGAAGTACCGACGCAGTCACCGTGGAGAAGTCGAAGATTCTCAGCCTGGAGCGACGTGACTTTGTTCCGTATCTCGAAAGCAACAGGCAGTTCACCCAGAGCGTGATCCAGCTCCTCTGCTCGCGAGTTCGCCGTACGACGATGATGACCGAGGGCGCGTTGTTCGAGGATCTGGCGATTCGGTTGCTCAACCAGGTATTGGCGTGGACTACCGCTTACGGCGAACGACAGGGCAGCAAGATCATCGTCCGCCACGGCCTGACGCAACGAGAGATCGGCGAGAGCATCGGCATGACGCGCGAGAGCGTGAACAAACAGCTGTCGCACTGGAGAAGGCTCGGCCTTCTCGAGGTGCGCGGCAGAAGCCTCGTCATCCTGGATCTCGAAGGGCTCCGCACGAGCACGGAGCAGGGCGAGCGCTACCACCGCCGCCTCGAGCGGGGCGACTAGCGCCGCTTCGCCTTGGCGCGCTCTGCAATCGACGTGCAGCACCCGGATCCGGCCCACCTCGGATTCGAGTGAAACGTTTCACTGCCACGCTTGATTTCGCGTGACATGTTCGATTCAGCATCTGTACGAGAGTAGTTGTTGGATCGAATTTGCTGCAGCTCCATGCCTCGTGCGGACAGGCATGTTTGCCGCTTTGCGGTGCCCACGAAACCGAATTCGCGTGCGGGCACACGATCAATCGCCATGCGCGGGGTCGAGGAGGATCGAAAGTGAACGACGAAGAGGTCAAGCGAACCGTCTACACGGCGGTATGGCGAATCATTCGACAACTGGACCCGCCCCCGTTCGATGAGTTCATGGACACGACGGCGGAGGACACATTCAACGAAGCGAATCCGCCCGATGAATTCGAGGATTTCTGGTGGGAATCGATCGGCACCGAGATCCAGGGCGGCGTCATGGCGCATCGCGTCTTCGCCGGACAGTTCCCACCCGAGTGGGTTCGGGAGAACAAAGACAAGACGTGGGGCGAGATTGCGGCCCACGTGGGCGAGAACCTCATTCCCATTCATGCAGGTTGACGAAGGTTGAACAGGAGACGACATGATGACGATTGCCATTCGACCACTTGTGTTTATCACCTCGTTCGCCGTCGCGAGCCTTGCGTTCGGGAGTGCCAGCGTGGAGCGTACTCCAGACCCAGAGAGGAATGTGGCCCGCTATACGACGGAGTATCGAATCCGCGTTCAGCTCGACCCGCCGATGACGCTCGAGCGAATCAAGAACGACTCCACCTTCCAGGTGGTGTCTCAGGATTCTGGGAAGTCCATCGAGATCACGGTTGCCACGTTCGCCGGGACGGAACAAAACGACAAGTCACCGTACACATACAAGCAAGCTCTACTGTACGGCGACTTTCACGCTGCGAGCCCCTATATCCTCGTCGTGCACCACGCGGCTGATCCCGAAGAGAGAATTACGGTTACCCCCGCCGACCCGCCGGCGGACGATTCGGGGGCCCTGACCTTCCAACGTGCAACGCAGTTCGTCGACTTCGAGGTCACGCCGAGTTTCGTGGAAGAATCCGGCGAGCTTGCGTTCGAGTTCGATACCGAGGTGCGCCTCCCGTGGTTCAACAAGATCGAGGCCCGCAGGCGATTCAGTTCCAAACTCGCGGCTGATGGCAACATAAGCACCGACGTCGACAACCCGAAAGTGCAGAGCAGCATCAATACGTCGTTGGACCTGGACTACCGACATCACCTCACGCTCGGCATTCCGCTACCCGGCCGTGGAACGCGCGATCAGGTCTACCCCGTCGGATTCACCATCAAACCGGCCGAGTTCGAGTCGAATCAGGAGTTCACGATCGTGAACTACACCGCGAAGGCGCAGCTGGTCTTCGCCGTTCCGTTCATTACGGACTATCCCACCTTGCTTTGGCACTCGCTGTTCGACGTACAGCGAAGCTTCTTCCCCATGACGGTCCGGACGGGATACACACTCCAGGACAAGGTGGAAGATGGCGACGATCGCGAGACCGACCTCGGCGCGCATCGCTGGGATACCGAGGTGGCGTACAACCTTCCGCTCGCGAACCGTCTCGACGCCACCGCCAGTTGGACCGGCTACTACGGGATCGATGACGATGAGTTCCGAGACTTCTGGCGCGTCGGGGGAAGGTTCTATCTCGATGAGGATCGGACAACGGGTCTCGAGGTCTCCTACCAGACCGGAGAACTCCAACCCGAGCTCACCGAAACGGACTCCGTTCGCGTTGGACTGAGCGTTGACTTCTTCTAGTGCCGACGGTTCCAGGGTCGAAAGGCTGAAGGAACGGTTGAAGGCAGCTCCGCCGCTCCGGTTCATGACGTACTCGACATACGGATTCGAACGGTGGTTCTTCTATCAGCGGCTCTTCCTGGAGGGCCGGCTGAAAGCGAACGTGCAGCGGATGTGCCGTCGGCTCGGCAGCACGAGCAGGGACGTGGAAGCGACACACGGAGCCCGAGGCATGGCAACGCTCTTCGACTATGTGCGGCACTACCACATCAACATTCAGTGGTATCAACGCGCGATCGTGAAGGAGAGCCTGATTCGATATGCGTTCGTGACCCTCACCTTCGGGTTGGCTTTCGCCATTCCATTGGGGATGTACTGCCTGGCGCAATCCACGAGCACCTCGGATGACTCGGGCGAGGTCTTGCAGGTGACCACCCAGGTTTCGGGTCTGATCACCGGCCTGATCGCAATGCACCGCATCCTTCAACAGTGGATGGAGCGCCGAAAGCGCTTCGGGATATTCTGGACCGCGGCCTCCGAGTTGAAGAAGCGTCTCTACGAGTTCGAAGACCAGTGGAAGGGCAAGCCCCTCGACACGACCTTCCTCGAGGGTCTATCCGTCGAGATTACTCAGGCTCGCGGAATCGTCGCCACCGAGCGTGCTTCGTTCTTCGAAAGCCTCGACGGTGTTCCGAAACTCAACCTGGGTGGGTTGTTGAAATCGGCTCGAACCGATGCACTTGCATCTCTCAAGCCTCACTCCACCGCCTCAGGCTTGATCTCGGATCGCTCGGACGCGCAGACGAAGCTCGCCGCAGCGGCAGCGAAGCACAAGAGGCTCCACGAGCACCTCGCCAGCATCGAGGCCATGAAGGAAGACATGAAGGTGAGGGGCCTCGAGAGTCAACATGCCGCAGAAATCCAAGAAGCCACGAAGGACCTGCTCGCCGCGAAACGCGCACTCGCGGAGGCCCAGGCGGAAGTCGACGCTCTCTCTTGATGCCCGAGTCGAGCCGAAGCTCAATTGCTCGGCACCGAGCCCCTGACCTCATCATCAGCTCGTTCTTGACACGCTCCAGATCCGCGAGAATCGAGCGCCCTTCGACCGGGCTCTCCCTTGCGATCTGTAATTGGTTGAACTTGCGAGGCTTTTTGTTCCCAAGGCGGGACGGGCTCCGCCGAGACCGGAAGTCCGAATCCGGGTCCCTCGCGGAAGAGAGCGTCCGAGGGTCACCTGCCTCGGGATGGGCGAAGGCGTCGGCCTCGTCGCACGCTCCCGCTGAGCGCCCGACCCGGACCGAGTCTTAGCGTTTCCCGGCCTCGGCAACTGGGCGCGACCGCCTTAGGACGAGAACATGGCGAAGTGGTGAAGGACGCCGCTTGGTCCAGTGCCCTGCGATACGAGTTCCTGCGGCGCGCAGCAGCAGGGACGACGATAGAAGCACCTACTTGAGAGTCACGCTGCTCGGGAAGACATCGAGGGTTCTATCCTTGAACGCCTGGTGAGATGACCTGCCCCCCAGAAACTGGCCAAGTTAAAGTCGGAGATCTCCCCATGAAGGAGATCCCCCCATGCGCAAGAGTCGGTTCAGCGAAGAACAGATCATCGCGACTCTCCAAGAAGTCGAGCAAGGCCGGAAGGTCGCGGATGTGTGCCGCGACCGAGGCATCGCGCCGGACACCTACTACCGCTGGCGCCGGAAGTACGGCGGGATGGAAGTCGCCGAGGCCCGTCGTTTGAAGCAAGTCCAGGAAGAGAACCGCCGGCTGAAGAAGCTGGTCGCCGATCTCACGCTCGACAAGGAAGGTCTGAAGGACGCGCTCGGCCGAAAGTGGTGAAGGCCGCAGCGCGGCGGCGAGTCGTTCGCCACTGGCGAGACGTCTTTGGGCTCTCTCAGAGCCGTGCCTGCGGGCTGATCGGGATGCATCGGTCCACGTACCGCTATCGCGCCAAGGAAGCTCGAGACGAGCCTCTGCGAGAACGCATGCGTGCGATCGCGCATGAGCGACCACGGTTCGGCTACCGCCGCCTTCACGTCCTGCTCCAACGAGAGGGGTTCCAGGTGAACCACAAGAAGGTCTACCGGCTGTACTGCGAGGAACGCCTCAAGATCCGTCGCAAGAAGCGTAAGCGCGTCGCCCAGGTGCCGCGTCAGCCGAAGCCTGTGCCGGAGGCCCCGAACGAGCGGTGGTCGATGGACTTCATCCACGACACGCTGTTCAACGGTCTGGTGTTCCGCGTGCTCACGATCGTCGACGACCACAGCCGGGAGAGCCCCGGCCTGCTGGTGGACCGCACAATCTCAGGAGAGCGGGTTGCTCGCTTCCTCGATAATCTGGCCGAAGAGCGCGGCCTCCCCGAGGTCATCGTGGTCGACAACGGTCCCGAGTTCACCAGCCGAGCTCTCGACGAGTGGGCGTACCGCCGAGGCGTCCGCTTGCACTTCATCCAGCCCGGCAAGCCCGTTCAGAACTGCTTCGTCGAAAGCTTCAATGGGAAGTTCCGCGATGAGTGCTTGAACGAGCACTGGTTCACGAGTATGAACGACGCGAAGGCCACCATCGAGCAGTGGCGGCGGGACTACAACGGGACCCGCCCTCACAGTTCGCTCGGCAATCAAACCCCTGAACAGTTCGCCCTTCGGGCGAAGGCGGCCTCCCCGCCGCTCGTTCACCAAACCGGAGATCTCTGACTTAGATCAGGCCAAATGAAGGGGGCAGGTCAAACACCCTGCGGAATAGCGCTGTTTTCCGGGACCGTGCCAGAGCGCGAGGCCAAAGTCTCCACACCCCGAGACTAAATGGCGGTGGGTCGAGTCTTTCGCGAACTCGTCTCTGGGGGCGATTCCCTGATCTATAGGGAAAGTACAGGGAAATACTCCGATCCCTCAGGGCCGCGCCGGATCCAGCGACCCAATTCCCGAGCCTTTCCGCGACCGCGGTGCTCGATTCCCTGTGATCAAGAACAGGGAAATCGTGGCGACGAGCAGGGATATACGGCCGGAGTTCGCCGCTTAGTTGAGTGAAGGTAACGGAGGCAAAGACCGGCGAGATTCAGCGAGTTACCGCCGCCCGCGAACGACCCCGCCCGGACGCTCACCCGTGGCCTCCCCTCGCTCAAACGTGACCCGGCCCGACTCGTTCGTTGAGCATCACGGTCGTCCCGCGCATCATCGATCCGAGTGCAACCCACTGTCCCGCCGCATACATCAGCGGTGGCGTGGCCAAGATGCGGCCGCCCGATTGCCGTGCGCGCTCCTGATCGACCTCCCGAGTGCGCAGCACCTCGTCATCGGACGTTGACTGAGGGAGCCGGGCTGTCAACTACTGGCCAGACTACCACCGCGCGAGGTCACTCCGTTCGGTCCTACACCCCGATCCGTGTTCGTGAAGCACATGGCCAAGCGCGTCGGAGCGATCTACGAACTCGCGAAAGCTTGGGGAACTCTTCACCTAGAACAGTGCGGTTCGATCGGGAACCGCACTCCTTACCCAGGAGAAGATATCTGTAACCGCAAACAGTTCCTGGCTCGACCGGTGGATCAATCGAACCAGAAGCCGTCGAGCAGCTTCCGGCGCTCGTTGCGAGAATCCGCCTCGACGAAATCGCGAATCCCCTGGACCATGCCGTCGCTGGAGTCTCTGCGAGGCACGCCCTCGAAGGCGAGTACGTCTCCGTAGTCGAGATCGGCGCCGTGGTCGATGAAGTATTTGGTGGTGCGCAGCGCGAAGGGGTGCTTCGAAAGAAGGATCTCGGTCAGCTTCTCGACCTCGGACTCGAGCTCTTCCGGTTCCACCAGCCGGTTCACGAGGTCGTATCGCTCGGCCTTCTGGGCGCTGAACAACGTGCCGAGCAGGTTCCATTCCTTGGCCTTTCTGCGCCCGGCGTACTTGGCGATCTTCGCGGTACCGCCCCATCCCGGGGTGATGTCCCAGTTGATCTCCGGCATGCCCCAGCGAGAGCGGTTCGTCGCGACGACGAAATCCGACGCAAGCGTCAGTTCCAGGCCACCACCGGTGCAAACGCCATCGACAGCGGAGATGGTCACGGCATCCAGCTTCTCGAGGATGTTCACCGTCTGCTGGTAGAGCCGGATCTGCCAGAAGGCGTCGCCCGGTTTCCAGTCGTTGAACTCCTTGACGTCGTCGCCCGCGCAGAAGGTCTCCCCCGCACCGGTCAGGATCATGACGCGGCACTCGCGATCGAAGTTGACCTCGCGAAGCGCATCGTGCAGATCCTGGGACAACTCCCTGTCGAGTGCGTTGTGAACCCGCGGCCGGTTCAGCGTGATCTTCGTGACCGGGCCCTTCTTTTCCAAGACCAGTTTTCCCGAAGCGGAGGTCTTCTCTGCCATCTCTTCCTTGCTCCTTGTGGTGGGGTGACCAGGCACCCAGCAGATTAGTTACTTGCACAAACAGAGTTAATAGGGATCGTATAGTCAGAGCACTCTGTTTTTGCAAGTATCTGCGCATGCAAGGCCACCGATCGTGACGGAAGCCGAAAACGCTACACCGCAACCCATTGATTCTGTTTACGAAACAGGAGAAGTCCTCGGGGACGCCTGGTCCTGGCTGATTCTTCGGGAAGCGATCTTCCACGGCACCGGGCGATTCAACGAGTTCCAGCGGCGGCTCGGAATTCCGCTGGACACGCTGGCGGCGCGCCTCGATCGGCTCGTACACGGCGAGCTGCTTCGTCGCGAGGAGCGATCTTCCCGGCAGGATGTTCGGTACGAGGTGATGCCGCGCGGCGAGGACTTCTTCACCTGTCTCGTCGCCGCGCTGCGTTGGGGAGATGAGCACTGCGCCGATCAGGGGGCGACCGACCTGACGGCGACGCACCGCGCATGTGGCGAGCCGTTTAGGGCGACGCTTCGCTGCGGATCCTGCTGGACCCCGATCGATGCGCGTGAGGTCGTCGTCGACTCTGTGCGCCGTGCGTCTTCTGACCTGATCACGAAGAAGCGACAGCGTTCACCCAACCGTCGTCTCCTCGAGCGTGGCGGTCCCTGCTCGGTCGCACGCACCCTTGCGGTGATCGGCGATCGCTGGAGTTCACTTGTCGTGCGAGAGGCGTTCCTCGGCACACGTCGCTTCGGCGAATTCCAGGATCGCCTCGGGATCGCCCCCAACATCCTCTCGAACCGCTTGTCCCGCCTGGTCGAGCTAGGTGTCCTGGCGGCCGAGCCGTATCAGGTCAAACCACCGCGACACGAGTATCGACTCACGCCGAAGGGTTTGGCCCTTTACCCCGTGCCGCTCTCGTTGCTGGCTTGGGGGGACCGATGGTTGGCGAGTGGGAAAGGCGGAATTCGCCTGCTACACCGGGGCTGTGGCCAGCGCCTCGACGTGGCTCTCAGTTGCGATCACTGCAGCGAGCGCGTCGGCCACCGTGACGTCGAGTTCGTGCGGACGGCGCAGCATTAGAACAAGAAGGATGCGAATCCTTTTTGTTTCCGCGTCCTGAGCAGCCGGTTCTCTGGTACGCAGAACACGGAACCCAATGACGGCCTTGAAGATCGCCAATGGGGACTCTAACTGCGAGATTCGGATGCCTTCCCATCTCGCTCGGCGAGGAAACGCTTAGTTTCGTCGGAAACCGGTGCCGTGAGAATGCCGGTCGTCAGGTCGACGAGATCGCTGACGAAGAGCCGGTGATCCGCTCTTCGGCGCGTCGTCGCGCGGCGACTCAGCTCGCTATGGCAGAACTGCACGGCCGCGTATCGGCGATGGAGAGACGCGGTGTCGTCCGACATGAGTCGGGTCGCCAACGCACGCCAACGCTTGAGTTCGTTGGCGCGGCGAACGCCCGGCGCCGGGAACCGGGCCGGCTCGCGTGAGATCTCGGCGGCGATACGCAGGTACTCTCGCCCCCCTTCGACCTCGAGCATCGCCGCCGCGGGTCGCACGAGCGCGCCCGCTGCGTCGCGAATCGCCACGTTGGGCTGGCGCTCGATCTCGTCCAGCAGGGCGCTGCGCCGCTCGTCGACGCGGCGATGGTAGGGATCGAGGACCGCTGCCAGCAGACCATTGCGATCCTCGAAGTGGTATTGCACAGCGCGGGTATTGCCTTGCCCCGCGCTGCGTGCGATCTCGCGAAGCGACGCATCTTCGATCCCCCTCTCAGCGAAGAGGTCGCGTGCTGCATCCAGAATCTTCTGTTTCGCGCCGATGCCTCGGTCCATCCAGATCCCGCTTCGAATCATTCTGAGTCTAACAGCAGACCCGCCTCACCTACGCGGCTGTCCGTCCCGCTCCCCCGTCGACTCGAAGGAGTGAGCCGGTCGTGAAGCTCGACGCGTCGCTCGCGAAGTAGAGGGCGGCACCCACGATCTCGTGGGGTTCGCCAACCCGCTGGAGCGGCGCACGATCGCCAATCGCTCGCTTCATGTCGTCGGTCCACGCCTTGGAGATGTCCGTCGAAAAGGCGCCGGCGAGAATGCAGTTGACGCGGACCCTGGGGCCGAACGCGCCTGCCATTCCGATCGTGAGCGCGTTGAGTCCCGCTTTGGCGGCGCCGTAGGGGAGTTCGCCCCGACCGGGGCCGAGCGACGCGATGCTGCTGATGTTCACGATCGAGCCGCCGTCTCCTTCCGCCATCTCGGTCCCTACGAGCGCCATCAGTCGGAACGGCCCCTTCAGGTTGACGTCGAAGACCTTGTCGTAGAGCTCCTCCGAGATGCCATCGATCGACTCGTAGAGCGGCGACATGCCCGCGTTGTTGATCAGCACGTCGATCCAGCCGAATTCGGTGCGCGCGGTGTCCACGAGTTTCGCGCAGTCGCCCCACCGTCCGGCGTGAAATCCGACACCGAGCGCTTTGGTCCCGTAGGTGCGTTCGAGGTCGCGGGCGAGCTCCTCGCATGCGTCGGCCTTTCGACTCGCCACGACGACGGAAGCACCGGACCTCGCGAAGGCATGGCACATCTCCCGACCGAGTCCGCGGCTTCCACCGGTGACCACGATGGTCTTCCCCACGAGCCCAGGCGCGCGCTGTTCGGCCGACTCTCGATCCATTTCTCAGGTCTCCCAATTTGACGGAGTTGCAAATTAACTCATATGAGTTATAAAGCAACCCAATCGAGTTTTCGAAACGGGCTGTCGACTCTTCGATCCGCAGGATCCTTCTCGAGAAACGACTTGCCGATCGCGAATGGGATAGAGAATCGAAGCATGCAGGTTTTCCCGGAAGGCGTAGACGCGAGCTCACTCGCCGCATGGATGGACGAGCGCGGCCTTCCAGGTGGGCCATTCGAAGACGTCTCCGTGCTGACGGGCGGCACCCAGAACATTCTTCTCGAGTTCGAGCGGGGAGGTGGGAAGTACGTCTTGCGACGTCCCCCGGTGCACAAGCGCGGCAATAGCGACGCCACGATGCTCCGGGAAGCGCGCGTACTCGAGTCGTTGTCCGGCTCCGAGGTCCCACACCCGAAGTTCATCGCTTCGTGCGACGACATCGACGTGCTTGGCGCCGCGTTCTATCTCATGGAGTCTGTGGATGGGTTCAATGCCGCCGAGGGATTACCTCGTCTCCACGCCGAGAGCGACGAAATCCGGTTCGAAATGGGGCTCTCGATGGCCGAGGCGATCGCGAAGATGGGCGAACTCGACTACATCGAGATCGGCCTCGAAGGGCTCGGCAAACCGGACGGATACCTGGAACGCCAGGTGAAGCGATGGCAGGGCCAGCTCGATTCGTATCGCGAGTTCGAAGGGTACCCAGGCCCTGATATCTCCGGTCTCGACGAAGTTGCTTACTGGCTCGACGACAACCTGCCGCGTGACTACCGACCCGGGCTGCTTCACGGCGACTACCACGCGGCCAACGTGATGTTCCGCCACGATGGTCCCGAGCTGGCGGCCATCGTCGATTGGGAGCTGACGACCGTCGGCGATCCCCTGCTCGATCTGGGAGCCCTCACGGCACTCTCGGCAGGCACGACCAACGATCCCCCACTAGGCCACACGTTCGAGGGCTTCCCGAGCCGGGACGCCGTGCTCGCTCGATACCGCACGCACTCGACGCGCGATACGGCGGCGATCGAGTGGTACGAAATCCTCGCCTGCTACCGCCTCGGAATCATCCTGGAAGGCACCCGTGCCCGCGCGTTCGCCGGGAAGGCTTCGCAGGAAACCGCGAACCGACTGCGCGCCATCACGGTCGCATGCTTCGACAAGGCGGCCCGCCGTGTCGGGGCGAGGGTCTAGTTCGCTGGGCCGCCGGCCATCAGACAACACACCGAGTCAGAGCTCAAACTCCACACCGAGAGGTTACGCGATGTTGTTCAGTCCGAGCGAGAGAAGCCAGGAAATCAAGGCACGGGTCATGGCGTTCATGGAGGAGCACATCCACCCGAACATTCCGCGCTATCGCGCACTCGACGAGAGCGGAAACCCGAATGATCCGGAGGGGCTCGCCTTCATTCAGGAGCTTCGCATGCGAGCGAAGCGCGAGGGACTCTGGAATCTATTCCTCCCTCACCTCCGCGAGGACGAGCCGGGCACGGGCCTCTCGAACCTGGAGTTCGCGCCGATCTTCGAGGAGATGGCCAAGGTCGGCTGGGCACCCGAGGTCTTCAACTGCAACGCCCCCAATACGGGCAACATGGAACTCCTGAACGCAGCCGCCAACGAAGAGCAGCGGCAGAAGTGGCTGCGGCCGCTATTGGAAGGCGAGTGCACCTCGTGCTTCATCGCGACGGAACCGGCGGTGGCCTCTTCCGATGCCACCAACTACGAGACCAGCATCGTCCGCGACGGCGACGAGTACGTGATCAATGGTCACAAGTGGTTCATCTCTCGAGCTCTGCATCCCGACTGTCGCTTTGGAATCATCATCGGGAAATCGGACCCCGACAATCCGGCCCGCCACGCTCAACATAGCGTCGTCGTCGTTCCGTTCGACACGCCGGGCATCGAGATCGGCCCCGACCTGAAGGTCCTGAATCACCACAGCGTCGGCGGCCATCCCGAGGTCCGGTTTCGTGACGTGCGCGTCCCGGCCGAGAATCTGCTGGGCGAGGAAGGGGGCGGCTTCGCCGTCATGCAGAGCCGCATGGGCCCTGGCCGGATCCACTACGGCATGCGCAGCATTGGTATGGCCGAGGTCGCACTCGGCATGATGATCAAGCGGAGCAGCGAACGCGTCGCCTTCGGCAAACGCCTCTACGAACACGGGAGCGTCGCCAACGACATCGGCCGATCGCGGATCGAGATCGATCAGGCGCGACTGCTCACTCTCCACACGGCGAAGGTGCTCGACGAAGTGGGCGTGAAGGCGGCGCGCAAAGAGATCGCCATGCTCAAGATCGTCGCCGCCGAGATGCTGAAGAACGTCACCGAGCGAGCAATGCGGGTGCACGGCGCGATGGGTTTGTCCGATCGAACGAGCCTGGTCGGCCTGCTCGGCGCCGCGTGGACGATCGGTACTGGCGACGGGCCGAGCGAGGTGCATCTCCCGACGATCTCGAAGATCGAGATCCGGGATCACGATCCGGTCGCGTTCGAGAAGTTCTACCCGTCGCCGAGCGACTAGCTCCGCAGAGTATGCAATCGCAGTGGCCGTCCGCCGAGCGAGCCCGGCCCGGCACCACCTTCTCAGAGACATGAACTCCAGTTACCACGAAAGGAACCAGCAGCATGGCCATCGACTTCGGAGTAGAGCCAGAATTTCAGGCTCAGATTGATTGGATCGAGGAGTTCGTCACGCAGGAAATCGAACCCCTCGACATCTTCGTCGCAGACGGACGGGACGTCTCGGGTGAGCCACTCGACCGAGCCGGATGGCGCGCCGTGAAGGCGCACATCAGGACGCTCCAGGAGCGAGTCAAGGAACAGGGGCTCTGGGGCTTCCACTTGGGTCCGGAGCTCGGCGGTCCGGGGCTCGGGCAGGTAAAGCTCTGCCTCCTCAACGAGATCCTGGGCCGCACCCGGCTCGGGCCCACCATCTTCGGATGCGCGGCTCCCGATACCGGCAACATGGAGCTGCTCGCGCACAACGCCACCGACGAGCAGAAGAAGAAGTACCTGGAACCGGCCCTGGCCGGTGAACTTCGCTCCGCCTACGTCATGACGGAGCCCCATGCAGGCGAGCCGGGCGAGTTCAAGTGCAGCGCGGTCCGTGACGGCGACGAGTGGGTTCTCAATGGTGAGAAGTGGTTCGCCTCGAACGCGGTCCGTGCGGACTTCCTCATCGTGATGGCCATTACGGATCCCGACAAGCCTCTGCTCGAGCGAGCATCGATGTTCATCGTCGAACGGAATCTCCCCGGCGTCGAAGTCGTCCGCAATGTTCATACCTTCGGCACGCCGCTCTCGGACAACTTCGTCATCGACGGGCAGCGTGGTGGGCACGCTTACCTGCGCTTCAACGACGTGCGGCTCCCGGCGGATGCGCTACTCGGAGAAGAGGGGTCGGGTTTCGTCGGTTCCCAGACTCGTCTGAGCGGCGGGCGCATCCACCACGCCATGCGCGCTGTCGGAACCTGCAAGAAGGCTCTCGACATGGCCTGCGAGCGAGCGCTCAGCCGGCGAGCCAAGGGAGAACGACTCGCGGACAAGCAGATGGTACAGGCCGAGCTCGCCGACTCATACATCCAGCTCAAGCAGTTCAGGCTTCACGTTCTCTACACCGCGTGGTTGATCGACACGACGGGCTCCTACACCCGCGAGATCCGCAAGGAGATTGCCGCCGTCAAGATCACGGCCGCGAAGGTCAACCACGACATCGTGTATCGAGCCATCCACCTGCATGGCTCTCTCGGCATGTCCAACGAGACGGCGCTCGGTGACATGTGGATGTCGGCGCCCTTCATGGGCGTCATGGACGGCTCGACCGAGTCGCACAAGGAGAACCTCGCGAAGCTCCTGCTTCGCGAGTACGAGCCCTGCGACGATCTCTTTCCCACGTACCACCTCCCCAAGTTGCAGCAAGAGGCGCGGGAGAAGATCGGGAAGGTGATCGAGCAGTACGGGGCGGCGTAGTCACGGGCTCGAGTGCGCAGCCGAACGCGTGTTGCACCGCGCAAACCAAGGAGGATCGAATATGGGCGATCGCCGGCTCAATGGATGGGATCAAGGCTTGCGGGCCACGCTCGCGCTGATGTTCCTGATCACTCTTGCCACCGGGGGGAGCGCAGTGGTGCAGGGCGCGTTGATGGTGCCTGGGTCGGAGGCCGTCGAAGCTTCCATCGACAACGAGTTCCGGTTCTTGGCAACTTCGTGGCTGGGCTATGGGCTCTTCTGTATGTGGGTTGCACTCGATCCGGCGGGGCGGCGTGGCTTCGTGCCGAGCCTGGCTCTGGTCCCCATCGTGGGCGCGGTGGCAAGAGGCGTCTCGATCTTTCAGGTCGGCGCACCGACCCCTGAGTACGTCGCCGCGATCTGGATCGAACTCGTCTTTGGTGTAGCGATGCTGGGTCTGGCTTGGATGGGTCGCCGAGAGTGAGGAAGGGGCGCCTCCACCGAATCAGGCAAGGGCGGCGCCTGGATGGCAGCCCCCGCCCACGAACGATTGCTGAATCAACGAATCGAGAATAGAGGTACTGCCAATGAGTCAATCAGGAAAGACAGCCGTCGTCACCGGATCGAACACCGGATTGGGATTCGAGACCGCGTTCGATCTCTACCGGAAAGGCGCAAGGGTTCACATCGCGTGCCGAAGCGAGGAGAAGGGCCTCGACGCGATCGAACGCATGAAGGCCCAGGGAGGTGCTGGCGAACTTGTCTTCAGCGCAGTGGACTTGGCGAGCCTTCGCTCCGTCAAGGCCTTTACTGACGCGATCCTCGCAACCGAGTCGCGCTTGGATCTATTGGTCAACAACGCGGGGGTCATGATTCCGCCGCCATCGAAAACCGAAGACGGGTACGAGAGCCAGTTTGGGGTGAACTTCGTTGGTCACTTCGCACTGACCGGCCAACTCTTCGATCTGCTCGAAGCGACCAAGGGGTCCCGCGTCGTCACGCTCAGTAGCCTGGCCCACGTCGGTGCATCGATCGATTTCGGCAACTTCCGACTCGAGAAGCCATACGACAAATGGCGCGAGTACGGCCAGAGCAAACTGGCCGACTTGATCTTCGCACTGGAGTTCGACCAGAGGCTCAGGAACAACGGCAACCGGATCACTTCGTTGGCGGCTCATCCGGGTTTCACAAGCACGGACCTCCAGCGGCACATCGACCAGAAACTCCTGACATCTGTGGAGACCATGACGCCGGAAGAGGGCGCTCGGTCAACCCTGACCGCGTGTTTGAGCGAGGACGCCCAGGGTGGCCAGTACTGGGGGCCCGACGGTGCGGGTGAGCGACTGGGCAACCCGGCCCAGGCAAGAATCGACCCGGTGGCGCTGGATGCCGACCTCAACGCTCGCCTATGGGACTGAGCGAAGGAGAACACGGAGACCAGGTTCCCGTTCTAGGGCCAAGGGTGAGTGCGCCCGCGACTGCTTGTTCGCCAGCATCCGTGCGAATGGGCAGCCTGAATCGTCTCCCGAGCACGTCGGGTACGAGGATTCTCAGTAGGGGGACTCATCCTCAGCGATCATGCTCGACCACACCACACAGCGAGGAGTCGATACGTGTCCGTCATCCCCGAGGAGTTCGTTGATCTGCTCGAGAAGCCCGCGGTTGCGTTCTTCTCGTGCATCGGTCCCAGAGGCGAGCCCCAGGCGACGCCGGTCTGGTTCCGGTGGGATGCCGACAAGGGTGAGATCCTCGTCTCTCTCATGCGCTCCCGACAGAAGTTCCGAAACATCGAGCGCGAGCCCAAAGTCTCTCTTGGGATCCTCGACCCGATGACGTCGTTTCGATACCTCGAGGTTCGCGGGACGGTCACGGCGATTGAGGACGATCCAGACAAGGCATTCGTCGATGGGCTCTCCGAGCGCTACTTGGGCCGGAGCCCCTACCCGCTGACCGCGCCGGGCGACGAACGCCTCGTTGTTCACATCACCCCAGTGCATTGCACCAAGCAGGGGTAGTCCGAGCGTGACGCGAATCGAATCACGGCGCGACGTGATCATCCTGGGCGGAGGGATCGCAGGCGCAACATTGGCCTACCGGCTCGTGACGGCCGGCCTCGACGTCACCGTGCTCGAGAAGGAATCCACCTTCGAAGACCGGGTACGCGGCGAGGGGATCATGCCCTGGGGCGTTCGCGAGGCCAAGAGGGCCGGAGTGTTCGATGCCCTCTTCGACGCCGGTGCGATCTCGATGCGCAAGCTCGTCAATTACCGATCAGAGTCCTCGATCGCGCGCGACGAGGCGAACGGAGCGAGGCTCGAATCGCTCGTCGAAGGAACGGCCGGTGCCATGGCGATCCGCCATCCCGTCGCCTGCTCGGCGCTCCTATCGGCGGCCGAAAAGGCGGGCGCCGAGGTATTCCGCGGCATCGATCGCGTGGAGATAGAGCTGGGTGAAGGCGTGCAGTTTGAAGCCGGTGGCGCGCGATTCGAGCGCGCCGCGAGCCTGATCGTGGGAGCGGATGGCAGGGGCTCCAGGGTTCGGCACAGTGCAGGTGTCGACCTCGCCAAGAACCGGTCGAGCCACTACGTCGCGGGCTTGCTCGTCGAGCTGGCCGACAGCCCGATCCCAGCCGAGATGGCCACCTGTGTCGGTGACGACGCGTACCTGGTCTACTTCCGGCAGAGCGGTGATGCGCATCGCATCTACCTCTGCGGGCATGTCAACGATCTGTCGAGGTATTCCGGCGAGAAGGGAAAGAGCCGGTTTCTCCACGACCTCCCGAGGCTCCCCGGTCCTGATCCTGAGCGATGGCACTCGGCTCGGGCGATCGGCCCCTGTGCCGCCGTGCGCGGCGACGACACCCTTGCCAGACGGCTCGCCGGCCCCGGTTTCGTCCTGATCGGTGACGCGGGTGGTTACGTGAGTCCAATCACCGGGCAAGGTCTGTCTCTGGCACTCGCCGACGTCAACGACGTCGCCGAAGCCGTTCTCGCGGCAGGTGGGTCGACGCCGGACTTCCGTCGCTACTCGATTCGCAAGCCACATCGGCTTCGCACCGTCCGTTGGGGCACCGAGGTGGCCGCTGCGCTCTTCACCGACCCCTGCTCGGACCGCGACAGACAGATCCGCCGGTTCACGGCGATGATGCTCACGGTCCCCAACGTCCGTGCCGGCTTCGAAGCAGAACTGACGGGTCCCCACACCGTCGACCCAGATGACCTTCCGTGGCATGTGATCGACGATCTGCGGGCGGATGTGTAGAGCAAGACCCATGGATTGGGGAGGTGGGGGGCCGTCGGAGCTAGCTAGGCACCGGCGGCCATCGAAGCAACTCGGATCAGGCTACCTTGTGCAATTCGAACCCGAGTACGGGAAAGTGCACGAACAGTTCGCCCGCTTGCTCATCTTCCCGCGCGATGACGATCTCATCTCTCGAATGAGCAACGAGTTCCCCGGTCACGGGAACAATGCCGTAGTCGGTCGGTTTGACATCGACCGTATCGCCCAAGCGAAACCCCTGCGGCAGACACGCGTCGAGATTCGGCAACACGGGTTTGTTCTCGGTCGCTTCCTGGAGTGCCGCTTCGGCGGTACTGGGAACGCTCGGCGTTGCGTTCTCTGCCAACGTGGCCATGCGCTGCATCCACGCCCCGAGGTTTGGATACGGCTCGAGTAGATGAGCATTCACCGGATTCTGCTTGATGAGCCACAAGCAGTGGTACAGCGAGAAGTCTGCGATGCAGGGCTGCTCACCGAACAGAAAGGCTGCAGGCGCGCCAACTTCGAAATCCTGCAGGTAGAGATGCAGAAGCTGAGCTGCGGCCGCAGGGCTCAGCGTATTCACTCGACTCCCGGCGGCCATGAGCTTCGCCCGATCAGCAAGAACGTCTTCGGGCGGTGTAGGAGCGAACTGCTGCAACATCGCAGGCAGTGCTGCGGGAGAAAAGTTCAAGGAGATGCTCATCCTGAACAGCGAATGATCAGCCCATTCCGCTACCCGATTGGCATTGAAGCCACCGGCATACAGGCGACCGTCACCGAATTCCCGATCGAGCGCTCGCGCGATCACATTCGTATCACAGTAGACGTTCGCACCAATCTGCAGCACTGGTGCACGCCGATAGCCACCCGTCAGCGGCGTCAGCAAAGGACGAGGCATGACTGGCGAGATCACCACCGAATGCCAGCTCACATCGAGATGGCCGAGCAACAATCGGATCTTCTCGGAGAACATCGAGATCGGATAGTGATGCAGGTACACAGACATCGTCAGCCGTTCGACTGGTTCGCAAGGACGCGTTGCATCACGTTCGTGACGTCGTAGCGCTCGTCCCCCTCGCGGTAGGGAGCCTGGCGATCGAATGCGGCAGAGATCTCGTTCCAGCGCGTTTCGGCGTGGCCCCGCGTCACCGAGTGCGTCGGGATCAGGAACTCCTCGGCTTCCACGCCGTCGACCGCGCGGCGGCCGATCTCCTCGGCATCCATCCCCTCGCCGAGGATCTGTTGCGAGAGAGCATCTGCCTGTTCGCTCCCGCCGAAGCGCTCGGGGCGGTTGCGGGTGGCGTTCCACAACTCGGTACTGACCATTCCCGGACAGAGCACGCTCACACCCACATGATCTGGCAGCTCGTGCCGGAGGACATCGGAGAGCCCGAGCACCGCGTGCTTGGACGCCGTATAGAAGCCCATGCCAGCGTGCGCGAAACCCAGGCTGTGCTCCGAGCCCGTGTTACAGATCCACGCTGGAGTGTCCTGCTCGACAAAGCGCTTTCCGAACACGCTGCAGCCCTTCCAGAGGCCGAACAGGTTCACCTCGAAGATCCAGCGCAGGTTGTCGAGCGATCCATCGAGGACGGCTGCGCCCGTCCCAACGCCGGCATTGTTGAAGAGCAGGTCGACGCCACCGAGGTCGGCCCACGCCTGGTCGGCGAGCGACTCGACAGCGCCGGGGTCCGACACATCGCACACGACGGCGACACCGCGTCGGCCGACAGACTCGACCTCCTTGGCCACGGCCGAGGCGGCCTCGCTCTGCACGTCGGCGACCACGACGTCGTTGCCTCTCCGAGCGAGTTCGAGGGCGATCGCGCGCCCGATTCCGGCTCCGGCTCCGGTGACTACGGCTCTCTTGTCTTCGATCTGCATGGATCCCTCTTGGTCGGGTTGAAGTGTGCGCACTCGTCGAGCTGGGCACGATCGCGCGCCTCGTTCCGAGCGACGCGAGAGTGTGATGCGCTAGACGACGCCGTAGCGGATCAGCGATTCGGCGGTGGCGATGACCGCCTCGTCGGCCGGGATCAAATCGCGGCCAAGCAGCTTCTTCACCTTCTCGGCAGAGGTGATGCGGCGCTTGTCGAGTTCGAGATTGGTCGTCTTCATCTCCGGAACGAAGAGGGACAGAAAGCGGACCAGGAAGCTGGGTGCCCGACGAGTTGTGATCTTCGAGGCACGCTCGGGGTAGTGCTCGCGCAGTAGCCGGGCGACGTCTGCAAGTTCGTAGAACTCGTCCGAGAGGATGAAGCGCTCGCCGATCGCGCCCGGATCGTTCATCGCGGCGATGTGCGCGGCGGAGACGTCGCGGACGTCGACCACTTCGAAACCCACGTCGGGAAGCATGGGAGTCTCGCCGTTGAGTAGGTCGGAGACGATCCCGACCGAGGTCTTCACCTGTTCGGAAAGGATGGGTCCGTAGACGGCAACCGGGTTGATCGCCGTGAGCTCGAGGCCCTTTCCCTCACCGTTCGCGAAATCCCAGGCGGCCCGTTCGGCCAGCGTCTTTGAGGCCTGGTAGGGGAGGCAATCGGCCTGGTTCGCCGGATCGGTCCAGTGCTCCTCGGTCAGCACCGCGGGCAGGTCGTCACCCCAGCCGTAGGCGATGGCGGCGGAGGACGAGGTGAGTATGACGCGTCGCACCCCGGCCCGGTGCGCGGCCCGAAGCACGCGAAGCGTTCCCTCGCGCGCCGGACGGATCAGGTCGTCGGGATTCTTCGGCGCGGCCAGCGGGAAGGGCGAGGCGACGTGGTGGATCACGTCGATGCCCTCGACGGCGTCTGCCCAGCCGGCGTTGGACTCGAGGTCCGCGACGACGAGCTCGATCTCGGCGGCGCGCGGGCTGTGGGCGGCGAGCGTCTTCTTCAGCGTTTCGCCCTTCTCGAGTGAGCGGACGGTGCCGCGCACGGAATCTCCCTTTTCGAGGAGGTCGACGATGAGTTGTTGGGCGATGAAGCCGGAGGCTCCGGTGACGAGGGTTCTCTTGGGCATGGTTGATCCTTCTGGTTCCCTTTTCGTTGCTGACCTTTGGTCGGTAATTAATCGACCCCTAGTCGGTTGTCAAGTCGGGAGCGCCGAGCAACACTCCGCCCCGGATCTCATGCCCGAACCCAACACCCGACAGCGATACCAGCGCGCCCGCCGGCCCGGCGAGAAGGCGGAGCGCCGAGCGGCGATTCTCGCGGCTGCGGAGGCCCTGCTCCCGTCCGTGGGATTCGAGGGCCTGACCATGACAGTGCTCGCGAAGAGGAGCGGTATCGCCAAGGCGACGCTCTACGTCTATTTCGAGACCCGGGAGGAGGTCCTGCTGACGCTCTACCTCGAGCGGCTCGGTGTGTTCTGCGACGCGCTGGCTATGGAGCTCCGCCCAGGCATGACCGACGAAGCCTTCTCGCGGTCTTTCCAGGCCGTGCTCAAAGCGGACCCAACCTATCCGCAGTTGCAGGGGCGCCTCGAGAGCGTGATCGAGCACAACGTTTCCGCTGAGGCTCTGATCGAGGCCAAGCGGATGATGCGGGATCGAATCGGCGAGCTGACACCCCGGATCGAGGAAGTGCTGGAACTTCCCTTGGGCGCTGGTGACCTGCTGCTGGCCGCGCTGAGCGCATTGAGTCTCGGGGCGGCTCAGACGAAGCTCGGTCCGACGGTCGAGGCGCTGGATCCGCCCCCCGACATCGCTGACTTCATGCGGATCTATGCAGAGGCCGACGTGTTCCGCGCGACGGCACCGATGATCATCGCCGGGATCCGCGCCCAGGCACAGCGGTGACCGCATCGCGTACATCGAAGGGCCCTCTTCCTGAGGCGAAAGCGGGGAATGCCATGACTCAGACGATCGTCGAAAAGATCATCGCCCGTGCGGCGGGAGTCGAGCGCGTCAGTCCCGGCGAGTACGTCGTGCTGAAGCACTTCGTCGGTCCGATCGGCTACAGCTTCACAGGGTTCAACTTCGCCGCCATCGTCCAGAACCAGCTCAAACGCCTCGGTCTGGACAGCATCGCCAACCCCGAGAAGTGCATCCTGAATGGTGATCACAACACCCCGCACCAGAGCGAGGAAGACGTGATCTTGTTCAGAGAGGTGCGGGAGAAGGCCAACCAACTCGGTATCGAGAAGATCTACGAGCACCAGGGAATCGGTCACGTCGTCAATGTCGAGAAGGGCGACATCCTGCCAGGTGCCGCGTTCGTCCACATGGATCCGCAGTCCACGAACGCGGGTGGTATCGGCGCTTACTACACCAACGGTGGGCGTCTCGGCGGTAACTGGATCGAGGCCTTCGCATTCGGCGAACTGACCATCTGCGTTCCGGGCACCCTGAGAATCGAGATCAATGGCCAGCTGCCATCTGGTGTTACCGGCCGCGACGTCTGGTTCAAGGTGCTGAACGACCTGGGGCCTGCAGGCGCTCATGCAATGTTCCTGGAGTTTTGCGGTAGCACAATCGAAGACATGAACATCGAGGACCGCATGGTGCTCTGCGGCAGCGCCGGCTTCTGTGGCGCCGATGGCGCGATCATTCAGTCCGATGCCCGCACCCGGGAGTGGTTCAAAGTGAACTTCGGGCGTGATGTGGAGACGTTGCTTGCCGACCCCGGTGCGACCTACGCCGACACCCATCGCTACCAGGCCGAAGAGTTCGTTCCGATGGTCACCGTACCGCCGGAGATCTTCACCTCGAAGCCGGCGAGCGAGCTGAGAGACATCAAGCTCGATCAGTGCATGATGGGCACCTGTGCAGGTGGTTCGCTGTCCGATCTGCGAATCGCGGCCCACATCTTGAATGGCAAGAGTATCCATCCTGACGTGCGCTTCATCGTTTCGCCGGTGACCCAACGGGTCTATACGGAAGCTGCCAAGGAAGGGTTGATAGGAACCCTGAGTGACGCTGGAGTCACGGTCATGTCATCTACCTGTGACGTCTGCGTCGGCGTCGCCGCCACTCTGGCTGCGGGCGAAGTGTGTCTGTCACAGCAGACGCTCAATGCGCCGGGGCGCTCTGGATCCGACAAGGCAGAGATCTATCTCGCTGGGGCCGCCACAATCGCTACATCGGCACTGACGGGCTTCATCACGGCCCCCGAAGCGGCGCCTGTCGCGGAGGCTTGAGATGCAGTTCAGAGGGAGCGCCATCGTCATACCTGGTGAACACACCAATGCCGATACGGCCATGGGCTGGTATCTCGGCTTCGACCGCCTGCCGCCAGAGGAAATCGCCGCCAGGTTCATGTCCGGAATCGATCCAGACATCGCCAAGAACGCCAAGACCGGCGACATCCTGGTAGGTGGGGAGAACTTCGGCTTCGGAAAGGTACACGGCAGCTTCTTCACCGCGCTACGTACGATCGGTATCCAATGCATCGTCGCGCAGAGCTTTTCCACGCAGATGGTTCAGACCGCACTGATGTATCCCAACACCTTCCTGGTGGAGTCACCCTCCATTCTTTCCGGGGTGAACATGGGCGATGAGATCGAAGTGGACCTGGAATCTGCCCAGACGCGAAACCTGACCCGGGACACGGTGCTTCCAGGAAAGGAGTTTCCGCCCTTTCTGGTGGAAGTGATGAAGGCCGGAGGGCACGTCGGCTACCTGGCCCGAAGAGCCGCCAGCCGTAGGGGTGGCAAGTAGGAATCCCATCCGACGAGAACCTACCGGGAGATAGTCATGTCATCGGAAGTGCCATTCGCGACTGAAAAACGAATCAGGCTCAGAGAGCTCGTGAAGGAAGAAGGATGTACGCCCGCGCCGGGAGCCTACGACGTGCTCAGCGCGAAACTGGTCGAGCAGGCGGGCTTCGATGTGGCCTACGTGGGCAGCTTCGCCTCGGCGGCCAGTGCCTTTGGCCTGCCGGATGTAGGGGCCCTGACCCTGACGGAAATGGTGAACTCGGCGCGGATCGTGGCGGACATGCTGAACATTCCGGTGATCGCCGATGCGGAGTACGGGTTCTTCGATGCCGCCAATATCTGGCGCACCGTTCGCGAGTTCGAGAACGCCGGTGTTGCTGCCATTCACATCGAGGATCACCAGTTCGGAAAGCACACCGAGTTCCCGGTGACCATCTTCGACGCCGACGCGGTATCTGGTCGGATCAAAGCCGCCTGCGACGCCCGCCGCGACGAGAGCTTCATGATCATCGGCCGCACCGATTCGTTTCTCGCGAACGGCGACATCCATGAATGCGTTGATCGCGTCAATCGATACCTGGAAGCGGGCGCGGACGCAGCCATGATATCCGGCCCCTCCGCGAAACGGTTCGCCACGGTGCGAGACCAGATCAACGGCCCACTGATGACCAATGGGTCCTACTTTCACAAGGACTCCACGGCGGCCGAGACCGAAGCCGGGTTGAATCTGTCACTGCACTGGCCGATGTTGATCTACGCCGCATACAAGAGCTGCCAGAAGACCCTCGAGGAATTCAAGGAGACCGGAGACTGCAGCAAGATCAGCCTCCCGTTCGACGAGCCTGATTTCAACGAGCTGTTGCCGTTCGGCGGGTTTTCGGAGCGTGTGAGCAAGTACCGCTAGGGCTTCGCGTTCGTGTGGTTTGGTCGCGTGGCTTCTTCGAGCTGAGACTCGAGATTCTGGAAGGGAGCGTCGTTTTGACGGACGGGGTGATGACCCAGCTGAGCATCGTTCCGGGGCATGAGGACGAGTGCTTGAGGTCGTGGGAACGTGCAGTCGAGGTCCGCGTGGGCTGTGGTTTCGAGCTGCAGAACGCATTCATCGAAACGGGGCCAGGAGTCGTCATCCGTGTCGCCGACTCTGAAGTGAACAAGTCGGGCGAGGAGAGGATCCTGACCAGCCTGTATCGCTGTGATGGAGATGTCGAGGTTGCGGAGAGAAACTTTCGTTCCGATGCGAAAGCACTGGAGCTCGCGGCGGCGAGCAGGGACTACCTGGTTCGTGACGAGGAGACGAGACGGGTAGCGTCGAGGCTGATGAAACCGCCAAGCGTCGATAACCAGGGTCGCATGATCGTCATGAGGCGATATGACATCCAGAACGACTGGAACGAGTTCATTGATGTATGGAAGATGATCCTGCCCGTTCGAGAGGAATACGGCTTCGAGTGCCTGTTCGCGGTAGAGGACACCGAAGAGAAGACGTTCTTCTGGGCGTTCACCTACGATGGAGACAGTTTCTCCGAATTCATGAGGGACGGGCAGAAGGCGTACTACGCCGACCCCAGACGAGTGGAGTTGGAGACCGTCAACAACTACCTGGCCGAGGTCAGGCTCACACCATCTCGGCAGTTGATGATCGATCGGAACTCGAACGCCGCGAGCACATCCGAGTGACTCGCCGCAGATGACTGCTCCCAGCCAAGCGCCCGTTCGCGAGGTGTCGAATGCCTACCGCTGGTACTCGGTTGGCATGCTGGCGCTCGTCTATGCCTCGAGCCAGGTCGATCGCCAAATCATGGGGATTCTGCTTCAGCCGATCAAACTCGAGCTCGGAGCGTCGGACACGCAAATGGGATTCCTGGTCGGTCTCACGTTCGCGCTTTTCTACGCCGGACTCGGCATGCCCATCGCGATGGTTGCGGACCGCAGCAATCGCCGAAACATCATCGCGCTGTCCATAGCGGTATGGAGCTGCATGACGGTGGCATGCGGCTACGTCGCCAACTTCACGCAGATGGCGCTCGCTCGCATCGGCGTCGCCGTGGGCGAGGCCGGCTCGACGCCGCCTTCGCACTCGATCATCTCGGATCTCTTCGGTCCGCACGAGCGCGCCTCGGCGATGGCGCTCTTCGTCGTCGGCGCCAACGTGGGCCTGCTGATCTCGTACCTCGGTGGGGGCTGGATGGCCGACAACTGGGGGTGGCGCACGGCCTTCATCGTCGTCGGCCTTCCGGGCATCGCGATCGCGGTGCTCTTGATGCTGACGGTGCGTGAGCCAGCCCGCGGCGCGCGGGACAGCGGACCAGGCGAGGCCCAGAGAGTGCGGTTCGGGGAAGCCGTCCGGTTCATGTTTCGCGAGCCAGCCATCCGCAACATCGTCCTTGGCAAGAGTCTCGGCGGCTTCGTCAGCTACGGGCTCGTACTCTGGGTTCCGGCCTTTCTCGTCCGGACGCACGACCTCTCGGCAACTCGGGTCGGTCTGACCCTCGCACTGGTGCTCGGCGTTGGAGGTGGGATCGGCACCCTCCTGTCGGGGCGCATCGTCGACGCTCTCGGCCGACGAGATCCGCGCTGGCGTGCGTGGGCGATCGCGATAAGCAAGGTGGTGCCGATCCCGCTGTCGATCGGATTCCTTCTCGTCGACGACTTCGCCCTGGCGATCGGGCTCTACATCCTTCCAGCCATGTTCGGAGCCTTCTACCTGGCGCCCTCGGCCGCTCTCATACAGGAACTCGTCCAGCCGCGCATGCGTGCCCTGGCCGCCGCCGTCGCAATGTTCATGACGAACATGATCGGTATGGGACTGGGCCCGCAGGGCGTGGGCATCCTGAGCGATGTCCTCAAGCCGACCTACGGGGACGAATCGCTGCGGTACGCGCTCGTGCTCTTCCTGTTCGTGAACGTGTGGTGCGCCTTCCACTTCGTCCTCGCTGGACGCCACCTGGGCCGGATGGAGCGCTGATCGACACGGGCTGCTTCACGCGTACAGCTTGTTCCGCCAGGCCGTCGTTGCAGGGGCGGATATCGTCGAGGCTTGGACCGTGCGGTCGAAGGTACGAAGCCGTTGATTGCTCGCGCGTATTCGCAGCCCGCGAACGGTGAACTGCCCTGGATTCGCTGAAGGTTCCAGTTCTTGAGAGGATGGAGTCATGGCGAAGATGAAGCGAGACGATCTTGAGACGCGCCGCCATTGGAGGCCCACCGGCGAACAACTCGGCGCCTCATTGGTGAGTGCGGCGATCACCGCCCTCGAGACTCACGGAGGTCGGCCGGCAATTCGGCGAGTGTCGGATGACGTCGAGGTCATCGACATGACCATCAGCATGTTCGAGCACCTGGAGGCCAGCGACTTTCCCGATCTGGATCAACTGATCTTCAGTCATGAACCTCCCGATCCTGAAGCGGGCGTCCCGGATACGCGCGGAATCTCCTTGCAGCTCCTTCGCTCCGCGCTCGAGTTCAAGGGGCGCCTGAAGGCCTTCCATCGGTCCGATCCCAGCGTTGATCTCGACGACCTCTTGTGGTCACTCAGCCATGCCGAGGCAGTGCGCGGCGAGCTGAGAAACGCGTCGTCCGAGGAATTCGCGCGCAACCGGCTTCAGTGGTTGCGGACTCCCGGCCAGGCGAAGGGACGCGAGACGAAAACGGAAAGGATGAAGGTTCGAAACGACCAGATCCGCGCCATGGCAGACGAGTTTCGTGAGAAACAGTCGAAGCGGGGCAGGCCAGAACCATCGCTCGCGCAGATCGCGCGACACATTCGCCGCAGGCTCGACGAGCAACCTGCTAGCGGCGATCGCCAATTGAGCGAGAAGAGCATCATCGACATCATTCAAGGCCGCCGATAACAGGGTGTCTGAGGAACAGTTGCGTCGGTGTTGCCGTTAGCTGCACTCATCCGTCCATCTGGAACATCCAGGTGGACGGCTATCGCTAGTAGATGGCTTCCGCTGATACGGCCGGGGAACCACTCTGTTCCCCATGGAAGAAAACCACCGCGACCAAGACAATTCTCTCTCAGACACCCCGAACCCGAAGCCGGCCCCGCCCGCGGAAGCTGATCGCGTAGGAATGCTGCTCGATGCGCGCATCGAGCACCGCTCTATCGCGTCGCTCGCCCTTCGACGGAACAACCCTCGGACCCACTCCGAGAAGCAGATCCGCCAGATCGCGGCCTCGATCAAGACGTTCGGTTTCACGAACCCGATCCTGATCGATGCATCCGCAACGGTCATCGCCGGCCACGGCCGGGTTCGCGCCGCGAAGCAGCTCGGGATGGAGACAGTTCCCACCCTCCGGCTCGAGCATCTCTCGGAAGAGCAGGTCCGTGCCTACGTGATCGCCGACAACCGGCTCGCCGAGTGCGCCGGGTGGGACCATGACCTCCTGGCCATCGAATTGCAGTGGCTCTCTGAGATCGAACTCGAATTCGACCTCGAGGTCATCGGGTTCGACGCCCCGGAGATCGATCTCCTGATCGGCGGGAAGTCCGACGAAACCGAATCGGACCCCGCCGACGAGCTTCCTGAATCCAGCATCGAGCATCCGGCCGTGACGCGCCCCGGCGATCTCTGGCAGATCGGCCCCCATCGGCTGCTCTGCGGTGACGCCCTCAACAAGAGGACGTACGAGGAGCTGTTCGGACGAAAGGAGGCCCACGTCGTGTTCGTCGATCCGCCGTACAACGTCCCCATTGATGGACATGTCTCGGGACTGGGCCGGGCCCGCCATGACGAATTCGCCATGGCGAGCGGAGAGATGAGCGAGGCTGAGTTCATCGCGTTCCTGGAGCGAGCTCTCGCGCACCACGCTGCGTACAGCCGGAACGGCTCCCTTCACTTTGTATGCATGGACTGGCGGCACAGCGCAGAGCTGCTGACCGCGACTCGCGAGATCTACTCCGAACAGAAGAACGTCTGCGTGTGGGTGAAGACGAACGCCGGTATGGGTTCGCTTTATCGGTCCCAGCACGAGTTCGTCCACGTCTTCAAGGTCGGCGACGCGCCGCACACGAACAACGTCGAACTCGGAAAGCACGGCCGCTCGCGCAGCAACGTCTGGCGCTACGCCGGTGCCAACAGCTTTGGGCACGATCGCGACAACCACCTTGCCATTCACCCCACGGTAAAGCCCGTGCGGCTGGTGGCGGACGCGATCCTCGACTGCACGAAACGGGGCAACCGCGTGCTCGATGGCTTCGCAGGTTCGGGAACGACACTGCTCGCCGCTGAGCGCACGGGCCGTGTCGGATACGGCATCGAACTCGAACCCCGTTACGTCGACACCACGATCCGCCGGTTGGCCGAGCACGCTGGGCTCGAAGCGATCCACGCCGAGAGCGGCCTCACGTTCGACGAGCTGGCTGCGCTTCGTGCAGCGGAGTCCGAAACCCCTCCCGCCAGCGAACCCACCGCCGCCACCCCCAGCGATGAGGACCAACGATGAGCGAAGACAAGCCCGCTACCGCCGAAGCAACCGAGGCCGAGTACGAGGTGGGCTACGGCAAGCCCCCAAAGCACACCCGCTTCAGGAAGGGCCAATCCGGCAACCCTCGCGGCCGCCCCAAAGGAACCAAGAACCTCAAGACCGACCTCACCGAGGAGTTG
The DNA here is from genome assembly GCA_028278345.1 of Myxococcota bacterium. Classification (GTDB taxonomy): domain Bacteria; phylum Myxococcota_A; class UBA9160; order UBA9160; family UBA4427; genus DUBZ01. The sequence continues at coordinate 75,463 of JANQEL010000100.1, forward strand.
AGCGAGCGGATCATCGTTCGCGAAGGCGAGGAGTCGCGCAAGGTCAGCAAACAGCGCGCCGTCGTGAAGACCCTCGTCGCCAAGACGCTCAAGGGCGACAACCGCGCCGGGGCGCTCTTGGTCTCGATGATGATGCGCCTGCTCGAGACCGGCGAGGGCACCCCCGATTCCGAGGAGACGCTCCTCGAAGACGAATTCGAGGTCATGAAGGCCTTCGAAGATCGGATCCGTCGTGATCAAGATCGGCGACAGGTCCAGAACAACACAACCCCCAACCCCAAGCAGGAAACGTCATGAACAACCGTGCTCTATTCGAATCCATCCTCCGCAACGACCTCACCGCCTTTACCCAGCGCTGCTTTCAGACTGTGGTCCCGGGTCAGGAGTTCCTTCCGAACTGGCATGTCGAGGCCATCACGTATCAGCTGACACGGATTCTCGAGGGAGACATCCGCCGGCTGATCATCACGCTTCCGCCCCGGAACCTGAAGTCGATCTGCGCGTCGGTGGCCTTCCCGGCCTTCTGTCTCGGCCACAACCCGACGCTTCGGATCGTGGCGGCGAGCTACTCGCAGGACCTCGCCGCGAAGCACGCGCGCGATTGCCGGATCGTGATGGAGAGTGCCTGGTACCGGACCCTCTTTCCCGGGACTCGCATCGATCCTCGGAAGAACGCCGAGTCCGAGTTCGAGACCACAGCTCGAGGCTACCGACTCGGTACCTCGGTCGGAGGGACCCTCACGGGCCGCGGCGGGAATCTCATCGTCATCGACGATCCGATGAAGCCCGCCGAGGCCATGTCGGAGACCAAGCGAGCAGCGGTGGCCGACTGGTATGACTCGACACTGGCCTCACGCCTCGATCGCAAGACCGAAGACGCGATCGTGCTGATCATGCAGCGGCTCCACGTCGATGACCTCGTAGGGCACGTGATCGCGAAAGCCCCCGGTTGGACGCACCTCAACCTGCCAGCGATCGCAGAAGTCCCCGAAGAGGTCGCGGTCAGTGCCAGTACGTTCTATCACCGCCCCGCCGGACAGATCCTGCACCCGGAGCGCGAACCGCTCGATGTGCTGAATGATCTCAAGGCCTCGATGGCAGCCAGGCGTTCTCCGCCCAGTACCAGCAGGCCCCGGTGCCCTCCGGTGGTGCCCTGATTCGCAGGAAGTGGTTCCGCACCTACACGGCGACCCCGTCCCGCGAAAGTGGCGATCAGATCGTTCAGAGCTGGGACACGGCCGCGAAGGCGGACAATAGGAACGACTTCTCGGTCTGCACCACCTGGCTGAAGCGGAAGTCCGACCTCTACCTGCTGGACGTGCAGCGGAAGCGGCTCGAGTTCCCCGACCTTCGTCGGTTCGCGATCAAGCACGCCAAGGCGTTCAAGGCCAGCTCCATCTTGATCGAGGACGCGAGCACGGGGCAGTCACTCATTCAGGAGCTTCGGAACGAAGGGCTCCGCCCGATCGCCATCAAGCCGGACAGGGACAAGGTCGTTCGCCTCGAAGCGCAGAGCGCCAAGATCGAGGCGGGGCACGTCCTGCTTCCGAGGACGGCACCCTGGCTCGACGATTTCCTCCTCGAGATCCTGGCGTTTCCATATGGGCGCTTCGACGACCAGGTGGATAGCGTCTCGCAGTTCCTCGCCTGGGCTACGAAACGGAGGGTTCGCATACACATTTCGTCGATCTGAACCGTCGAGGCGGTGACTCCGGCGTTCGCGATTCTGCGATCGGGCTTCCATCGCCCGGGGCGAATGCCTGGCGAATGTGCACCGGAGAGATCGGAATGTCGGCGCAGCTGCGTTGACTTCCTGGCCACCGCGAGCGTGTATGGGGGACCCGCGTAGACGTCCTGCGCGGGTCCACCAAGGAGGCACCCGGTGCCCAAGCCCGCCAGGTCGGCCGAGTCGATCTCAACCGAGATCGCTGCGCTCGAAGTGGTCTCCCATGCGGATCTCAAGAAGCGTTGGAGTGAATTCTTCGATGCCCCGTGCCCTCCGCACATGAGCCGCAAGTTCCTGACCCGTGCCATCGGCTACCAGATCCAGGTGCGTGCCCTGGGTGGCCTTGATCGGGTGACGCGCCGACGGCTCGATCGAGCGGCCACGGACCTCGAAGCGGGGCGCCCCATCGTACCCGCTGTTCCTGCGATCAAGCCGGGTACTCGCCTCCTACGCGAGTGGCAGGGCAGGGTCCACGAAGTCCTGATCCTCGAGGAGGGTGTCGAGTACCGCGGCACGACGTGGCCATCGCTCTCGGCCGTCGCTCGGGAGATCACGGGCACGCGATGGTCCGGACCAAGGTTCTTCGGATTGAACGGAGGCGACACCAATGGCGGCGGCTAAGAAGCGACGCTGCGCCACCTACACCCGCAAATCCTCCGAGGAGGGTCTCGAACAGGATTTCAACTCTCTCGACGCTCAGCGCGAAGCTTGCGAGGCGTTCATCCGAAGCCAGAAGAGCGAGGGGTGGAGTCTCGTTCGCACCCGCTACGACGACGGCGGCTACTCCGGGGGAACACTCGATCGCCCGGCGCTCCATCTCCTCCTGGAAGATATCGAGGCAGGCAAGGTCGACACGGTTGTCGTCTATAAGGTCGACCGGCTGACCAGGTCGCTTGCCGACTTCGCGAAGATCGTCGAAGTCCTCGACGCACATGAAGCTTCCTTCGTGTCGGTGACCCAGCAATTCAACACCACGACTTCCATGGGGCGCCTCACGCTGAACATGCTCCTGTCCTTCGCGCAGTTCGAGCGCGAGGTCACCGGTGAGCGGATCCGGGACAAGATCGCGGCCTCAAAGCGCAAGGGACTCTGGATGGGGGGTCCGGTGCCACTTGGCTACGAGCCAGACGGTCGGACGCTCACGATTGTCGAGTCCGAGGCCGAGACGGTTCGAACCGTGTTTCGGCTCTATCTCGAGCATGGCTCCGTGCGGCTGGTCAAGGAGGCGGCGGATCGTCTGAGGCTGACCACCAAGGTTCGGGAAGACGCCGATCGCCACATGAGTGGCGGCCGCCCCCTGAGTCGAGGTCACATCTATCGTCTACTCGGCAACCCGCTCTATATCGGGCGCATCGCCCACAACGGCGAGAGCTTCGAAGGACAGCACCCAGCGATCATTGATCCCGAGACCTGGAACTCAGTCCAGAAGCAGCTTGAGGAGCAGGCTCCTCCGCAATCGTCACGAGGCGTAGCAACCCATTCCAGCCCACTCCGAGGGAAGCTCTTCGACCAGGCGGGGAACGCGCTCACGCCGAGCCATTCTGTGAAGTCCGGCAGACGTTATCGGTACTACGTCTCACGGAATGCACTTCCCGCGGGAGCAGAGGGCGATGGCTCGCGTGGTCAGACCGCACGTTGGAGGCTACCTGCACGCGAGATCGAGCGCTTAGTAGGTAGCGCCGCATTGGCCCTACTCGGGTGTCCCTCGGAACTCGCTCGCGTGGCTCGAGCGTCGCGAATCGAAGAAGCACACATTCCAGCTCTGATCGAAAGCGTAGAGCGATGGGACGACAAACCTCTCGGGTACGTTCAACGCGTCGATCTCCGTGCGGACGAGATGACGATTCATCTCGATCTATCGAGCGTCGTCAGTAAAGAAGGCTTCGTCATCCGCGACGTGATCCCAATCAACATTCGCCGCCGCGGCGTCGAGATGCGACTTATTCTTGCGCGCGAGACGAAGGGTTCCATGGACACGCGTGTCGACCCGGCTCTAGTGAAGGCGATCGTCCGTGCGCGCCGGTGGTTCGAGCAGCTCGCGAACGGAGAAGTGACATCGTTCGCAGAAATCGCGAAAGCCGAAGGCGTCTCCCAACGCTATGTGGGCCGATCGATACCGCTTGCCTTCCTCGCTCCCGACGTCATTTCCAACGTTCTCACGGGAACACAGCCCATCGACCTGACCGCAGAGGAGCTGACGAAGCGGATCGATCTACCGCTGGCGTGGGCGGAACAGAAGAAGGTGCTTGGTCTTGATTGAAGGACAGTCTGCACCCGAACCGGCTACTACCGCCGCCTAACGCGTTGCTGGCGGATGACAGCTGCGGCGCCATCGTCGAGCGTCACACCATGGTCAGCGACGGCTCAGTTCACCAATTTTGGAGGCCGCCAGAGTGGCGCCGGAAAAAAGTCCAACAAAAACCACACGTTGAAGAGATTTCAGATGGATCGCTTGACAAGAGGGAGACAAAGGGACTAAAAAGGTCCCTCTAGTTCCTAATGTGTCGGAGGATGACCATGGCCCTTGAACTTGAACAAGCCACAGGCAAGCGATGCCCCATCTGCGAATCCCCCCTTGATCAGCAACGGTACGTCGAGGTGGAAACCAAGATCCGTAGCCGCGAGAAGCGAAAGCTCGAGGACCAGCGCCGCGAGTTGGAAGACCAGTTTCGGCGAGATGCTGAAGAGCAACGGAAGGTGGTTGAGGAGAAGGCCGGCGAACGAGCCCAGCGTCAGATCAGCGAGGCGACCGACAAGACGCGCCGCGAGATGGAGAAGAAGCAGGCGGAAGCCCTGGAGAAACTAAGCACCGAAGAAAGCCGCAAGCATGCCACTCTGCTTGCCCAGGTCGAGAAGCTAAAGCGGTCAGCCAACGACAGCACGAGTAAGCTGAAAACCGCCCAAGCCGAGCGCGCAGAGGCGATCAAGAAGGCCGAAGAAGCAGCTCGGGATTCGGCTGCTCGGATCGCTCGAGCGGTCGAAACTGCGACAGCAAAACTCCAGTCCGAGCACGTAGAGGAACTTGCCAAGAAAGCAGCTCTACTCAAGTCGAGTGAAGAGCAAGTAACGAACGCTGCGAAAGAACGCGACGCGGCCATCGCGCACAACGCAAAGGTCGCAGCAGAGGCAGAGATCGCGAAGAAAGAGGCGGTAGAGGCGGCCTCGAATCAAGTTCGAACTGCACTGGAGAAAGATCGCGATGAGGCGCTTCTGAAGCAGCATGCCGAGTTCACTCGGAAGCAGGAAGCGCTCCAGAAGAAGTTCAGCGAGGTTCAACGAAAGCTGGATGAGAAGACTGCAAACGAACTTGGTGACGGCGCAGAAATCGACCTCTATGACTCGCTGCGGGACCAGTTTCCCGAGGACGAGATCACTCGCGTGAAGAAGGGCGAGCGCGGGGCTGACATCAAGATTTCAGTCCGGCACAAGGGAGAAGTAGCCGGTGTAGTTCTCATCGACAGCAAGAACCGCAAGTCGTGGCAGTCGAATTTCGCGACGAAGCTTCGAGAGGATCAAGTTGAAGCGGATGCGGACTACGCGATCCTGTCTACAACCGTCTTCCCCAAGAACAAGCGACAACTCTCGATCGAATCCGATGTGATCGTCGCCAGCCCTGGGCGTGTTTCCGAAATCGTCCAGATTGTTCGTTCGGCTCTTGTCAAGCTCCATGTGCTGGGCCTCAGCAGGGAGCGTCGTGCCGAGAAGCGTGAGGCTCTCTACGAGTACATCACCTCGGAAAACTTTCGACTAAAACTCGGTGAGATGGAACGCTTGACCGAACAGCTCCTAGAACTCGACGTGCGCGAACTGCGGCAGCACCAGAGCGTCTGGAAGAAGCGAGGCACCATGCTCAAGAAGCAGCAGCATGCTGTTCACGGAATCGATGTCGACGTCTCAGCAATCGTCCAGGGCGAACGGGAATAGCGGACTCATGGGAAACCAAACCGCCCACAAGATTCCCGATGATCCGGGCGTCGTGCAGCCATCGGACGACAGCGAGATCAATTGGCAGGAGCGTCGCCTCGGACGGACTCTCCTAAAGACCTACCGCACGACCCTGGATTTGTACGACATCCTGCCCAACGATAATCAGCCGCGCATCACACCCAAGGAGGATCTAGAGCTACAGCGTCAGATCGAGGCGAACGAGGGGATCTTCGAACCCCTGCTTCTCGAACCACATCCGGAACACAGTGGCAAGTATCGGATCGTTGACGGGGATCGCCGTTGGACGAACTCGAAGATTCTTGTCGAGGTTCAGAAGAAAGACCAATTCCGTTCGATCCCAGTCGAGATCACCAATCGCGTACTAGAGGACGACGAACGGTTGCGGGTTTGGGTCTACATTCATCGCCAGAGAAAGGAGTGGGATAGGAAAGAAAAGGAAGGTGTCGCCTACCGGCTCGTTGATCTGGTGGGCCGGGCTAGCGCAGCCAATATCCTCGGTATCACGGTTCGTGCCCTTGATAAGCTCGTAGAAATCTACCAGCTCTCAGAGAAGCTCGGAGACGTCAAGGATCCAGGAGCATCTATTACTTGGGCCCGCGAGATCAAGAATCTCAACAAGAAACTCGTGACACCTACGATCCTCGACGCAATCGTAAAGAAGGTGAACGAGGAGAAGATTACCAATTCGAAGGACATCCGAGAACTTCGCAAGATTCTCCGCGACCCGGTGGCCAAGGCCGAATTCCTCAGTGATGAGTCCACGATCAAGTCCTCCCTAGAGAAAGCAGCGCCGAGTACCCCCGACAAGCCTGAAGGACTCGCAGGCGAAGTATCGGCGCTAGTCGATTCCATTAGACGTCATTCATGGACAACGCTTGCGGAGCTCAAGGGCGACAAAGCCACTCTTAGCAAGATTGAAGAAGCTGAGAAGACTCTGAGCGAGTTGCGAAAGCAGCTCGAACGCGACTGATCTACACCAGGCCATCACGGAGGCGCTGGAGATATAGATGCCTCACCTAACCCGCTCTGTCCGGTTGTTGCGAAAGGCTGAGGCTGCGCTTCTCGCCGCGATTGAGATTTACAACAAGCCGGATTTCAAGTATCGCGAGGAGTCGTTCGCGATTCTGACACTTAATGCCTGGGAGTTGCTCCTAAAGGCGAAACTCGTTGAGGACAACGACAACGATCCCCGCTGTCTCTACGTGCGCGAGCCTCGGACGACGGCTCGGGGCACGCAGTCGTTGAAGCTATACATCCGCAGAAACCGAAGTGGTAATCCACACACGCTGTCGATTGGACGAACCATGGTGGCACTTGATGCGACAGCTGCCTCGCGACTGTCGCCGCAAGTGAAGGCCAACCTCGATGGATTGATCGAGGTGCGCGACAACGCAATTCACTACTTCAATGCAAGTCCGCAACTTTCAAAGCAGGTCCTTGAACTCGGCACTGCCGCGGTAAAGAACTTCATAGAGCTGGCGCGTCGATGGTTCAATCACGACCTGAGTCGGTACAGTCTGTACCTAATGCCCGTAGGATTCGTGTCCGCTCCAGCTACGTTGTCTGCGCTTCCGGCTACACCAGATGAAGGGAAGCTCGTCGGCTATCTGGCCCAAGTAGTTCGCGAAGCGAAACCGGCGTCTGATGACGACTTCAGTGTGTCGCTGGAGGTCAATCTCTCATTCAAGCGCTCCGCTCCAGACGCGGCTGCGGCACTTGCCATCACCACGGATCCCAACGCGCCCAAGGTGACTCTCAGTGAAGAAGACATCCGAAAGAGGTATCCGTGGGACTACAACGAACTGGTCCGGAAGCTTCGAACTCGCTTCTCTGACTTCAAGCTTACGAAGAAATTTCACGACATCCGACGCCCACTACTCGATGATCCGAAGTTCGTTAGAACCCGCCTGCTCGACCCGGGTAATCCAAGAAGCAGCCACAAGGATTTCTACAATCCGAACATCCTGAGAGAGTTCGACCGTCACTACACACGAAAGTAGCCGAGCTGCCCAAGTCCGTGAGCCCTTTGGGTTAGCATCCGTCAGATAGCTCGACCTTCAGGAACGCCAACCCCCTCTCCCAACTACCGGAAGCGTCCTGGTACGGCAGAACACCTCGAAACACATAGAAGCCGGGATCCAGAGACTGTCCCTTGACGTAGATCTTTCCCGGCTCAGTGATCATCACTCGGATCGAGAGTTCAACCAGCTCATCGTCGATGAACTCCGAAAAGTCGTAGTACACACCCAGGTCGTTCTGGTGGCTGAATTTGAACTTTCGATCCCACCGCTCGCAAGCGGACCGATTCGTCTCAGGGCACCCGACGACCTTGTCAACGTGATCTTCGAGACCTCCCTCGCGAAGCCCGCTGACCAATAGACCCACCAGTGTGTTGGAGTATCCGCCGTATCCGGACCGCTTAGCTCTCGCGTCAAGCTGCTCGACTTCGCTCAAACCCTCGCAAGGTTTCGGTGCCGGAAGCTCGGTCTCGAAGGGGTTCGCCCGAGGGCTCGACTCTCCAGGCTTCTTCTCGGCCACAGCCGCTGCCGCCGCAGCTTTCGCCCGCTTCGCCTTCTCATACCTCGCGATTCGTTCTCGTCCTTCCTCAAGCTCAGCTCTGCGCAGACTCTCGCGGTGAGCAACGAGCATCGCAAGTCGCCCCTCGTAGGTTTCCAGGCTCGGCTCGGGAGCCGCTACTTCGCCAATCTTTGAATAGGCCGAGGGATCACATTGACTCACCGTCTGAAGCAAGCGGTTTGCCTCCTCCACACTGAAGTCAGCCGAAACGACGTGCTTCTTGAAGATGTCCGCCTTGGCCTGACATTCTTGCTGCCGAGCGTCTTGCTCGCTTGAGCCGCAACCAGCGATAGCAACAACACCTGCGACGAAGACTACGAACCCGTGGAGGGACACCGGAATCGATTTCGGCCCGAGGCTCACTATTCCGGGAGCCGAAGCACCGGTGTCTTCACCCGACCAGTGGTTGTCGCGGCGGATGGGTGATCGCTGATCGAGGAAGGTCGGTGTTCGTAGCTTCCGCCGAACCGAATCAAGTTTGCCAACTGCGCGTACCAGCGGAATTTCGAATCTCGCGGATCGTTTCGACGCGCTCTGCAGCGAAGTCGCTCTGCCGGTCACTCGCCACCCCCTTCAAGTAGCGCGGTGACGAATGGCGATTCGTCGATCGCGATTCCCACCGTCTTCTCAACCGTACCATCGAATATTCTACAATCGAATATTCGATCAGGGCTCGCACCTTTCGTGGCGTGCCCATGGAGTCAACTCGTACGCCGCCTTACCGGCGGTTTCTGATCCGCCTCAAGGCCGCCCGAACCGAGGCGGGCCTTACGCAGGTCCAAGTAGCCAAGCGCCTGCGCCGAACTCAGGCTTTTGTCTCAAAGTCGGAGAGTGGAGACCGCCGCGTCGACGTGATCGAGTTGAGGGCCTTTGCTCGGCTATACCGAAAGCCGCTCGACTACTTCCTCGAGTAGGATCGGCCGGTGGTTCAAGTTCGCGGTATGGATCGCGCTGTTGCGTATGGACTTTCGCGCGAATCAAAGGCGAAACCGAACCGGCCCACTCGGCTGCGGAGAAAAGCGCGGCGTGCGCCGTCACATGCGGCCGAAATCTCCGTCTCCGGTTCGGATACTCCACGGCGCAGCCGCCAACACCCCGCGGAATCGCGGCCTTTTCTCGACCCGATATCGAGTGTCAGGCCAAAGTCTCTGCAACGAGAGACTTGGTGGCGGAGAGAGTGGGATTCGAACCCACGGTACGTTGCCGTACACACGCTTTCCAAGCGTGCGCCTTAAGCCACTCGGCCATCTCTCCGCGTAGGGGTCGCGCTCACGACCCGCCGCGCTTCCTTCTATCTACCTACACCGCAGCAAGAAGCGCCCGCGGCCCAAGGGCGCGCGGCGAGCTGCAAAAAAGAGCGCCCGCGGCCCAGCCATTCGTCGCATAGCGACGAATGGCGGAGAGGGAGGGATTCGAACCCTCGATAGGCGTAGACCTATACACCCTTAGCAGGGGCGCGCTTTCAGCCACTCAGCCACCTCTCCGCAGCGGCAGACCATAACGAAAAGAGGCGCGCAGGTGACGCCCACGTCGCCGGTTTTGTTCGGTTTTCCCGACTTCGGGCCCCCGAAACCGGCGGCGAGAACACCCCAACTCGCGCGCGAGACACCTGTGCACGTCGATGCGCCAGGCGGCGCTCAGACCCTCGACCGCAGCAGGAAGCGCCCGCGGCCCAGGAGCGCACGGCGCTCCGCAAGGAAATCGAAGCGCCTGCGGCCCAAGGGCGCGCTGCGCCCGCTGGTAGATTGGCGGAGAGGGAGGGATTCGAACCCTCGAGGGACGTGAGTCCCTGCCGGTTTTCAAGACCGGTGCATTCAACCGCTCTGCCACCTCTCCGCGGGCAAGCAGGCAAATCAAACGGGTACCACGCATGGTGGCCTGTTCGCACCCGGCCGGTCTCAGGCCATCGGCGCCTCACCGCCCCCGTGCCCTGTGGCAAACGGTCGCCATCCGTGGTCCCGAAAGCCGCCGATCCCAAGCGTCGCGCCGTCGACCCACTGTGCCCCTATCCGCATACGCGCTGCACATCGCCACCCAAACCGACCACCTCGGCACCACGAACGTGCGGATTCGTTTCGTCGACGAAGCCCGTTGCGAGGCGATGAAACCGAATCGCTGAACGGTCGTTTTCCGGTGTCGACACTCCGATGTGACACACCGCGACCTTCATTGTTGCTCCCCGATCGCACAGCTAGCCTGAACCCATTCCGCCGTGCTTCTTGTATTGAGTATTCGCGGCGGCGGCCTGTGGACCCGAGTCCTCAGAACGTGTTGCCCCCATGCCGACCACTTCCCCCGCTCATCCTGGATCGACCTTGCCTCGGCGCGACTCCCGAGCTTGGCTCGAACGCCCGCAGCTCCAGGACACCCTCGACGGTCGCTTCGAGCGACGCTTGACGGTGTTGTGCGCGGGCGCGGGTTTCGGCAAGACGACGACACTGCTTCAAGCGATCGATAAGAATCGCCACGATCCCTACGGCATTGATCTCTATCTCGGTTGCCGGGCGATCGATGATCGCGAAGCCGAGTTCGCTGCAGCCCTTCGTCGCACGACGGGAGCCGACCCGGCGAAGCCCGACACGGTGCGCGCGGTGTGCGACGCATTCTGGAAACTCAGTCCCGAAGAAGTCGTGCTTCACGTCGACGACGTTCATCATCTCTCGCAGGACGGCGAAGCCGCTGCACTGCTCGCACGCCTGGTCGATACGCTTCCGGAGAACGGGCACCTGGTACTCGCCAGTCGACGGGCGCCGCCCTTCAATACGGCGCGCCTCGAAGCCAACGGTGACGCGGTCTTCCTCCACGAATCGGATTTCGTCTTCTCGGGCGAAGAGCAGACGGCCTTTCTCGCCATGCGTTCGAGTGGGCTCGAAAACGGCGCGGCCGCCGAGCTCGGCGGTTGGCCCGCACTGCTCGAGCTCGCCGCCCGCTCGGGAAGCCACCGCGTCGGCGACTACCTCTGGGAAGAGATCGTCGAATCGCTGCCGCCGCGAAGGCGCCGCGACCTCGCGCGCCTGGTCCACCTCGACTGGTTCGACCGCAAGCGCGTCGAGGCCTTCTGCGGTGAGAGCCGCGAACTCGAGGACTTCCTCGGCGACCTCCCGCTCTCGCGCGTCGACGACGAAGGCCGCATGGTGCTGCACGCACTGTGGAGTCAGGCGCTCGCCGAAGTCGATGACGAGTGGAGCGCTGTCGACCTGCGCTGTGCGCTCGAATCCCTGGTCGATGAGCTCGCCTATCGCGAGGCGCTCTCGCTCTCGATCGCGCGAGCCGGTGCGGAGCAGACCCACTGGCTGCTCGAACGACTCGCCGGAAGCGACGCCTCCGAGATCCCCACCGAACGGCTCGAAACGCTTTCGTCGATGCTTCCGGCTGCCCTCGCCGAGACCCCTTGCGGGCGCCTCCTCGCCGGACGCCTTCGCATGCGTTCCGATCCGCGGGGTGCGCGACCCGATCTGCAGGCCGCGGCGAACGGCTTCCGCAAGAACGGCGAAGCCGAACTCGAAACCGCGGCCCTCGACCTGCTCGCCACCGTGGCTTTTGCGATGTTCGATGCCGATGGATTGCGCGAACTGGCGAGCCGCGCAGACGAAGTCGAGCTGCCGCGTGCGGTTGCCGTTGCTGCGCTGTGTCGTGCGACTTGCGCGGTCATCGAGCGTCGACCGTTCGAGGAAACCGCAGCGCACCTCGAAGCCGCACGCGCAACCAGTGTTCCGCTTGCGGGAAGCGACGCCACCACCGCAGCCATCGGCGCACTCGACGCCGGGCTCCCCCATCGCGCCCTCGAAGAGATCGACCGCGCACTTCCCGTCGCCACCACCGCGAACACCGGCTTGTTGATCGCCAATCGATACGACGCGATGTGGTTTGGCGGACAGGTCGGTTGGGACCAACTCCGCCCCCTCGACGCGCGACCGGTGGCCTCGGTGAACGAGATGCGCAACCAGGCCACGTCGGTGGGGGGCAACCTCGCGTTCATGAACGCCGTGCTCGATCGCGGTGACGCCGCACGGGAGCATCTCGCACGAGCGCTCACCTACCGCGAGTACGCGAACCGCGATGGACCGCAGGCTGCCATCGTCGGGCAGCTCGCGGTGCGGCTACTCGAAGGCGACGAGGAAGCGGCCCGTGTCGGCGTCGAAGCCGGAGTCGCCGAACTCTCGGCCGATCGATTGAACAACCGCCTGTGGAAGCGCGGCTACCCGATGGCGTATGTGGTTTCGCCGAAGCTCCGCTCGCTGTTCGATGCAGGGGAATGCGGTGGCGTCTTCCAACTCGGCCTCGACGCCGCGCGGGCGTTGGTTTCGTTCCGCGAGGAGGGCGATGTGGCTTTGGCGGCCGCCCTCGATTGGAAGGAAACCGCGGTGCTGCGCACCTTCTTCGTGCCCCACCTCATGCTCGAACTCGCCGTCGCGGCGATTGCAGGCGGCAACGCGGATGCCGAGGAACTGGCCCACAAACTCGCCGAATCCCAACGCGATCCCCTTCGTGCGCTGGCAACCCACGCCAACCGAAAGGCCCGCGCCGTCGCGAAGCAACTCCTGGCGAGCGTGCCCGAACGCCCCTCCGGCGAACTCCTGCTACGCGTGCTCGGCCCTCTCGATCTGGAACGCGACGGCGTCTCGGTCGACGACCCGATCCTCCGTCGGGGCCGAGTGCGCGCCATGCTCCAATACCTGATCGAACATCCGGGCACCCCGCGCGAAACCGTCGGCGCGGCGCTCTGGCCCGAGTTCGACGACGAGGCCATGCGCAACAACCTCCGCGTGAACCTGCGCCACGCCTCGAAGCTTCTCGAGCCGCATCGCAAGTCGGGCGAACCTTCCTTCTTTCTATCTACAGGCGGCGACGCCATCACCCTGCGCATCGGCGATGGACTCACCACCGATGCCCAGCGCTTCGAAGCGCTGCTCGACACCGCCGAACTCGCCGATGGCACCGGGGATCCCCGTGCGACCCTCGCGAACATCGATCGCGCGATCGCGCTCTACCGCGGCGAATACCTCGAGGATGCCCCCGAGGCCACCTGGGCCGAGGGCGAGCGCACCCGCCTGCGCGCGCGCTTCATCCGCGCTGCGCTGCGTGCCGCCCAGCTGCGCCTCGGCATCGGCGAGTTCGACGCGGCGCGGGCGCTGGTCGCGCGGGTTCGCGAGGCCGACCCCTTCGAGGAGCACGCCATCCGCCTCGAGGCGCTGGCCTACATGCGCGAGGGCAACCGTTCGGCTGCGCGCAGCGTGCTCGCCGATGGGCTCGTGAGGCTGCACGAAGCGGGCATCCCGGCCGGCGAAGACGCGCTGCGTATGGCGCGCCGCCTCGGTGTGCAGATCCCCGCTTGAGCCCCGCCGCGCGCCCGTCCCCCGGTGAGCGGGCCCGACCCCCTGCGAATCGCTCGGTGGTTCGAAGGCACCCCCTGTGCTTCTCTTCCGCCACCATGTTGGACCTGAAAGCCCTCAACGATCGCGCGGACGAGATCGCCGATAGCTGCAAGAAGCGCGGCGTCGAGGTCGACCTCGAGGCGATCACGCGCCTGTATCGCAGCCACAACCTGCTCGTCACCGAACTCGGTGACGTGAACCGCCAGCGCAACGAGCACCAGAAATCCGGCAAGCGGAAGATGGACCCCGAAGAGCGTGAGGCCCACACCGCCGAGGGGCGGCGCTTCAAGGAGCAGGTCGCGGTGATCGAAACGCGGCTGCGCGAATCGGAGTCGGTGCTCTCGGCTGCGATGGGGCGTCTGCCCAACTTCCTGCATCCCGAAAGCCCGGTCGGGGGCGAGGAGGATTTTCGCGAGATCAGCCGCTCGGGTGAGATCCCGCAGTTCGACTTCGAGCCGAAGGACCATCTCGCCCTGTGTGAAGACCTCGATCTCGTCGACTTCGAGCGCGCGGCCACCGTCGCGGGTTCGAAGTGGTACTACCTGAAGAACGAAGCCACGCTGCTCGACATCGCACTGCAGCGTTACTCGCTCGATATCCTGATCGACGAGGGCTTCACGCCGGTGACGACGCCGGACGTCGCGCGTCCCGAGATCATCGAGGGCCTCGGTTTCAACCCGAGGGGTGAGGAGACGCAGATCTACAGCCTCGCGGGCCACGACCTCTGCCTCGTCGGTACGGCGGAGATCACCCTCGGCGGCATGTACGCGGACACGATCTTCGACGAGGACGATCTGCCGATCAAACTCGCGGGCGTTTCCCACTGCTTCCGCACCGAGGCCGGTGCGGCCGGGCGCGAGAGCAAGGGTCTGTATCGCGTGCACCAGTTCACCAAGACGGAGATGTTCGTCTTCACGACGCCCGAGCGGAGTGAGGCGGAGCACGCCGAACTGCTTCGCATCGAGCAACGCATCTTCGACGATCTCGAAATCCCGTACCGGGTGATCGACGTCGCGAGCGGCGACCTCGGAGCGCCCGCCTACCGCAAGTTCGACCTCGAAGCCTGGATGCCCGGGCGCGGCGAGGGCGGCTCGTGGGGTGAGATCACGAGTACCTCGAACTGCACCGACTTCCAGGCGCGCCGGTTGAAGCTGCGGTTCAAGCGCAAGGGTGGACCGGACGGCAAGGGGAAAGGGAAGAACGAGATCCTCCACACTCTGAACGGCACCGCGATCTCGAACGCGCGCGCCATCCTCGCCCTGCTGGAAATCCACCAACAGGCGGACGGCAGCGTTCGCATCCCAGAAGTGCTGCGCCCCTACGTCGGACGAGAGCAGATTGGCCCCCGCTGAATCGCTGGTTCTCGGCACGGCGGGCCACATCGATCACGGCAAGACGAGCTTGATCCGCGCGCTCACCGGTGTCGACACCGATCGGCTACCGGAAGAGAAGGCGCGCGGCATTACGATCGATCTGGGCTTTGCGGCGCTCGACCTCGCGGACGATCTGCGCGTGGCGATCGTCGACGTGCCGGGGCACGAGAAGCTCGTGCGCACGATGGTCTCGGGGGCGGCGGGGATCGATCTCGTGATACTGGTTGTCGCGGCGGACGAAGGCGTGATGCCGCAGACGCGCGAGCACGTCGCGATCTGCGACCTGCTCGGCATCGAGACCGGGCTCGTCGCGATCACCAAGAGCGACCTTGCCGACGAAGAAGTCGTCGAACTCGCGCAGGAGGAGATCGCCGACCTGCTCGAACCCACTTCGCTCGCCGGCGCTTCGATGGTGGCCGTTTCTTCGGAGACGGGAGATGGCATCGATCGGCTGCGAGAAGAGCTCGGCAAGCTCGTGCGCGAAACGCGTCCGCGCACGCCGCGCTTCGGGCCGAGCCGCCTTTCGATCGACCGCGCCTTTGCGATGAAGGGGTTCGGCACGGTGGTGACGGGCACGCTGCTCGGCGCCGCCCTCGAAAGCGGCGCGAACGTCGAGATCTTTCCGCGTGGACACAAGGCGCGTGTGCGCGGCCTGCAGTCCCATGGCGAAGCACAGGAGCGCGTCGAACCGGGTGCGCGCTGTGCGATCAACCTGCAGGGGGTCGAGGTCGCCGACGTGTCTCGTGGCGATGTGGTCGGCCGAAGCGAATCGATCGCGCCGACGCAGACCCTCGATGTCGAACTGCTCTGGCTGCCGAGTGCACCGATGGGGGAGGGCACGGTTTCGATCGAGTTCCTCTCTGGCACCGCTGAACGACGCGCGCGCCTCGCGCCGATCGGGGCGGAGGTGTTCGAGCCCGGCAGCAAGTCGTTCGCGCGCATCCACATCGATGGTGATCCCGTGCCGCTGGTTGCGGGCGACCGCTTCATCGCGCGGGGCTTCGCGCGGCTCGAAGGTTCGGGTGCGACGCTGGGCGGGGGCGTGATCCTCGACATCGCACCGCCGCATCGACGGCGAAGCGATCCCGAACTCGCGCGCGAACTCGCGGTGCTTGCGACCGGTGAGCTGCGCAGCGGCATCCGCGAGCGGGTCGTGCGCTCGGGCATGACCGGCGCGCTGGAGAAGGATCTGGGCCTCGAGGTCGGTGTCGACAAGCAGGTGCTTCGTGCCGAACTCGCAGCGCTCGCCGAAGCGGGTAAGATCGTCGACGCCGGTTCCGGGCGCTGGCTCAGCCACGACATCGTCGCTCGCATGGAGACCCGGCTCCTCGAAGTGCTCGACGCCTATCACGCGAAGGAGCCGCTTCGCCCCGGCATGAGCCGCAGCACCCTGCGCGGACGACTCCCCGAGAACGTCCCGAGCGAAGCGGCCGAACTCGCGATCCGGCGCCTCGAAGAGCGCGGTGAGGTCTGCGTCGGCGGCGAATACGCATGGCGGCATGGCTTCACCCCCACCCTCGACGCGAAGAGCGAAGCCGCCGTGGCGACCATTCGCGAGCAGGCCGCCGAAGCCGCCCTCGAACCGCCTTCGATCAAGGACTGGGCCGAGCGCCTCGACCTCGATGTCGAGACGTTTCGCGACCTGATGGCCTACCTCGAACGCGGCGGCGAAGTCGTGCGCGCCCCGGGCGACCTCTTCTTTGCGAGTGAAGCGATCGAAGCCCTCAAGAGCCGGGTCGCCGAACACTTCGCCAACAACGAAGAACTCGACACCCAGACGTACAAGGACATCATCGGCACCAGTCGCCGCACCGCGATGCCGCTGATGGAACTCCTCGACGATCTGCACGTCACGCGTCGCATGGGAGACGTGCGGGTCGCGCGAAACGCTTGAGCAGACTGGCGAGGCTCAGGGCGTCGGGTTGATCGACCGCGCCAACGACGCGCGTCGCCGCGGGGCTTCCGCCTTCGCCATGGTCGTTTCCGAGAGCGAAGCGATTTCGAACCCCCGCCGTTCGAGTGCTTCGAGGCTCGCGCGTATCTCTCCTCGCGGATCCGGACGACAGATCAACACGGTATCGGCTTCGAGGGTCTCGATCGTTTCGGGCGCCACCGTGTAGAGGCCCCACAACCGCTCCCCCTGCAGCAGGTTCACGGGCTCCGCGATCGCGACGAGGTTCGCATTCGCGAGATCGGTCCACTTGAAGAGCTTCGAGGTCTCTTCGCCGGCACCATAGAGCACGACCCGGCGCTGTTCGCGATTCCAGCGTGCGACGAGTTCGCGCACGCGCTGGAGCATGACGTCGCGCTCGAAGGCGCCTCGCTCACGCTCGACCGCCGAGGCCCGAGCCACACCGGGTTCGCTCTTGTCGGCGTCCGGGTCGCCATAGAGCGTGACGACTTCGATCCCCATCGTTCCGAGGTAGGCGAGGTCCGCGGCGATCTCATCCTGGTTGGCCGCCGATGAGATCAACACGACATCGGGGCGAAGCCCCGGGATCTCCGCGGGGGAGACGATGTCGAAGCCCCACTGCCTCTCGCCCCGAAGCGTGGGCGAACGATCGGCGACGCCGACGATGTGCGCATCGCGCAGGCTCGTCAGCTTGAAGAGGGCGACCGTGTGCTCACCCGCTCCGTAGACGAGCACCCGCTTGCGATCGCGTCGCCAGCCTTCGACCAGCGACGAAACACGCGGGCGCAGGTATTCGGGCGTGTAGTCCACCACGTACTTCTGCCAGGTCGCTGGACGGGAGAAGTGCGGGCGGTTGCGCAGGCGTCCGGCCCTCTGCGCCTTGTCGCGTTTGCGCCGCATGTACTCCGCGATCGGCTCCTGCAAGAGCGCGGTACGCGTCGGCGTGAATCCATCGGGTGCCGCGATCCACGCCTCGACGGCGTCGACGCCGAAGTGCATGAAGGCTGCACTGCGAACGAAGTGCGGGATGAGATCGCGGTTGCCGTCGCCCTCGAGCAGGCGGACGATGCGGCGGATCTTCTCCTGCTGACCGCGGCGATCGGCTTGCCGCTTGAGCGCGTAGGAGGTGAAGTCGACGCGCTTCGCGTGACACGCTCCCGGCACGTAGTAGAGACCGTGGCGAAACCCGACCGCAAGGCCGAGATACCAATCGGACATCTCTTCGAACTCGGGGATCAACCCGCCGGCTTCGAGCAGGGCATCGCGGCGGAAGATCGCGCCGCGCGCTTCGAGGATGTCGCCGTAGAGCGCGTCCGAGAGTGCGTCGGGTGAATAGAAGGCCTCCTGCGCGGGAAGCGAAGGCGTGCGTTCGAGGATCTCGCGGCCCTGGGTCACGGTGA
Source organism: Myxococcota bacterium (assembly GCA_028278345.1). Lineage (GTDB taxonomy): Bacteria > Myxococcota_A > UBA9160 > UBA9160 > UBA4427 > DUBZ01. The sequence continues at coordinate 93,774 of JANQEL010000100.1, forward strand.
CGAAGTCGCCGTAGGAAAGGCCTGCCGCGGGATTCGCTTCGAGTGCCCGCATGTGGCGCTCGAAGAAACCAGGCAGCACGAAGTCGTCCGCCGACAGCCCGTAGACGTAGCTCCCCATCGCCTCAGCGAAACCCTTGTTCGTCGCACGCGGCGTGCCCTGATTGCGTGGGCTGCGAATCAACCGCACGGAGGGGTCCGCACGCGCGAACTTCTCGACGGCCTCGGCGCCACCATCCGTCGACGCGTCGTCGACCACCACGACCTCGTCGGGGGGACGACTCTGACGCAGCACGGACTCGACCGCAGTCAACACCACTTCTGCGTGGTTGTAGAGGGGAATGACGACGGAAAGCGTGGGGCGCACCTGCAGGACTCCGCGAGTGTCTACTTGAGCAAGGTCGTGATGTATCGCGAGAGCCCGCGACTCGTGACGGGTTCGCGGTTGCACACGATCTGGACATCGATCGCCGCCGCCGTGCTGCCCACGAAGGAGGCGAGTTCGAACGGCAGGCCGCCGCCGATACACAGCGCGGCCAGCGAGAGGAAGGCATCTCCCGCTCCGATGCGATCGACCACGCGGGTCGAAAGGGCGGGCACCTGGACGGCTTCACCGCGCGCGCGATCGCTCATCCACACGCCGGCGGTTCCCATAGTGACGGCGACGTGCTTCGCGTCGACGCGCTCGCCGATCACCTCGGCGACCTCGTCGACCGCACTCGAACGATCGTGGGCGGCGAGGCGCAACTCGGGTTCGTTCAGCGAGACCAGGTCCGCCCGGCGGTAGCGGTTGATCACGTGGAAGCCGCGGTTCCCGCTGTTGATCTGGGTGTTCACGGCGAGGAAGCGCGCGTGCTCACAGAGCGTTTCCACCATCGGCTGGGAGATGAAACCATTGCCGAAGTCGGGAACCACCACCACGTCGTAGGCGGGCAGGTGGGTGGCCAACCACTGGCGCGCCGCGGCGCCCGCCTGTGGATCGTGGTCTTCACCTTCTCGCAGGTAGATCTCGAACAGCCGATTGAAGTCGGAGTCGACGAAGCGCCGCTTGATCAGCGTCGAGGTCGACTCCGAGCGGAAGAAGACGGGTTCCACCGTCTTGCCGAGATGGGTGCGGATGAAGGCTTCGCTGCCATCTCCGGCTCCGATCCCGGTGGCGAGGGTGACCTCGTCGCAGAACTCGCCGAGATGGTTCGCGACAGCGATCGCACCGCCCGCGAACTGCTCCGCCGATTGGAAGGACACGGCGAGGCCACCGCCCTTGCCCGGGCGTCCAAGCGGCGTCGTGTAGTGATACTCGTCGATGATCGCGTCGCCGACGACGAGAACCTTGAGGCGGCGCAGCTCGCTCAGCTGATCGATGATCGTGCGATCGGTGTAGCGCCCCGCGAACTCGCGCAGATAGCTGCGGACGTTCTCGGGAAAGACGTCGAAGTGCTCGTTGAGCAGACTCGACGAGCTGAAGGTGATCTCTTCGGTGAAGTGAAGGCGCGCACCGAGGTCCCGGGCAGCCTCGTATTCCGCCTTCGGAACCTCGCCCTCGGCACCGCTCGGACCCACACCCTCGACGTAGACGTCCGGCTTGACGTCGCGAATCACTTCGGCGCCGCTCGTTCCCTGGTGGATGCCGACACCGTTCACGCACTCGAGCGCCGCGAGGGCCTCGGCGCGCAGCCCTTCACCGAAGACCGGTCGGCCGGGGCCCTTGTCGACGAACTCGTCGGCGATCACCGAAACCAGCAGCACGTCGGCCTCGCGACGCGCGCGCTGCAGATGGCGAATGTGGCCCATGTGGAGGAGATCGAATGTGCCGTGGCACAGCGCGACGGAGCGTCCCGCACTTCGCGCCCGTTTGGCGGCGCGGACGAGACCTTCCACGCCCGAACCCGTTGCCCCTTCCATTGCGATTCTCCTTGGCGCCGTGGTGCTCACGGACGCGCAACTTCCTCGCAGAACATCGGAAGACTCCGCTCAGGCTTGAGCAGACATGTGCCGCAACCCGGCGCCGTCAGTGGGGGAATCGCGCTTGGGTGCACGCGGTGGTCCGGGCGATCGGCGGTGAGAACGCGCGGTGTGCGCAGACCCGCTCGCAAACTCCCATGTCATCGAAACTTTACCGCCACGGTGCTCAAGTCTTCGGGGCCACTGCCGAGTTCTCTGGCACGCATTCACTCGTCAGCGCGCAATCCCACCGAGCGTCGTCCCTTGCAACCAAGCGATCCGCAGCGCGAGCTTCGCGACATCGATTCCATCAACCGCCCCTGGTCGTGCCACTTGTGCGGTGTGGGTTCGGTGATGCCGGTGCCCGGCTTCTCATACCTGAAGCGGGTGACCTCGGATTGCCGGCCATTCCGTCGCGGAGGCGCACTCGGTGTCTGTCGCAGCTGTGCTTCGGTCGTGAAGCGCGTCGATGCCGCATGGGAACGCGAAGTCGAAGAGATCTACGCAGGCTACGACATCTTCCATCAGGCGGATGGCAACGAGCAGCTGATCTATGCCGGTGACGATGGTGCCGCGAGCTTTCGCTCCGATCCCCTCGTCGATCGCATTCAACGCCTGCTACCGCTGCCGCAGAAGGGGCGCCTGCTCGACGTCGGCTGCGGGAAGGGTGCGTTCCTCAGCGCCTGGTCGCGAAGTCGACCCGACTGGATCCTCGAAGGCCACGATGTCGATGGGCAGACGCGGGAGGTCGTCGAAGCGATCCCGGGTGTGGCCCGCATGCACGCTGGAAGTCTCGACGCGATCGAGGGCGGGTTCGACCTCGTGTCGATGGTGCACGTCCTCGAACACATCGCGGATCCGGTGGCGACCCTGCGCGACGTGCGTGGGCTCGTGACCAACGAGGGTTGGCTCTTCGTCGAAGTTCCGCACTTCGTCGAGCGGGCCTTCGATCTGCTCGTCGCCGATCACTGCAGCCACCTGACTCCCGACTCTCTCGGCCGCGTGCTCGCCGGCGCCGGCTTCGAAACGGTGGCCTTGAGTGACGCGTGGAACGCCAAGGAAGTGAGCGGCGTGTTCCGACCGGCAGCGCGAGCCAGCGACCGGATCACTGTGGATGAAGCGCCCAGCTTTCCAGAGGCCTTCTTCGCAGTCGCGCGCGCCCTCGCATGGCTCGAAGGAACCCTCTCTCTCGCTGACCGCATGCGCACGCGCGCAAGCTTCGGCGTGTTCGGCACCTCGATCGGCGCCACCTGGCTCGCCAGCTCGGTCGCGCGCCCAGTCGACTTCTTCGTCGATGAAGACCCGAATCGTCAGGGTCGCCGGCACCTCGGCAAGCCGGTGCTCGCCCCCGAAGAAGTCCCCGAAGACTCGACGGTCTTCATGTGCCTGCCCCACCCGCAGGCCGCCGATGTGAGCAATCGCCTGACGCCGCCGAAGCAGGTGTGGCGCGCCCTGCTTCCGCCCGCGCCGCTCTAGACCGCGCGCGCAACGAGCACGTAGAGGTCGGGGTCGACGGGGGTGGTGCGCCCGGTCAAGCAGGGCCGCTGCTGCGTGACGTCGAAACCGGCGCGCTGCAACGCCTCACGAATCTCCGCTTCGGCGTAAGCGTAGGTAGTCGAGTGATACGTGGCGATCTCATCGCCTTCGGTGATGACGAAGTAGCGTTCGACGCTGGCGCGCTTCTCCTCGAACCAGAAGGTCTCGCGCAGCACCAGGTGCGGGGCGTCCGCGAAGAGGCCCTCCGCGTTCGCGTTCCACGAGGCTGGTTGCTCTCCGATCGTGCGGGGCAGCTCCTCGCGAGAGGGTTCGAGGACGACATGCCCTCCAGGCGCGAGCGCATTGCGCGCTGTCGCGAGCAGGCGATCGAGCGCGGTCGGGCCGAAGGTGTTCAGTTCACCGTATAGGATCAGCACGAGGTCGAAGGGTTCTCCTCCGGCGTCGAACTCCAATACGTCGCTTTGCACGTAGCGGCAGTCAAGCCCCTTCTCGTGCGCTTCGGCCTGCGCGTGGGCGATGCTGCTCGGAGAGAAGTCGACACCGAGGCAACTGTGTCCTCGCTCCGCAAGTCGCGAGGTATAGAAGCCCGGCCCACATCCGAGATCCAGCACGCGAGCGGCCTTGCCCCCCAGCACCGAATCGTGAAGCCAGGCCACCTGTTCATCCACGATCTCGAAGCGCCGACTCGCCTGGTCGTTCAACTGCGAAAGGTGCACGCGCAGCATGCGCTCGCTGAAGGCGGGATCGTGCCAGGGGATCTTGGCCTCCTCGTTCGTTGGATCGGGAGGCGTTCGCCCGAGCAGCTCGTCGAGGGGGGACTTCATCGAGCGGGACTCTACACCGCGTGAGCCCGACCCGCGTCGATCAGCCGCGTGAGGTCGCCGAGGCGAGCTTCGACTTCACGTGGCGCTGGAGATTCGCCGGGGTGGTGGGTGGGCGAATCAGGCATTGGGCGCATTCGGGGGGGAGGTTCTCGCCGGTGAGGAGCTGCTCGCGCAGGTCGCGGTAGGGCTTCTGGTTGAGCACACGTGAAAGGTCCGTGTCGGGGGAGAGTTTCCCCATCACTTCACCGCGCTGGCAGCAGGAATAGACTTCGCCCTTCGGATCCGTGTAGGTCTGGGTCCATGGCGAGTCGCACATGCGGGTGAGCCCCTCGGCGAGGGTGTCGCCGGCCTGGTCCGCCATCGCGAACGATCCCTGGATGCCTTGACGCTTGACCTTGGCGCCCTTGCTGCCACCGCTGCGACCGCGCATGTGGAGATAGATCTCGCGCGCGTCGAGGTAGCGCTCGATTCCCGCATCGACGAGGCCGCGTTCGATCTCGTCGTACGCACTCGAACAAACGAGGATGGTGTCGTCGTGCGCGGTGCCGCTGAGGACGCGAGCTTCGACGTAGTCGGTGAAGATGCGCACCGGCACGCCGTCGACCGCACCCGCACGCCGGCTGTCGAGGTAACCCATGAACTCGACGTCGCTGCGGCGCTGGATCTGCCCGGCGACGTAGCGACCGGGTTCACCGCTGCCGTAGACATAGACGCGCGCTCCCGGCTCCAGATCTTCGATGCTTCCCAGGTAGTGGCCGTTGTCGAGCACGCGGGTTCGCCCCGTGAGATCGACGACGCGGCGCATGATGCGGCCGTGATCCTGGATCTTGAGAGCGACGCCTAGCTGCTTCGCGAGTTCGATGGCGCGTTCGATCTCCTCGGCGGCACGCAGGAAGTCCTCCTCCTCCATGTCGCAGACGTGGATCGAGTCTCCCCTGGCTCCGTCGAAGTAGCCCACCGAGTTGAAGTTCACCTGGCGGATGCTGCAACTCGCCGCCATCGCGACGAACTCGCGAAGCCCCATCACGACGTCCCGTGTCAGCACGCCAGTCCAGATCATTCGCGGCACTTCGCGTCCGGCCATCAGCGCGCGGGCCTGGATGCGCTGGCAGTCGTAGACGATGGTGCGCACGTCGACGCTCTTGCGCACGCGGCGAAGCGTTCCCTGATCGACGGAGTCGATGCTCACCTGGATCTCTTCGAAGCGGGAGAACACCTCGAGTTCGCGATCGCTCAGCACGCGCGAGAAGTTCGAGACGATGGTCAGCGCAACCCCGCGATCGAGCAGCTCCTCGCAGAAGTCTTCCCAGCCGGCCACCATCGTGGTCTCGCCGTAGTAGCCGATGCTCGCCTTCTGGACACCGTTGCGTTCGATGTAGTCGAGCATCTGTTGCAGCTGCCAATCCGGGGTCTCGGCGTGGAAACCCTCCTCGTGCGAACCCTGCGGACAGTAGACGCAGCGCAGGTTGCAGCGATTGGTGAAGTTGAACTCGATGCTCTCGACGGGGCCTTCGAGGCGCAGCAGGGCATCGACCGCACTGTCCCTGCGAACCCGCTTCGCCTCGCGCGCGGGGAGATCAAGACTGGCTTGCGACATGGGGTCGGTCTCCGGTGCGGATTGGCGAGCTGGCTTCCTGCATGGCGCGGTAGTCGCGCTGAATGCGCGCGAGCACGCGGTCGCTGTCGGCTTCGAGCTTCGCGAAGCGGGCTTCGGCCTCGGTGTCGAAGGCACCGCCGTGCAGGCGAATGGGCCGATCGACGTAGCGCCGATGCAGCGCGTCGGTTTCGCGGTGCATCCAGGCGGCGACGCGCCGGGTTCCGGATTCGCGGTTGGGCGTGGTGAGGTGGGCGCGGCTCTCGAGCCGGTCGGTCATCTCGCACGCCGCGATCTCATCGCTGTCCTGCACGACGTGGATCTTCGAGGGATCGCGTACGGCCGCCGCGACGAAGCGGCCATCGATGGTTTCGGGCATCGCGGCTTCCCAGCGGTCCGGGCGAACCACCAGGGGGTGGAGATGGAACGCACGCACCAGCAGTTCGTGCTGCCCGCCGCGCCAGTAGAGCTGCGAGGGCCAGTTCGAGAGCCGGTCCTCCCGCCAGAGCAGGTTCTCGCTGTAGGGATGGAGGTTGTCGAGCATGCACTTCATCAGGTCGCGATGCGAAACGGCCAGCGATGCGTCGTCACCGCGGTGGGCATGGCGCGGCAGGTCGGCGAGAAAGCCCGCCTTGCTCGATCGCGGAGCCGCCATCATCACCGCGCGGGCCCCCGCTTCCACGCGCTCCTGCATGCGCGCGAAGCTCCCATCGCTCCAGATGGCATCCGGTGACAGCACGACGAGGGCTTCGCCGCGCTCGCGCGCGACCTCGATCGACTGTCGATGGCAATGCTGCAGCACCTCGTAGGGCGTCTTCGCATTCGCGACGCGCTCGCATCCGATGTCGTAGAACTCGACGCGCGCGTAGTGTTCGAGGGTCGAGAACGCCGGCGCGGCACGCAGGATGGTCTGCGACGCGTGCGGGGCGTGGATGTGGAAGGTCACGTCCGCGCGCTCGGCCAGCGTGGGGATGTTCCCGGGCGAGAGGTTGGTGGGCAGCGTGACGTCCGCCATGAGGCGTGTGAAGGCCTCGCCATAGACGACACTCACCACGCCGTAACGAATCCGCGTCGCTTCTCGCACCCGAACCCCGGTCTCGAGCGTCCGCCGCGGCGCAGGCAACCCACGTGCAGCAGACGTGCAGGAAGACTTCTCGGATCGGAAACGCAGCGGAAGCGCTTTAGCGCTATTTGCGCAGCGCTCCGCTCGGAACGCAATGCGGGAACCCGCGACAATGCCCGTGCAATCACCGGTTTCGGCGGCTTCCTGCCCACGGGCTGCTCAAGCCTCGCTGCAGCGTTCCGATTGGGTTCGAAGGGAAGC
>JANQEL010000105.1 GCA_028278345.1 Myxococcota bacterium
CGAAGGCCATCACCACGACGCCGGCACCGTAGCGCCGCACCTTGCGCGCCTTGTCGAGGAAGTCGGCCTCCCCCTCCTTCAGCGAGATCGAGTTCACGACGGCCTTGCCCTGGACGCACTTCAGCCCGGCCTCGATCACGCTCCACTTCGAGCTGTCGACGACGAACGGGATGCGCGCGACCTCGGGCTCGGTGGCGAGGTAGTTCAGGAACGTGGTCATGCACGCTTCGCTGTCGAGCAGGCCCTCGTCCATGTTCACGTCGAGCAGGTTGGCGCCGCCGCGCACCTGTTCGAGGGCGACATCGACGGCGCTCGTGAAATCGCCGGCCTTGATGAGATTGCGAAACTTCGCCGAGCCGGCGACGTTCGTGCGTTCGCCGATCATCTGGAAGTTCGAGTCGGGTCGGATCGCCAGTGGTTCGAGGCCGCTGAAGTGAGAAGCCACCTCTTCGCTGAAGTCGGGCACCTCGCGAGGGGCGACTCCCTCGACCGCCTTCGCGATCTCGGCAATGTGCGCCGGTGTCGTACCGCAACACCCGCCCACGATGTTCACGAGCCCAGAGGTCGCGAACTCGCCCACGAGTTCCCCCGTCACCTCGGGCCGTTCGTCGTACTCGCCGAAGGCGTTCGGCAGACCGGCGTTGGGATAGGCGGAAACGCGGGTATCGGCGATGCGCGCGAGTTCGGCGACGTGGGGCCGCATGTCGGTCGCGCCGAGGGAGCAATTCACCCCGATCGAGATCGGTTCGGCGTGGGCCATCGAGCGCCAATACGCCTCGACGGTCTGGCCCGAAAGGGTGCGACCGCTTGCGTCGGTGATCGCCACCGAGATCATGAGCGGCAGGCGCACGTTCTTCTCGTCGAACACGCGCTGCACGGCGACCAGTGCGGCCTTCGCGTTCAGTGTGTCGAAGATGGTCTCGACGAGAATCACGTCGACGTCGCCGTCGATCAGCCCGCGGGTCTGCACCGCGTAGGCGTGCTCGAGTTCGTCGAAGGTGAGATCGCGGAACGAAGCGTCCTCGACCTTCGGCGAGAGCGAGAGGGTCTTGCTCGTGGGCCCGATCGCGCCCGCGACGAAGCGCGGCCTCTCGGGCGTCTTCTGCGTCCACTCGTCGGCGACGCGGCGCGCGAGCTTCGCCGAGGCGAGGTTCAGGTCGTAGGCAAGGGTGTCGAGGTCTTCGAATTCGTAGTCGGCCTGGGAGATCGCCGTCGCACCGAAGGTATTGGTCTCGACGATGTCCGCGCCGGCTTCGAAGAAGTCGCTGTGAATCTTCTCGATCACGTCGGGACGCGTGAGCGAGAGCAGTTCGTTGTCGCCCTTCAGGTCCTTCGCGTGGTCAGCGAAGCGCTCCCCACGAAAGGCGGCTTCATCGAGGCCAAAGGTCTGGACCATCGTCCCCATCGCGCCGTCGATCACCGCGATGCGGTCGCGTAGCAGTTCCTGGAAGGCTCGTTGTCGGGTGTCGGAGGTCATGGCGGAGGCTCCGGTCGCGGGTCGGCTGGGGTGGTCGCGAGCTACATAGGTGAAAACACCAACAAAATCAATCAATTGAGAGAATCGGTGCGCGCGGGGTGCGATGGGGTCGAGGGCCGGCGGAAAAGTTGCATCAGCTTATCTCAATATTCGGATTTAACCACCTCCAGCTTGAATTTCGCCTCGAGCGGCAGCCCAGGGGGCGGAGCCGCGCGAGACCCAAGCCTTCCCCGTTGACGCGGGCCTCGCGGGCTTATGATTCGGCCCGCTCCGGAGCCGGCCTCGGCGCCCAGGCTCTTCCTCCACCTGCGAACCCAGCCCATAGGAAGCCCATCCCATGTCCGTGGAACAGCGCGAATTCCAGGCCGAGGTCAAGCAACTCCTCGATCTGATGATCCACTCCCTCTACTCGAACAAGGAAGTCTTCCTGCGTGAGTTGATCAGCAACGCGAGCGACGCGATCGACAAGGTGCGCTTCGAAGGCGTGACGAAGCCGGAGCTTCTGCCGAGCGGCGAGTTCGAGATCCAGCTGAGAGCCGACCCCGAAGCGCGAACGCTCTCCGTCTCCGACAACGGCATCGGGATGAATCGGGACGACGTCGTGACCAACCTCGGGACCCTCGCGAAGTCGGGCACCGGTGAGTTCCTCGCGAAGCTCAAGGAAGCGGGCACCCAGGGTGACGCCCCGGAACTGATCGGCCAGTTCGGCGTGGGCTTCTATGCGGCCTTCATGGTGGCCGACCAGATCAGCGTGCTGACGCGCAAGGCGGGCGAAGCCGAAGGCGTCTTGTGGAAGAGCGACGGCGGTGGTGCCTATAGCCTCGAAGAAGCCGAGCGCGATGGCGCCGGCACTACGGTCACCCTCCACCTCAAGCCCAGCGACGCCGAAGACGGCCTCGAAGACTTCACGGACGAATGGGTGCTGCGCCAGACGGTGAAGAAGTACTCCGACTTCGTCGCCTATCCGATCCGCCTCGAAGTCGTTCGCCCGCCGGGCGAGGACACGGACGCCGAAGAGAAGGAAGAGCCTTCGAACGAACCCCTCAACTCGATGAAGGCGATCTGGACCCGCCCCGAGTCCGAAGTCGAAGAAGCCGAGTACAACGAGTTCTACAAGCACATCTCACACGATTTCTCCGAACCCCTGCTGCGCGTCTTGAGCAAGATGGAGGGCAACTTCGAAGCGCGCTCCCTTCTATACATCCCCTCGAAGGCTCCCTTCGATCTCTACCACCGCGAGATGGCCCACAAGGGCATCCAGCTCTACGTGCGCCGCGTGTTCATCATGGACGAGTGCAAGGACCTCGTCCCGGACTACCTGCGCTTCGTGCGAGGTGTCGTCGACGCCGAAGACGTCACCCTCAACGTCTCCCGCGAAATGCTCCAGCAGGACCGGCAGATCCAGGCCATTCGCAAGTACCTGGTAAAGAAGGTCCTCGACGAACTCAAGACGTTGAAGAAGGACGAGGAGGAGAAATACCTCTCCTTCTGGGCCGAATTCGGGCCGGTGGTGAAGGAAGGACTCCTCGTCTGGGACGAGAAGAACAAGGATCGCATCCTCGATCTCGTCCTTGCCCGCTCGACCCACGACGAGAGCAAGCTCACCTCTCTCGCCGAGTACGTCGAACGCATGAACGACGACCAGGAAGACATCTACTACATGGTCGGCACCTCGTACGACGCTCTCAAGAACTCGCCCCACCTCGAGGCCTTCAAGGAGAAGGGCATCGAGGTGCTCCTCTTCGCCGATCCGGTCGACGAGGTGTGGCTCCAGCAGATGCCGCCGCAGTTCAAGGAGAAGAACTTCAAGAGTGCAGGGCGGGGTGAGGTCGACCTCGACAAGGGCGAAGAGGGCGAAGAGAAGGACGAACCCGAGAGCAAGAAGGATCAGGAGCAGTTCGGCGATCTGATCTCCGCCCTCGGCAGCGCCCTCGAAGCGAGTGCCAAGGAGGTGCGGCTCTCGAAGCGCCTGACTTCGTCACCTGCTTGTCTGGTGCTCGAAGAAGGTCAGCTCTCTCCACAGCTCGAAGCCATGCTGCGGCAAGCCGGCCAGGACGTCCCCGAGAACAAGCCCATCCTCGAGATCAACGCCGAACACCCCCTGCTCGCGAAACTGCAGGAGATCTTCGAGGCCGACGCGAACGACCCGCGCGTGGTGACCTACGCCGAGCTGCTCTTCGGTCAGGCCCAGCTCGCGGAAGGCGGCCAACTCGCCGATCCCGCGGCCTTCAGCAAGAAGCTCGCGGACGTCATGCTCGAAGCCCTCTGATCGGGATCGTTCCTCGCCCGTCGTCGATACGCAGGCACGGCAAGACCCGACGGCACCAACCAAGAAACGCCTTCGACCTCTCGTGGGTCAAGGGCGTTTTGCTGCGCGTGTGGCCCGCGCGCGCTCGCGCGGCCACATGCGTGGTTCGCGGTGCGGGCCTTTCCCTAGAAGCGGCCGGGCTCGTCGTAGTGATCGCGCGACTGAAAGTCCATCACGGTGGCGAAGAGGCCCTTGCTCGAGGCGGATGACGCCTCGCACTCGATGCGGCCTTCACAGTCTCCGCCGGCCCGAGACACCTCGGATGCCACCGTGGCGCTCACGAGCCCGAAAAAGGCGAATGCCGCGATCGCGACCGCCAGGAGCGTCAGCGAACTGTTCTTCATCATGGTCCACTCCCGATTCTCATCTAGTCATCGGCTTCTATATCTAGGTGGTTGAGAACAACCTCGATGTGTCAAAAAATCCGTCGGGCCCCTCAATTTCGATGGCGAACCCCCACGGGGAGCCCCCTCGGCCGAAGTTTCTGGCCTTCCTGGTGTGCCCAGGAGGCGCTTTGGCCACCTCGCTGAGCCGCGGCCTGTGGCCGAGCCGGGGTCCGGCGCCGCGGGTCGCGGCGGCCGATCGCCAGCGCGGGCTGCGATTCCTCACGGAGTTGCTGCCGCCCTGCGGATCCGAGGTCTCCCCCGCGGCCCCCTTTCGCGGCGGACGCAAAGCTCGTGTGGCCTGGGTGGTTGGCAGGCCCAGTCGCGCATCCCCTGCGCGTCGTGTCGCGGGTACGCGACGGCGAAGGGCACCCCGCGATTGCCACCTCGCGACGACGATCACGTAGCATGCGGACGTCGAGATGTTGGGTTGAGGACGCGGTCGCAATGCTACCTGCTCTGATCTGCTTCGTGATCGTGCTCGCGGCTGGTTTCCCCTTCTTGCAGCGTCTCCAACTCCAGCCCGGGGACAAGGTCTTCCCGGCCTTCGCGGTCGGGTCGTTCCTCGCCGGCATCAGCGGCTTCATCCTGAGCCAGCTGGGCCAGTTCCACACCGTGGGCGCGTACTCGATCCTGCTCGCACTCGCCATGTTGGGTGCCATCACCTGGCGCGCGGCCGTCGCGGATGTGGCAGCGCTGGGTCGTTGGCTTTGCGAAGCGCTCTGCGCACGCGGCAATTGGGGCATCCCCTTCGCGGTGTTCGTCGGTGTGTATCTGTTGCTGCTGATTCTCGTGACGGACACACCAGCGCGCAGTGGTGATGCGATGAAGTATCACCTCGCTCAGCTGAAGGACATGGTGATGCATGGGGGCGACGTCTACCGCCCCTATCTCCACTACCAGTTCCCGCAGTACTTCTCGCTCGTCTTCTTTCCGGCGTACGTGATGGCGGGTGGCACCGCGATGAAGTTCGCGAGCCTGATCAACTACCTGTTCGTCATCGTGGCGATGGTCCGGATCGCGGATCGCCTTGGCGCGAAGAACCTGCGCCTGATCGTGCTGCTGTTCGCCATGATGCCGCAGACCATCAACGGCGCTTCGATCGTGACGAACGATTGGGCCGTCTGCCTCTACGGGTTGACCGCGTTCATGGTCATGCTGACGCTAGTCGATTCGCGACAGATGCAGTTCGCACCGCTCGCCTACCTCTGTCTCGGTGTTGCGATGGGGACCAAGTATCACTTCGTGCTCCTGGTTCCCTGGCTCGTCGTGCTGCATTGGCACCACTGCGACGGAGAGCCTCGCGCCCGGATCGTGCGAATCGCGACGGGTCTCACCACGATGGGCCTCGTGGGTTTTCCCTTCTATCTGCGAAACTTCCTCCGATTGGGGAACCCCGTCTGGCCGCTGCTCCAGGGGCTCGTTCCCCCTCCGAATCCGGCGATGGCGGAGATCGCCACGACCTACGTCGACAACATGAGCGGCACCCATTCGCTCGCGGCGGTGATCTCCACCCTGCTCACGATCGCGAAGTCACCCTATATGCCCGTCACGGTCTGGATGCTCGGCATCACGGCTGTCGTCGCCACCCGAACCCGGCTCCTCATCGGGACGGGCTGTCTGCTGTTCTTCGGGTTCTGGTGGGTGATCCAGCCGACCTACTACTGGCGATTCGCCATCTACATGCTGCCCTTCACTATGGTGGCGCTCGGTCTCTACCTGGACCAACTCGATGCTCGCGGCGATTGGAGGCGTCGAGCGGCCCACGCCGTGATCGCGGTGTCGGTGTCGTACGGTTTCGCCGTAGGGATGTACTACATCAAGGATCCCATGGCCTGGTACACGACCGAGGGCCGCGCGAACTACCACTACGCCACCTGGTACTACGACGAATTCAACTGGATCAACACGAACCTGCCCGAGGATTCGAAGATCATGCTCCTCGTGGGAGCAGGCCAGTCGTACTATCTCGATCGCGAGTACGTTCGTGCCGATCCCAGGATGTCCGCGGCGGTCGACTGGGATGCGGTGCGTTCGCTCGAAGAGCTCCGCGGAGTCATTCGCGAACACGAAGTCGACTACATATTCTTCAGCCCCAATGGGCTCCGCCCCGCGCGAAAGCACGTCCACGTGCGCCCCCTGATCGAAAGCGCGGTCGACGCGACGTGGACGGAGACCGTGTGGGTTCGCAAGGACATTCGGCTCTACACGAGCAGGATGCTCGATGGCTTCAAGACCGAAGACGCGACTCTGCTGAGAGTGCTCGACGAACCGCCCCCGGACGCTTGAGGCGACACGCCCTTCGACCCGCAAGTGACCTGCAACTCCGGGTCGTCTGGCTCGCGCTTGCCCATCCGTGATCCCGAGATTGCCGCGACCTGCTTCTGTCGTCGCACAAGCTCGCTCGCTACGATCGGGCGTGAAGGAGAGCGACCATGGCCGAACCACCGTCCCTCATGCTTCGTCTCTTGAAGCGAGCCGTGCTCTTCGGGTTCCTGACGATCGCGATCTTGACGATGATCTACTACCCGCGCGATACCGACGTCATCACGCCGGCGGCGCCGGCTCCGGGCGTCGGTGAGGACTACCAGTCGTTCTACGATCACGCCTACGCCGCCGAAGGCGAGGAGGTGGATCCCGACATCGAGTCGTCCTACAACCTTCGAATCGAGCCGACCGAGGCGCAGAAGCAGGATACCCACTGGCGCGGCGTGAGCGCGTTCGTCGAGCGGTATCAGCTGCACGACAAGCGCGTGCTCGAAGTCGGCGCGGGTTCCGGTGAGTTGCAGGACATCGTCGACAACTATGTGGGGCTCGACCTGTCGAGTACCGCGCGCCGCTTCTTCCACAAGCCATTCGTGCAGGGATCGGCGACGGCGCTTCCCTTTCGCGACGGTGAGTTCGACGCGATCTGGACCGTCACCGTCCTCGAGCACATTCCCGAGCCCGAACTCGCCCTGCGAGAGATGCGCCGCGTCCTCAAGGATGATGGCCTGCTCTACCTGGCTCCGGCATGGCAGTGCAACTCCTGGGCGGCCGACGGATATTCCGTCCGTCCGTACAGCGATTTCGGTCTAGCGGGGAAGATCAACAAGGCCTCCATCCCGTTGCGCCAGTCGGTCGCGTACCGGGCTCTCTATACCTTCCCAATCCGATTCATTCGCCTCCTGCAGGTTGGCCTGCTGGGCGAACAGCCCTCGAAGTTCCGGTACAACGCTCTCACGCCGAACTACGAGAAGTATTGGACCTCGGATGCCGACGCAGCTGCCTCGATGGATCCCTACGAGGCCATTCTCTGGCATACGAGCCGCGGCGACGAGATCTTGAACTACGAGGGTGCGCTGAGCCAGTTCTTCATCCGGACGGGTCCGGTCATCATACGAATCCAAAAGGATGGATGAGCGCGCGGTGAGAGTTCCGGTTGGCCGTTCCGGGGCTCGTCGCTGACGGCCCCATCTCGCGGCGCCCCCCGACCCCTTGGCTGCTACGTTGGTCGAACGTGAGGTGGCCGCGCGAAGGGGCTCGAGGTGGAGGGGTTTCGGTCGACGATGCTCGAACAGCTCTTCTCCATCGTCACGCCGATCTACCTGTGCATCGCGGTCGGGTTCGTCTGGCACCGCATCGGTCGTCCGGTCGACAACACGCTGATCGCGGACCTGTGCATGAACCTGGGGGCGCCGTGCCTGGTGTTCTCGAGCCTGGTCGGCATGCACGTCGACTCTCGCGCACTCACCGAGTTGGTCGGCATCATTCTCTTGGCCCTCGCTGCGTTCGCCGCAATCGGCTTCACGGTCCTGCGCGCGTCCGGCGTCCGGCAGGTTTCGATGCTCGCCACCCTGGTCTTTCCCAACATCGGAAACCTGGGGATGCCGGTGTGTCTCTTCGCCTATGGCGACGAGGGGCTGGTGTACGGCGTCGTCTTCTTCGCGATCGCCTCTTTCGTCCAATTCACCGTGGGGCAGGCGCTCTGGAGCGGAAGCGCTTCGCTCGTGCAGCTTGCGAAGACACCCCTCGTCTATGCGGTGGTTGCGGCGTCCATCGTCGTGGCCACCGGCTTCGAAGTGCCCGTCTGGCTGCTGCGAACCAGCGAGACGATCGGCGGCATCACGATCCCCCTCATGCAGTTCACCCTCGGTGTGTCGCTCGCGACGCTTCGCATCGAGCGTTGGGGCCGCTCCTTCTGGGTGGCGGCCCTGCGCCTCGGCATGGGCTTCGGCGTCGGATTCGCCCTGGCCGAGTTCTTCGATCTCGAAGGGGCCATGCGCGGTGTCGTAATCCTCGACTGCGCGATGCCGACGGCGGTGATCAACTACCTCTTCGCCGAGCGCTACGGCCGGGAGCCGGCCGAGGTGGCGGGCGTGGTCGTGGCATCGACCACCTTGTCCCTCGTTACCCTGCCGCTGATCCTGGTCTGGCTCTTGTAGCGATCAGCCGCCCGAGTACTCGTCCTCGGCGCTCGCTACCGGCGGCGTGTCGTCCATGCGGTCGTCGAGGTAGCCCTCGGGCAGCGCGACCTTCTGGCGCCCGCTCTTCTTGCCGCGCGGCACGCGCAGGGCGGCCTGCGGAAAGGGCAGGGAGCGATCGGCCTTGCCCAGCACGTCGGCGAGTTCGGCGAGACTCTCGATTCGGATGAGTTCGCCACGCAGGCGTGCGCTCTGGGGAAAGCCCTTCGTGTACCACGTGGCCTGCTTGCGGAAGGCGCGCATGCCCCATTTCTCGCCCTGCCAATCGGCGAGCAGCTTCGCGTGACGCAGCATGATGTCGATCACGCCACCGAAGTCGGGCGGCACTCCGGGGTAAGCACCGGCGAAGACATCGGCGAGGTCGCGAAACAACCACGGGCGCCCCAGGCAACCGCGTCCCACGACCACGCCGTCGCAACCCGTCTGCCGCATCATGCGCAGGGCGTCCCAGGCTTCCCAGATGTCGCCGTTGCCGAATACGGGAATCGACACGGCCTGCTTCAACTGCGCGATCGCATCCCAATCGGCTTCACCGTCGTAAAGCTGAGCGGCAGTGCGAGCGTGCAGCGCGACGGCCGCGCAACCTTCCTGCTCGGCGACGCGCCCCGAATCGAGAAAGGTGTGGACGTCGTCGTCGATCCCGATGCGGAATTTGATCGTGACGGGAACGTTGCCAGCCTGCTTCACCGCAGCGCGCACGATGTTGGCGAGCAGCCTGGGCTTGGCGGGAATCGCCGCGCCGCCACCTTTTCGTGTCACTTTTCGGACGGGGCAACCGAAATTCATATCCAGGTGATCGATCCGTCCTTCGCCGACCAGGAAGGCCACGGCCTCCCCGACGTAGTAGGGATCGACGCCATAGAGTTGAAGGCTTCGCGGCTGCTCGTGCGGCGCGAAGCTCGCGAGGCGTAGGGTCTTCGCATTGCGTTCGACGAGCGCCCGCGCGGTGATCATCTCGCTCACGTAGAGGCCCGCGCCGAACTCGCGGCAGAGCGTTCGAAAGGGAGTGTTGGTGATGCCCGCCATCGGGGCGAGGACGACGGGTGTGGCGAGTTCGATCGTCCCGAGAGACACGGGCGCGAACTCCCCTGGCTGTGCGGGAAGCACGTCTTTGTTGATGTCGCCGACCGGAGCCATCGCCATGGCGGCATTGGATACCAGAGCCCACCACCGGTTCGCACCCGGGAGGGGCCGTTGAGCGAAGCCGCGACCGTGGTGCTGGTACACGGGGCGTTTCACGGCGCCTGGTGTTGGAAATACGTGGCCGAGGGCCTGCGCGAGCGGGGCCTGGCCGTGCGCTGCTTCGACCTGCCGGGGCACGGTGCGAGCCCCGCACCCCTGGGCTCGTTGGCAGAAGACGCGCAGGCGGTGCGCGAGGTGCTCGCCGACGTGCCCGGCGAGGTGGTCCTGTGCGGACACAGCTATGGCGGTGTCGTGATCACCGAGGCGGCGGGCGACCAGATCGATCGCCTGCGCCACATGGTCTACCTGGCGGCGGCGATCCCCGACGCGGGGGAGAGCCTCGCCGATTGCTTCCCGGGGCTGATCGAGGCCGAGCTCGAGAACGGCACGGTCAGTGCGAGCGACGGTTCGGGAGGCATCATGCCGGACCCCGACCGGGCGGTGGATCGCTTCTACCCCGACTGCGATGCCCTGATCGCCGAGTGGGCGGTCGCACAGCTCGACGGGCAGGATCCCCGCAGCTTCATCGACGCGGCGAGCGCCGCACCCTGGCGCAGCGTCGAGAGCACCTACGTGATCTGCAGCGAAGATCTTGTGCTCCCGCCCTGCTTCCAGCAGCGTCTCGCCAAGCGCTGCAGCCGGAGCTTCGAATGGGTCTCGAGCCACTCCCCGATGTTGAGCCAACCCGATCGCGTGGTGGGTCTCCTCGCCGACCTCGCTATCTAGCGATCGGTTTCGCGCTCTGGTTCGCAGCGTTGGGCGCCGCGCTCGCGAGCGGAGCGAACGAAGAAGCCGCGCCGGAGTTCCCGTCGAAGATCGTCCTCGGCCTGCGCACCACCTGTATGGATGCGTGTGAAGAGAAGGAAGATCGCCTCTCGTGCGCGCGCTACTGCGATTGCCATCTCTTCGAGCTGCGGCGCGACATCACCGACGCGCAACTCGAACAGCTGCTGCTCACCGCCGAACGCGGAGGTGAGGGCGCCGAGGCGATTCGCGAGTGGTTGGTGCAGTCGGCGAAGCTCTGCGAAAAGCGCGTGTTCGGCGAGCGCGAGCCAGAGAAGAGTCCGAAGCCGTGACGAAACCAGCGCTCGGCATCATCGGCCCGGGTACCGTCGGGACCGCGCTCGCGAAGCTGGCGGTTGGCGCGGGCTACGACGAAGTCGCGATCGGAGGGCGCAGCGCGCAACACGCACTCGCGGCCGCGCGCGCAGCGGGGAAGGGCGTCGTTGCGGCATCGGCCCTCGAGGTCGCAGGGCGATCGCAATGGTTGATCCTCGCCGTGCGCGACGGCGAGATCGAAGGCGTGGCGCGCGAACTCGCGGCGGCCGGTGGTGTGAAGCCGAACACCCTCGTGGCCCACTGCTCGGGTGCGGTTGCGAGCTCGGTTCTCGATTCCCTGCGCGCAATCGAGGGCGTTACGCTGGCGTCGTTCCACCCGCTCCAGACCTTCCCCGACATCGAGCGTGCGATCGCCACGCTTCCGGGAAGCCATTGTTTTGCCGAGGGCGATGAAACTGCCCTCGCCGCACTGCAGAGCTTCGCGGCTGACCTCGGGCTCCACTTCGTCGAGATCGAAACCAGCGCGAAACCCCTCTACCACGCGAGCGCAGTGCTGGCCTGCAACTATTTCACGACGTTGATGGACACGGCCCTCGCGAGCTTCGAAGCCGCAGGGGTCGAGCGAGCCACGGCGTGGCAGGCGCTCTCGCCTCTCGTCCACGCCACCCTCGACAACAACGACGCGCTCGGCGCAGAGAACGCGCTCACGGGCCCGATCCGCCGCGGCGATGGCGCGACCGTGGCGATGCATCTCGAAGCACTGGCCGCAGCGAGTCCGGACCTCGTGCCCGTATACCGAGCACTCGGCGTTCGCACGGTCGACCTTGCGCGGCGCACGAATTCACTGGATGAGAAGGCAGCCAAGGCTCTTCTCGCGTTGCTGACGCGCGAGGCCGCAGGCGACTAGCGACCTTCGCAGGTCGCGAACGCGTACTTGCCATTGGTTTCGTCACCGCTGTCGATGATCTTCGCGTCGTAGCTCGGGTACGGGAACGGAATGCACACCTTGTGCTCGCTACGGTTGAGGCGGACCGGCCAGAGGCTTCGCTTGCGCTTGCGAAGCTCGCCGTGTTTCGCGAGCCGGAGTTCGCGATCCCATGCGCCGCCGTTTCCGCTTCCGGGTGCGTCGATCAAGACGAGGCCTTGCGGGATGAGCATCCCGTCGACGCCGTCATAGTTCCAGAAGCCAACCGTTTCCCATCGGGGGAGGGGGGCGGGCTTCGGCGGGGGGGCCTTCTTGGGTTCAGCCTTGGCTGCCGGCTTCGCAGCAGTAGGCGACGCAGTACGCACGGGCTTCGGCTTCGCCCTGGTTGTGACTTGCGGGCCGGGTGTCGTCCGACCCCGAATCACCGCCACCGTTCCAAACGTCGAAGAGCCGACCCTTTCGTAACCGGGAACCGGATGCTTATGGGTGAGGACGATGTCGAGCTTGCCGTCCGAGTCCATGTCCACCAGCTTCACGTGACTGGCCGGGCGCTGCAGATACCGCTCGGAAAAGCCCGTGTACGAACCGCCGGGCTTCCCCCAGGCGATTTCGATCTCGATGCCCGTCGTTCCTGCCGACTCGTCGTGCTCGGTGATGCTGGAGACCACGTCGGTGATCCCGTCTCCGTCCAGGTCGGCTGCAGCGATTCGAGCCGACACGGGTCCGAGGTAGCTGCGCAGTTGCGGCTCGAAGTGATCGCCGTCGGGCCGCGCCTCGATGCCGTAGAGGGTCTTGGGAGTCGCACCCATGGCGAGGTAGACCTCATCGATGACCTGATCCGCATCCGCGTCGACCAGGGTCAGACCCGCCCAGGGGCTGATCCGCATCGATTGCGACAGGTCGCGACCGGTGTTCGAGATTCGCGGCACGCCTTTGCTCGCAACGAGGGAGCCGTCACCGGTTCCGACGAATACGAGGGTGTGATACGAGTCCGCGGCGAAGACGTCGAGGTGACCATCCCCATTGACATCTCCCAGTGCCATCACCGGAGGGTTGCGATCGCTCGCGTAGAGCCTGGGGGCGTCGAATGAGCCGTCGCCTTTCGACAGCACCACGCTGACCCCGGTCTGCTTCGGCGACCCCACGCCGATCAGGTCGTCGTAGCCATCTCCATTCAGGTCGCCGAGCATGGCTCCGTCGGCCTGCAACGGGCCGAGCTTTCCGAGCTTGTGCGAGTAGTGCTGCTCGAAGTTGCCCCGGCCGTCGCCCAGGAACGCCATCACGCCCCCACCCCCACCGGAGACGAAGTCAGTGTGGCCGTCCCCGTTCAAGTCTCCGACCGCGAGTCCGCCGGGGCTGAAGTGACTCGTCATCGGGCGGATCAGCCTGGGCTCTCCGAGCCCGCCATCCGCCTCACCGGGGATCAGATGAATGCCGATGTTTTTCGCGTGGACCACCAGGACGTCGAGGTATCCGTCCTCGATGAAGTCGCCGACTTCGAAGTGCCGAACGAGCTGATTGAAATGGGCCGTCCCCGCCGGCTCGGTTTCGAAGAGGTCCGTCCGCTTCGTCTGGGCGAACCCCTCGTGTGATGCCAGGGCGTTGATCAGGGCCAGTACGAGAAGTTGTCGGACGCGGGCACGGCGAGTCATCGACTCCCCCTTCATCGATTCAATGCGCAGGCTCGCGCGGGTCTGTTCTGTCAGCCGACCTCAGGCTGACGACGAGAATAGACGCACGGGCCGCGAATGAAATTCTGTGAAAGCCAGAATCGAAATGGAGCCGGTCGATTCCGAGCGGGGTTTCCACTCGGTGTTGGGGTCGACGGGCCGGAGGGCGCGGGTAGCGCCGGTGTCAGAGCGCGCCGCGACCCACCACGCGATTGCGGCCCGAGCGCTTCGCCTCGTAGAGGCGGGCGTCGGCGAGTTCGAGGATCTCGTCGACGCTGGCCGTATCGGTCGGCAGCTGCGCGACACCGACGCTGATCGTCACCTCGAGCTCATCCGCGTCGCCGCGACAGCGGAAGCGGTTCGAAGCGATGCCCGAACGCAGGGCTTCGAGGCGACAGGCGATCTCTTCGTTCGCGGCTCCGGGGAAGGCCACAACGAACTCCTCACCGCCATAGCGCGCGACGAGATCCGTCGCACGGAAGTGCCGCTGCAACCACGCCGCCACCCCGCGCAGCACGTCGTCTCCCGCAGCATGACCGTGGTCGTCGTTCAGTCGCTTGAAGTGGTCGATGTCGATCATCGCCACCGTAAGTACCTCGCGGCTGCGCTGGGTGGTGCGCTCGAGATAGATGAGGCATTGGTCGAGGGCATGGCGGTTGAGCAGTCCCGTCAGCCCGTCGCGAAGCGACGAACGGCGCAGTTCCCGCCCTCGCTGGGCCGACGCGGTGGCCACGATGGTGGTTCCGAAGAGCAGGATGATCTTCGCCGTATTCGAAACCCATTCGAACTGCGGCGCGAGCCGTGTCGCCATCGGCGACCAACCGTCGGCTACCGCAGCGCGCAGAACCAGCACGACGAGGATGTAGCCCCCGATGGCGAAGCTCCCCGCCATCACCGGATGGCGCGGATCGTCCGACATCCCGTTCGACGCGATCAGGATCGAGTAGAGGAAGAAGATCACCCAGTGCAGGTGTTCGCGCGGGTGTTCGTAGACGCTGAAGGTGATGAGCAGCAGGCTGATGATCGACGTGTAGACCGCGGCGTTCGCGACGGCGACCCAGAAGGGGTTCGTGGCGCTGCGTTCGAGTGCGCTTCCCCCGATCGAGTAGAGGATCGCAATGACGCCGGCGACGAGGGTGATCGCGGCCACGTGGTTCTGGGGTTCGCGGACGAGGAGGATCGCTGGCAGGGGCAGGATCGGGGCGACGACCGGCACGACGAAGCGGCTTATGGAACGCGCGCCGCCGGCGTCGACGACTTCGTCTTCGATGCGCGCCGCCGTCTGCTGCTTCCACCAATGGCGCAGACTTCGCAGCAGCGAGTCGAAACCCGATTCGATCGCGACTTCACCCGTCGCGAGTTCGAGGCCGTTCGTATGTGGGTCGTGGGACAAGGTTCGACCCTCCAATGCGAGAGCCGCTAGGGCCGGAAGCGGAATTCGAGTTCGCCGATCGACTTGCGAAGCAGTCGTTCTTCCTCTCGACCCGCCCCGTAGAACGTCACGCCGACGCCCGTCGGCTCGTCGAGAGAGGCGTTCGACTCCGCGTGCACGTAGACCACACGACCGAAGCCGCGGTAGAGATCGCCCTTGAGGTCCATCTCGATCCGCAGGCTGCTGCCCACCTCGATGGGTTCGGCGACCTCGATGAAGGCGCCGCGCGGGGAGAGGCTCGAAACGACCGCCATCTCACGGCGATCCCCGCACCAGATGTTCGCCACCAGATCGACCGGCATGCGGATTTCCCGGCGATGGGCGAGTTCTTCGCGCTGCGCGGTGGCACTGCGCACCACGTAGCGGAGTTCGGTGTCGTTGAAGGGTGAGAAGAGCACCCAGTCGACGCCCAATTCGCGCATCTCGCGCCGGGCATCTTCGTACGGGGCTTCGCCGATCACGACCCAGCGCGGCGCGTCGTCGTTCACGCCGGAGATCTGTTCGCGCAGGTCGCGCACCTTTCCGAGGTCGATCGCGGGTGAAGTGAGGATGAGTCGGATGCTCTCCGGCTCGTCGTAGACGATGAGTTGGGCAGCGTCGATCGTCGGAGCGCGTTGTACATCGACGCCCAAGAGGCCGACGCGATCGGCGAGGAATTCCAGGCTCGAGGCTTCATCGTCGATCACGAGAGCTCGATGTTCGAGGGTGAGCCCGCGACCACTGGGATTCGGTGCGCTGAGTGCCAGGAGCTCTTCGTCGACTTTTTCGCGTTCGAGACGCGCCGGCACCTCGACCTTCTTGCCTCCCACGACCGACATGCCCGGGCCGAAGGAGAGCGCGCCTTCGTCGCGCTTCACCATGAAGCGCATCACCTCGTCGTGGGGCAGCGCCGGGGCGTAGATGAAGCCCTGGATCTGATCGCAGTCCATCTCGCGAAGCAGCGGGATCTGGTCCTCGGTGTCCACCCCCTCGGCCACGACCGAAAGGCCGAGGCTGTGGGCCATGGCGACGACGGCCGAAGCGATGCCGTGGGCGGAGGGGTTCGAGTCGATGTCGCGCAAGAGGCTGCGGTCCATCTTGAGCACGTCGAGGTTGAAGCGATTGAGGTAGGAGAGCGCGGAGTAGCCGGTGCCGAAGTCGTCGAGTGCGATCGTCACGCCGATCGAGCGCAGATCGCGCAGGATCTGCTCCACGTGGGTGCGATCGTCGAGCAGCATGCTCTCGGTGAGTTCGAGTTCGAGGTGCGAGGGGGCGACGTCATGGTGTTTGAGGGCGCCGCTCACCACGCGTTGCAGGTCGCTCGCGGTGAGTTGGGCGCTGCTGACGTTCACCGAGACGGGGACGACTGCGAGTCCAGCATCCGACCAGGCGCGAAGTTGGCGGCAGGCTTCGTCGATGCACCAGCTGCCGAGTTCGGTGACGAGCCCGCGATCCTCTGCGACGGGAATGAACTCGGAGGGCCCGACATCGCCGAGATCCTGGCTGCGCCAGCGCAGCAGCGCCTCGAAGCCCACGAGCTCTCCCGAACGCGCGTCGATCTTGGGCTGGTAGAGCAGCCGCATCTCGTTGCGGCCGAGGGCGTAGCGCAGCCCTTCCTCGAGCAGCCGCGCCCGATCGACCTTCTCGTCGAAGGTCGCTTCGTACCACGCGAAGCGGCGTCGACCCCGGCTCTTCGCCACGTAGAGCGCGGAGTCGGCACGATGCAGCAGGGGCTCGACCTCGCTGGCGTCGTCGGGAAAGACCGCGATCCCGATGCTCGCCGAAGGGTTGAGGGTGCGATCGGTGAGCTCGAGGGGTTGGCGAATCACGTCGATCATCCGACGCGCGATCTCGCCGCCGGCTTCGCGATTGGGTAGCGAGGGCGCGATCACGGCGAACTCGTCTCCCGCGAGGCGCGCGACCATCAGCCGTGCATCGCGCGGAACACCGAGGTTGACCAGCTCTTCCGGTCGCAGGGCACTGCGCAGGCGATCGGAGAGCGAGCGAAGCAGGTCGTCGCCGGCGGCATGCCCGAGCGAGTCGTTGATCGCCTTGAAGTGATCGAGGTCGAGGTAGAAGAGCGCGCCGCAACCCCCTTCGCCGGCGTTGACTTCGAGGGTCTTCTTGAGGGTTTCGAGGAAGAGGCGGCGATTGGCGAGCCCGGTGAGGCTGTCGTAGTGGGCGAGGCGAACCAGGCGGCGCTCGTCCTGATGCTCGCCCGTGACGTCGCGAACCAGGATGGCGCGAAAGCCGCGCATGCGTGCGCGGCCGGCCAGGTCGACCACGCGGGCTTCGAGGATGTGCCCGGCCGGCGTGCGCATGCGCGCCCTGTCGCGGTGCTCGTCGCGCACCAGCTGCACCAGGGCGTTGGGAAGCACGTCGCGTTGTCCGAGACGCAAGCGCGAACGTGGCTCGAGTCCCATCGCGTCGCGTGCGTACTCGCTGCCGTAGAGCACTCGGTCGTCGCGTCCGACGAGCAGGAGATGATCGCCGGCCTGCTCGATCGCCGTGCGGCGCACGAACGATGCGAGCCGCGCGTGGCGACTCGAGAGGAAGAGCAGGATGGTGACGCCCGCGGCGAGGACGGAGAAGAGGGCCTGGTGCTCGATCGATCGCCCGACGAACTCGCTGAGCCCGAACCAGGTGGTGCCGGCCGCGACGATCGCCGACAGCCCGACCCAGAAGCGATCGACCTCGAAGTCGAGCAGATTGAAGAGCAACAGGACGGCGGCGAGTGCGGCGATGGTGGGGTCGGTGAGCCACTCGGTGGGCGTCAGCCCACCCTCGGGCGACTCGACTCTCTGGAATGCGACGACGATCGCCGGGAGTACGACGCCGATCGTCAGGCCCAGGCCGAGCACCCGACCGAACACCGCGTGCATCGCGAGTGAATCCGAGCGGGAGAGGACGCGAGTCGAGACCGCGCGCGCGATCACGAAGCCCAACACCGGCACGAGCAACATCGCACTGCCGGGCAGGAGTTCGATGATCGAATCGCCGCTCATGCGCGCTGCTTCCTCGCTCGGGTGTGACGTCGGAAACGCCCGTGGGCGGGACCGGGTCGAGATTCACGCTGGCCTACGAGAATTCATCATCGGCTCACCCGGATGCGTGCTGAAGATCACACGAGGCTCCGTCGCAGAAGGTCTCCAGTTGCCGGTTGCCTGCGCATGGATTTGCGCGTATCTGCAAATGCGGTCAGGGCGATCAGGGGGCCTTCGTGCGCGCTGCGCCGTCGACGTCGAGGAAGCCGTCGCGCGAGAAGCCACAGGCTTCCTCGGGTGTCTCGAGGAGCATGGCGGCGAGGTCGGGATCCGCCGGCTCGCTCTGCAATTCTGCCGGAAGGTTGCGCACTCGTTGGAGCAGGGCCTCGGCCTCAGCAACGTGCAACTCGACGTCATTGCTGTGACCCAGGCAGAGCAGGCCGGCGCCGAGTTCGATCTGGAAATCGCTGCGCGTGCCATCGAGTTCGACGGCGCGGCGCGCG
Organism: Myxococcota bacterium; assembly: GCA_028278345.1. GTDB lineage: Bacteria > Myxococcota_A > UBA9160 > UBA9160 > UBA4427 > DUBZ01. Next base: position 18,366 of record JANQEL010000105.1, read on the forward strand.
TCCGCAATGGCGGCTTCCTTGTTGCCCCGCACCCCAACCACCCAGCGCAGCCAGAACCAATCGGGAACCATGCGGTGGAAGGTCGCACGTGCGTAGTAGAAGTGGGCCAGGGTGGCGCGCGAACGCGGATCGTCGCGCGCTTCGCCGACCTCGACTCCGCGCTTCAGCAGGCCCGCCAGGGTCCGCGCGTTGGCCGCACCGCTGACCAACCCTTTCAGGGTCGGAATGCGCCCGAGGGCCGCGTACTTCCACAGCATGCACTCCGCACATTCGTCGTCGAGGGCAAGCCCGCGGTCGGCGGCTTCGACCGCCCTTTCGAGCATGGCGATCTGCACGTCCTTCTCTTCACGGTCGAGGGTCCTGCTGTGTTCGTAGATGTTGCGGGCGATGCGCCAGTGCGGGTCGGGGGAGTCGGGTAGATGTTGGGCGACGATCGCGATCTCGGCGTTCGCGGCCGGGAGGTTGCCTCCCGCTTCGAGGTCATTGGCGCGCTGCCAGCGCGCGGCGACCTCGGGGATGTCCATGCCATCGAGGGCGGCGAGGATCGGGTCCGCGGTGGCGACGGGGGTTCCCAGCGTGATCGCGATGGCGATCGAAATTCCGATCACGCGCGCCCCCGCCCTGCGCGTCATCCGGAGACTTCGCGAAAGGCCTGCGCTGCGATCTCGATGGCTTCGTCGATCGTCGCGTCGTCGTGTGCGGCGTTGATGAACCAGTTGAGGTTCGGGTGGAAGATCGCGCCGTTCAGTGCGGCGCTCTGCGAGAAGGCGCGACCCTTCTCGAGCCCGGGATCGTCTTCGAAGAGCATGACGGGGCAGGCGACGGGGCCCGTGTAGCGGATCGCGTGGCCTGCGGCTTCGGCTGCTCGCAGGAAGCCGTCGCGAAGCCGGTTGCCCGCGGCTTCCAGTCGGTCGAAGACCTTTTCGCGGTCATAGGTCTCGACCGTGGCCCGTGCGGCGGCGAGGGGAACGGCGGTGAAAACGTAGGTGGAGGTGAAGGCGAGCTTGCGCGCCGCCTCGCGCATCGGCTCGCTGCCCAACAGCGCAGCGACCGGATAGCCGTTGCCCAGGGCCTTGCCGAGGCCGATCAGATCGGGCTCGATCCCGAGCGCTGCGTGGCTTCCCCGCGTGTGGATGCGGAAGCCGTGCCGAACGTCGTCGAGGATCAACTTCGCCCCCGTGCGTTCGCGCACGCGATCGATCGCGGCGATGAAATCCGGGGAGGCTGCCGAGACATCCATCGCGGGGTTCTGATCGATCGGGTTCAGCAGGATGCCAGCGAGGCCTTTGCCGTTCTCGCGTGCGAAGTCCTCGAGTTCGTTCGCTCCGTTCCACCGAATCATCGCAACGTTCGCGCGCACCGCGGCGGGAACCCCCGCGCCGCCCGGAACGAGTTCGGGGTCGAAGCCGTGGTAGGCGCGTTCGAACTGCACGATCGTGTCGCGATCGGTGGCGGCGCGAACGGCGCGCACCGCTAGCCCGATCACGTCGGAGCCGTTCTTCGCGGGGATCGCCCAGCTCATCCCCGGGGTTCGCTCGACCAGACGCTCCGAGAGTTCGACCAGGGCCGGTGGAAAGAAGCTCGCGCTGTCGGCCCGCGCGCGCTGGGCCTCGGCTTCGGCCTCGACGTAGGGGTGACGATGCCCGAGCAGGATCGGTCCGTTCGCGCAGAGGAAGTCGATGTAGCTTCGACCGTCGACGTCGGTGATGCGAGCGCCCTCGGCCCGTTCGATGAAACCCGGAAGCACCCCCTCGCCGGCGAAGCGTGCCGAGCGCGAGAAGTACACCATGCCGCCGGGCAGTACCCGATCCGCGCGATCCCACCACGCCTTTCCCTTCGGACCGTCGACGCTCGTCATGACCCTACGTAGAATCGAACACTCCTCCGATGACGTCGACCCGACTCTTCCTCGCCTTCTTCGCCTTGTCTTGCCTGCCGGCCATCTCTTCGGCCGAGCAGGCGAAGCGCCCCAACATCGTCTTGATGCTGAGCGACAACCTGGGCTACGGCGAACTCGGCGTCTACGGCGGTGGCGTGATCCGCGGCGCTCCCACTCCGCGTCTCGATCGGCTGGCGAAAGAGGGTATGCGTCTCACGAACTTCAACGTCGAGGTCGAGTGCACGCCCTCGCGTTCGGCTCTGATGACGGGACGCATGCCGGTGCGCTCGGGCACCTGGCGCGCCCAGGCGGCGGGGCTGCGCGGTGGGCTGGCACCGTGGGAGGTGACGATCGCCGAGTCCCTCTCGCAGGCGGGCTACGCGACGGCGATCTTCGGCAAGTGGCATCTCGGGAGCAGTCCGGGACGCTTTCCCACCGATCAGGGCTTCGACGAGTGGTGGGGTTTTCCGTTCTCGACCAACGTCGTGACCTTTGCCGATCAGGTGGGCTGGGATCCGGGCGCGCAGCAGGTCCCGCAACTCCTCGAGGGTCGCAAGGGCGGCGAGGTCGAAGCTGTCGAGCCCTACGCGAAGGAGAACCGGCCGTTGATCGACGAGCGCATCGCGGCGAAGTCGGTGGCGTACATCGAGGAGCACGCGAAGGGTGAACAGCCCTTCTTCCTGTTCATTTCCTGGTCGCTCGTTCATCACCCCTATCTGCCGCATCCCGATTTCGACGGGGCCTCGGGCAACGGTGCATTCGCGGATTCGATGGTCGAGCACGACGCGCGGGTGGGCGAAGTGCTCGACGCGATCCGCGATGCGGGCATCGAAGACGAAACCCTCGTCCTCTACATGAGCGATAACGGTCCCGACGACGCCCACTACCCGCAGGTCTCGAACTCGGGGCCCTATCGCGGCTATCTGGGCAGCGCATTCGAGGGCTCCATTCGCACGCCCTTCATCGCGCGGTGGCCCGGGCGGATCGACGCCGGCCGCGAGTCGAACGAGATCGTCGCGTTGGTCGACGTCTTCCCGACGGTCGCGAAACTGACGGGCGCCGAGATGCCCGACGATCGAGAGATCGACGGCGTCGACCAGAGTGCTTTCCTGCTGGGCGAGAGCCAGGAGTCGGCGCGCGAAGGCGTGCTGATCTTCTCGGGTCGCACCCTGCTCGCGGTGAAGTGGCGTCGCTTCAAGGTCTTCCTCACCGGTGACGACCCCGGCCACGGTCAACGACATTGGAAGCGATTGTGGGCGCCCGTCGTCCACAACGTCGAGCAGGATCCGCGCGAAGAGGTCGACATCCGCTCCGACAACATGTGGGTGCTCGCGCCGGCGCTTCGCCTCGTCTACCCACTGCTCTTCAGCGTCGATGACGAGGGCATCATCATGCCCGGCGGCGAGGAGCCCGTTCCCGCCGAACTCGAGATCCCCTTCCAGAGCCAGCAGGAGATCGAGGCCAGTATGGACGCGATTCGCTGGCAGTTCCTCAAGCAGCGGGTCAGCGAATGGCTGCCGTTCGGCGAGTAGCACCGAAGAAGGTGATCGGGCTCGGGCTCGTGGTGCGCGACGAGACCTTCGTCGTGACGGATCTGCAGGCGGGTGCGACGCGAACCCGCTTCACCGAGTCGCGGGTCGGTCTCGGTGGGATGACTGGAACCGCAGTCGCGCAAGCCGCGGCCCTCGGCGTGTCGACACGCGTGCTCACCATGCTCGGGCACGACACGCACGGTCGCGAACTCGTGCGCGAACTGCGCGCGCATGGAGTGACCACTCGCGGTGTGGTGCGCTCCGCGGAGCAACCCACGACGACGGCCGTCGTGTTGGTCGATCAGAAGACGCGCGATCGCCGCTTCCTCGTGCCCGACCGGCGCAAACTCGAAGCCGCGGCTCCCGACTTCGATCTCCGCGGACTCGATCGCCACGGCGTGCTGATGATCGACGGACACTTTTCCAGGCAGGCGTTGCGGGCGGCGAGGCGCGCGCGTGAGTGCGGTGCGCTCGTGGTGGCGGATTTCCATGTGCCGCGTCCGGCGAACCTGCGGCTGCTTCCCTTCGTCGATGTTCCCATCCTGCCGCGGGAGTTCTTCGATGCCTGGCACGGCGGCACGCCGCGGCAGGGGCTCCGTGCGTTGCGAGAACGGTTCGGGGGCGAGCCGGTGGTGACCCTCGGTGCGAAGGGCGCCCTCGCCCTGGTGGATGGCCGGTTCCACGAGATCCCGGCCCGCCGCGTCCGCGTGCGCGACACGACCGGCGCGGGGGACGTCTTCCACGGCGCCTACGCAGCGGGGCTCTGCCTGGGCCGCGACCATCTCGGGGCCCTTCGCCTGGCCTCCCGCGCAGCTGCGACGGCCTGTACCGCCCTCGGAGGCACCGGGAAGCTCCTCCACGCTTGAAGCTGGGGCGAGAATCCTCCACTCTTCGCGCGTCGTACGACTGAGCCGGCCCCGCTGGCCGGTCTCCCCCCGCTCGACACCACCCCCCGAGTTCGACCGAGACCTCGCTTCGCCGCTCCGGCCGCACCTCCAAGGCCTGTCCCGGCGCGGCGCCCGGGTTCGCGTGTCAGCGGAGATCCAAAGCCCAGATGGCCAAAGCGGCAGTGAAGTACGACGAGAAGGCGATCCAGACCCTCGACGCCCTCGAACACATCCGCTTGCGCACCGGCATGTACATCGGCCGGCTCGGCAACGGAAGTCATCCCCTCGACGGCATCTACGTGATGCTGAAGGAGGTGATCGACAACGCGGTCGACGAGTTCATCATGGGCGAGGGGAAGAAGATCGAGATCCAACGCGACGGGCCGACCGTCACGGTGCGCGACTACGGTCGCGGCATCCCCCTCGGCAAGCTCGTCGACTGCGTTTCCCAGATCAACACCGGCGGCAAGTACAACGACGACGTCTTCCAGTTCTCGGTCGGTTTGAACGGCGTCGGCACCAAGGCGGTCAACGCGCTTTCGAGTCACTTCGAAGTCACGAGCTTCCGGGAGAAGAAGCGCCGCTTTGCCGCGTTCTCCGAGGGCAAGATCGAGCAGGACAAGAAGGGTCGGGCGCCCGACGAAGCGCCGGGCACCCTGGTCACGTTCACACCCGATGAGAAGATCTTCGGCGAGTACGATTGGAACGACGAGTTCATCGCCCACCGCCTGAACTTCTACGCGCACCTCAACAGTGGGCTCACCCTCGTCTACAACGGCAAGAAGTTCCACAGCCGAAACGGGCTAGCCGACCTGCTGAAGGACGAGATCGGCGAGAGCGATTCGCTCTACGAGATCGCCCACCACAAGAGCAAGCTGCTCGAATTCGCGTTGACGCACACGAACGTCTACGGCGAGAACTACTTCGCCTTCGTGAACGGCCAGTACACGAACGACGGCGGCACCCACCAGAGCGCCTTCCGCGAGGGTGTGCTCAAGGGCGTGAACGAGTTCGCGAAGAAGAACTTCGCCGGCGAAGACGTGCGCGAGGGCATCCTGGGTGCCGTCGCGATCAAGCTGCAGGATCCCGTCTTCGAGAGCCAGACGAAGAACAAGCTCGGCTCGACCGAGGTGCGCAGCTGGATCGTCCCCGAGGTGAAGAAGGAAGTGGTGCTCTGGCTCCACAAGCACCCGCAGGAGGCGCAGAAGCTCCTCGAGAAGATCTCGATGAACGAGAAGCTCCGTAAAGAGCTCTCGTCGATCAAGAAGGAGGCGCGCGATCGCGCGAAGAAGGTCGCGATCCGCATCCCGAAGCTCATCGACTGCAAGGTGCACTTCAACGACACGAAGGGCACGCGGCGCGACGAGACGTCGATCTTCCTGGCCGAGGGCGACTCGGCGGGGGGCGTCATGGTGACGAGCCGCGATGTCGAGACCCAGGCGATCTTCTCCTTGAAGGGCAAGCCACTCAACTGCCAGGGGCTGAAGCGCGACGCCGTCTACAAGAACGAAGAGCTCTACAACATCATGCGGGCTCTCGGGATCGAAGACGGCATCGAAGGGCTCCGTTACAACAAGGTGATCCTCGCGACGGACGCCGACGTCGACGGCATGCACATCCGCAACCTCCTCATCACCTACTTCTGTCGCTACTTCGAGGAGCTGGTGCTGAAGGGCCACCTCTACATCCTCGAAACGCCGCTCTTCCGCGTCCGGAACAAGAAGGATTGCCGCTACTGCTACAGCGAAGCGGAGCGCGACGAGGCGGTCGAGGAGATCAAGGGCGCCGAGATCACGCGCTTCAAGGGGCTCGGTGAGATCAGCCCGAAGGAGTTCGGTCAGTTCATCGGGCAGGGCATGCGGCTCGTGCCGATCACCGTGAAGAACATGGGCGAAGTGCCGAAGGTGCTCGACTTCTTCATGGGCAAGAACACGCCCCAGCGCAAGGAGTTCATCGTCGACAACCTGAACGAAGCGGTGGTGTGAAATGGCGCAACTAGAAGACCTGATGCATGAGCATTTCGTCGACTACGCGTCGTACTTCATCCTCGACCGCGCGATCCCCGACATCCGCGATGGCTTGAAGCCGGTGCAGCGGCGCCTCCTCCACACGCTCTTCAACATGGAGGACGGCCGCTACCACAAGGTGGCCAACGCGATCGGCGAGACGATGAAGCTCCACCCCCACGGCGATGCCTCGATCGCCGACGCCCTCGTGGTGCTCGCCAACAAGGGCTACTTCATCGACGGGCAGGGGAACTTCGGCAACATTCTCACTGGCCACCCGGCCGCAGCCCCGCGCTACATCGAGTGCCGCCTCACCCCGCTGGCCCTCGACACGCTCTTCTTCAGGCCGCTCACCGAGTTCGTCTCGAGCTACGACGGTCGCAACGAAGAGCCGGTCTTCCTTCCGGCCAAGCTGCCCGTGATCCTGATGCTCGGCACCGAGGGCATCGCCGTCGGCATGTCGACGAAGATCCTTCCCCACAACCTCGTCGAGTTGTGGGAGGCCCAGATCAAGCTCGTCCGGGGCGAGAAGATCGAGCTCTACCCCGATTTCGCCCAGGGCGGGCAAATGGACGTCGACGCCTACGAGGATGGCGCGGGCAAGGTCGACGTGCGGGCGCGCATCCGTGTGCGGGATCCCAAGCACGTCGTGATCGAGGAGATCCCCTACGGCACGACGACCGAGAGCATCATCGCCTCGATCGAGGGCGCCGCCCAGAAGGGACGCCTCAAGATCGCGTCGATCGACGACTTCACCACCGACAAGGTCGAGATCGAGATCACTGCCGCGCGCGGCACCAACGCCAAGGATCTCATCCCGCAGCTCTACGCCTACACGGATTGCAGCGTTTCGATCTCGTCGAATCTCAACGTCATCAAGGACCGACGCCCGGTCCAGATGAGCGTGACCGAGATCCTGCGCGAACTCACCGTACGCCTCACCGCGCAACTCAAGGCCGAGCTCGAATACGAGCGCGGGCAGCTCGAGGATCGTCAGCACTGGCTCACCCTCGAGCAGATCTTCGTCGAGGAGCGCGTCTACAAGCGCATCGAGAAGGCCAAGACCGAAGAGAACGTGAAGAAGCAGGTGGTCACGGGCATGGCGAAGTTCGAGCACCTTTTCGTACGACCGATGGTCGACGACGACGTGAAGCGCCTGCTCGAGATCCGCATCCGCCGCATCTCGGCCTACGACATCGAGAAGAACCGCAAGACGATCGACGACATCGTGGCGGCGATCAAGGCGATCAACCGCAAGCTCAAGAACATGAAGAAGACCACGGTCGAGTATCTCGAGGAGTGCCTCGAGAAGTACGGCGCCGACCATCCGCGTCGTACCGAGATCACGCGCATCGAGGCCGTGGACAAGAAGGCGGTCGCCACCTCGAATCTCAAGATGGCCTACGACCGCGACACCGGCTTCTTCGGGCACGCAGTGAAGGGCGATCTCTTCCGCATGAACGTGAGCGAGTTTGATCTCATCCTGGGCATTGCGAACGACGGCACCTATCGCGTGATGACTCCGGTCGACAAGATCTTCTTCACCGGCAAGCTGATCCACTGCGAGGTCTTCGATCCCGAAGAGGGGGCCGAGTTCGTGGTGGTCTACCGCGACAAGAAGAAGATCGCCTACGGCAAGCGGATCAAGATCCTGAAGTTCATCCGCAACAAGGAGTACCAGCTCATCAAGGATCGCGCGGGCAAGATCGACTATCTGCTCCAGCCGAACGACCTCGGTGAGGTGAGCCTCGACTTCGTGCCCGCCAAGCGCCAACGCGTGAAGAACGCGAAGTACGGCCTGGCGACCCTCGAACCCACGAGCCCCACCGCGCGTGGCGCGAGGCTCGCTCCCAAGCCGGTGAGCAAGGTGAAGTACGCGCCGCGCAAGGCGGAAGCGAAGGCGGCGCCGAAGGCCGCTCGCAAGGCCGCGGCCAAGGGAAAGAAGACGGCCGCGCGCAAGGGGGCTTCGAAGAAGGAGCCCGAGCAGGGCGATCTCTTCTAGCCGGGGCTGGCTAGGGGACGATGCACTCCAGCCGATCCACCGCGTGCACCGGCGCCGAGTCGCCCTTCATCAGATCCGCAATCGCACCGTAGACGAGCTGTTGCTGCTTCACGCGGTTCTTGTCCGCGAAGGCGCTCGACACCACGCGAATGGCGAAGTGGCCGGGGCTTCCCGAAGTGATCTCCACTTCGGCGCCCTCGATTGCGGCTTCGATTGCACTCTTCATCTGCGCAATCACGTCCGCCGAATCGTCACCCAGGATCTGGATCGTCATGGCGCGCGAACGTAGCGACGTCCGCGCTAGTTGACGAGTTCCTGCGCCGCCTTCACCTGATCGGCGCAACTCTGGAGAATCGGGTCGACGTCGTCTCCGGAGAGGTCGAGGAACGACCAGGCCGGAAGCTCCGCGGGGTCGATCTCGTCGACCGGAGCCGAACGCCCCACGCCGAGCTTGGTGAGGCAGGTGCTCGTGATCGTCGTGAGCGCTGTCAGGCGGGCCACCTCTTCCGGCAGGGAGGCGAGTGCCCCCTCGTTGTGGTGGTTGCTGATGACCGCCACCAGGGATTCGGGGAGGTTCCACAGGTTTGCGATGGCGCCACCCAGCTCCGAGTGGTTGAAGCCGAACTGATCCGTCTCCGCCTGTACGAAGCCGATGTGCTCGTTGTAGACCCGCTGGATCACCTGCTCGTAATCGTCGGGGTGACTGTTCGCGAGTGCCGTCTTCCCGATGTGATGTAGCAGGCCGGCCGTAAAGGCGTCGTCTGCGTCGACGGTGATCTGCGGCATCTTCGCGAGCTTGCCCGCGACCGGCCCTGCGAGGGTCGAATGCTGCCAGAGGAGCTTCTCCATCAAGCCGAAACGTCTGTACGACTTCTTGAGTGAGATTGCGAGCACGATGTTGCGAACCGTGCGCGTTCCGAGCAACGAGATCGCGTGGGAGATCGAGGTGATCGCGCTCGGGAAACCGTAGAGCGCCGAGTTCGACATCTTGAGCAGCTTCGCCGCGATGGCCGAATCCTGTTCGATCAGGTCCTTGATGTCGGAGATCGAAGAGTTCGGGTCGTCGACGGCCTTCACGATGTCGCTCGCGATGGTGGGCATGACGGGTAGGTCATCCGCACAGGCTTCGAGGTACTTGTCGAGGACTTCGCTCATGACGTCGGCGCTTCTCCTGTCTTTCAGCGCGAGGGTTCGAAAGGGACGCGAACTACTTCGACAGAATGCCCAGACCGCATGAGTGCGTGACGTCGCCTCGGGTAATCCGCGCGGCTTCTCACAGTCGATGTTCTCGTCTCTTGTTTGCGCAGACGGAACGACCGAAGAGGGGGCATGTTCGACACCAAGGACTGCAGCGACTTCAGCGGCTTCCTCGAGCGCCAACTCGGGCTTTCGGAAAGCGATCGGCCGCGTGCCGGTTCCTGGGCAGGAACGGGGAACACCCTGGGTTCGATCGGTCTACGTGCCGGCCTGCTCGGGCTCGACGAGATCGATCAGATCATCTCTCGACAGTCGAGCGATTCGCGGCTCTTCGGTGAGATCGCGGTCGAGTTGAAGTTCCTCACCCCGAAGCAGGTCGACCTGCTCCTCGTGCTGCAGCACTTCCATCGCTGCCTCGACCTGAGCGCGCCACTGATCCTCGAAGATCGCCTGAACTTCGGCGAACTCCTCGGCCTGATGGCCACCTACTTCAGCGAATCGGTGCGGACCGAAAGCGGCGGCGCAGACGAAGCGAGCGGCTAGAGCTCGCTGACCGGCGGTTTGCGAACTTCGGCGGTCAGGGTCTCGGGCCCGCCAGCGTGCTGGATGCGCACGTAGTCGCGAAGGATCTCGATGGCCTCGAGGCGCTGGATCGTGGGCTCTTCTTCCTCTTCCTCGGCTTCATCTTCTACTTCGGTGCTTTCGTCTTCCGCGGCCTCGGCCGCCTCGTCTTCCTTGGCGGCCTCGTTCTCGTCGAGGATCTCCTGAAGGCGGATCACGCCCGCGCGCTCTTCCGCTTCCTGGAGTTTCTTCTGCACCTCGCCGAACTCTTCACTCTCCGAGACGCGCTCGGCCGAACGCCGCGCAAGTTCTTCGATCAGCGCCGGTGTCACCGGCTGATAGTGCTGCTTCGTCTGTGAAGCGGTCTCGAACAGGTTCGCCGAATCGTCGACGAAGGCGGGGATCTTCGAGCCTTCGAGGGCGTAGGGCTGATGGCTCTCCCCGAAATCGTCGGTGGAGAACGGCGAGGGCAGGACGATGTCGGAGGCGACGCCCGAGTGCTGGGTCGAATCGCCGCCCGGGCGGAAGAACAGCGCCGTCGTGACCTTCAGCGCGCCAAGGCCCGGGGGCAGGGGAACCAGGGTCTGCACGGTGCCCTTGCCGAAGGTGTGGTCGTCACCGATCAGTACGGCGCGGTTGTAGTCCTTCATTGCGCCGGCCACGATCTCGGAGGCTGATGCGCTGATGCGCGAGGTCAGCACCACCATGGGGCCGTCGAAGAGTACGTCGGGATCCTCGTCGCGCATGACCTGGACCTTGCCGTACTCGTCCTTCACCGCGACCACGCCGCCTTCGCGGATGAAGTAGCCGGCGATGTCGCGGGCGGTGTCGAGCAGCCCGCCGCCATTGCGGCTGAGGTCGAGCAGCAGCCCCACGGCGCCGGCCTCGTTGGCCTCGCGCAGCAGGTTGCGTAGGTCGGTCGAACTCTTGCGCTCGGAGGGGTCGCGCCCGCCATAGAAGGAGGGCAGATCGATGATGGCGAGCTTCTCTTCCTTCTCCCCGATCTTCACCGTCTCGAAGGTGAGCTTCGCGGCCTGCTCTTCGAGGTTGATCTTGTCGCGGGTGATGCTCACGACGAAGCGCTCGGTCTTCGGCGACTGCCGCAGGATCGTGAGGTGCACGACGGTGTTGCGTTCGCCGCGGATCAGCCGCACGACCTTGCGCAGGTCCATGTCGATGACGTCGACGGGCTCCTCGCCGTCCTGGGCGACTGCGATCACCTTGTCCTTGGGTCGCAGCTTGTCGACCTTGTCGGCGGCGCCACCCGGGATCACCTTCTCCACGACTGAGTAGCCGTCGCGCGAAGTCAGCGCGACGCCGATCCCGATCAGCGAGAGCTGCATCTGGATCTTGAAGTCTTCGTTGTTCTCGGCGGAGAAGTAGTTCGAGTGCGGATCGAGGGCGCTCGCGAAGGCGTCGAGGAACTGGCTGTAGATGTCCTGGGCGTCGAACTCCTTCGCGCGCTTCACCAGGAGTTCGTAGCGATGGACGAGCTTTTCCTTCGCTTCGTCCAGCGTGTCGCCATTGCTGATGTAGTTCGACATCTGGAACTGCACGAGCTTCTTGAAAAGCGCCTGCTGGCTCTCGGCGTCCTTCGGGCGCGCGCGCTTGTCGGGGTCGATCACCAGCTCCACGCTCGGGTCGACGGCGTAGCCTTCGTCAAGCACGTAGGCTTCGATCACCTCGAGCATGTTGACGTAGCGCTCGACGATGTCCTTCTGGATCTCGTCGAGGCTCGTGCACTCGCCGCTACCGACGTCGAAGAAGATGCCCTTCAGCGACTTCTTCAGAGTCTCGGCTTCGCCCGCGGTGTAGAGGTTCTTCGAGGGGTCGAGGCGCTTGATGTAGGCGTCGATCGCCCGCTCACGCAGCTGGTCGTTGAGGTGGCGATAGGTGATGTGCTTGTGGAGGAAGGTGTTGAGAAGCCCGGGGATGCGCTCGCAGGTGAGCTCCATCGCCGCGGCCTGCTGCGTGGGCAGCGCCGTCGCCGCCAGGGCGACGAGGCAGCCGAGCGAAATCACGAAGGTTTTCGCTCGTTTTCGGGGGGGCTGCAGCAGGAGGGGATTCGTTGGCTTCATGGTCGCGAAGTGTAACAGGGCCCGTGGCGAGGGGTCAGGTACCCGTCTGTGACGTTCGTTGCGCCGAATTCGGCAGGCCCGCGGCGCGCAATTCTTGGACGAACCAAGCTGCTCGTTCATGCACTCTTCGGACACCGGGCCTGCCGGCCTGAGTTCCCTGAAAGGTGCTCACGCGCCCGCAATTCGTGTGCATGGTGCGCCGCCCCTCGCTGGCGCGTACTCCACTTTCAGGGAGGCATGGGGGACTTCGCTATCCTGCCGCCCCGCTTCACTCCAGCTCACCGCTCTCGGAACGACCTGGGCATCGATACAGGCATAGGTACATATAGGTACATAAGGAAGGGACCCCGCAGGCCATGGCCGATTTCCATTACCAGGAACTCTTCGAACTCGGAGAGGACAGCACCCCCTATCGCAAGCTCAGCGACGAGCACGTTTCGGTCGTCGACATCGATGGCCGCGAGGTGCTCAAGATCGAACCCGAGGCACTTTCGATGCTGGCCGCCGAGGCCGTACGCGACGTTTCGCACCTCTTCCGCCCCGGCCACCTCGCCCAGCTTGCGAAGATCCTCGAAGACCCGGAAGCCTCGGCGAACGATCGCATCGTGGCTCTCGAGCTCTTGAAGAACGCGACGATCTCCGCCGAGATGGTGCTGCCCTCGTGTCAGGATACGGGCACCGCCATCGTGATCGGCAAGAAGGGACAGGACGTCTTCACCGGCGCCAGTGACGAAGAGGCGCTCTCGCGAGGCATCTACGAAACCTACGCGAACACCAACCTGCGCTACTCGCAGATGGCGCCGCTCTCGATGTACGAAGAGAAGAACACCGGCACCAACCTTCCCGCGCAGCTCGATCTCTACGCGACCGCGGGCAACGAGTACAAGTTCCTCTTCATGACCAAGGGCGGTGGGTCGGCGAACAAGACCTTCCTCTTCCAGGAGACCCGTGCGCTGCTCAACGAGGATTCCCTCCTCGCCTTCATGGCCAAGAAGCTGCCGATGCTGGGGACCGCGGCTTGTCCCCCGTATCACCTTGCGATCGTGATCGGTGGCACCTCGGCAGAGGCGAACCTCAAGACGGTGAAGCTCGCGAGCGCGCGCTACCTCGACACCCTACCGACGACGGGCAACGAACATGGTCGCGCCTTCCGCGATCCGGTGCTCGAAGAGAAGATCCACCGCATCACCCAGGATTTCGGCATCGGGGCCCAGTTCGGGGGCAAGTATTTCTGCCACGACGTCCGCGTGATCCGGCTGCCGCGTCACGGTGCGTCGTGTCCGGTGGGGATCGGGGTTTCGTGTTCAGCGGACCGCCAGATCCTGGGCAAGATCACGAAGGAGGGCGTCTTCCTCGAGCAACTCGAAACCGAGCCGGCCCGCTTCCTCCCACAGCCGAGCGACGACGGTGACGAACAGGCCGTCGTGGAGCTCGACCTCAACCGGCCGATGTCGGAGCTGCGCGAGACACTGAGCCAGTACCCGGTGACGACCCGGCTCTCGCTCACCGGCAAGATCGTGGTCGCCCGCGACATTGCCCACGCGAAGCTCAAGGAGCGCCTCGATGCCGGCGAACCGCTCCCCGACTACTTCAAGGATCACATCGTCTACTACGCGGGGCCCGCGAAGACCCCCGAAGGCTACGCCTCGGGCTCCTTCGGCCCCACGACGGCGGGGCGGATGGATTCCTACGTCGATCTCTTCATGGAGAACGGCGGGAGCTTCATCACGCTTGCGAAGGGGAACCGCTCCCAGCAGGTGACCGACGCGTGCAAGAAGCACGGCGGTTTCTATCTGGGCTCGATCGGCGGCGGCGCGGCCATCCTCGCCCAGAACAGCATCAAGAAGGTCGGGGTGCTCGAGTTCGAGGAGCTCGGAATGGAGGCGATCTGGGAGATCGAGGTCGAAGACTTCCCCGCCTTCATCATCGTCGACGACAAGGGCAACGACTTCTTCGCCCGGCCGCAGGACTGAACTTCGCATCCACCATGGCCCGGATCGCCGTCGACGACATCGCGGACGAACGGCTCGCGCCGTATCGCAACGTGAAGGACGGCGATCTGCGCAGGGAGCACGGCGTCTTCATGGCGGAAGGGCGATTGGTGGTCGAGCGCCTGCTCGAGGATTCGCGCTTCGAGGCCGAATCCGTCTTCTTGAGTGAGCGCAGCGCGAACGCGATGGAGGACGTGATCGCGGCGCATCCCGACGTGCCGGTCTACGTCGCGAAGAGCGCCGTCATGAACGAAATCGTGGGCTTCGATCTGCACCGCGGATGTCTTGCAGCCGGTCGGGTGGGTGAGCCGCTTCCCGTAGAAGCCATACTCGGTGATCGCACGGGCGGCGAAACCTTCGTGGTCGTCGAGGGCATGACGAATACGGAGAACCTCGGCAGTGTGTTCCGCAATGCCATGGCCTTCGGCGTGAAGGGTGTGCTGCTGTGCCCACGCAGCTGCGATCCGCTCTATCGCAAGGCCATTCGGGTTTCGCTCGGCGCGTCGCTTCGCATTCCGTTTACCCGCCTCGAGGATTGGCCGGGCGATCTCTCCGCCCTGCGCGCGCGAGGTGTGCGGCTCGTCGCCCTCGATCCGAGCGCCAACGCGATCGAACTCGCAGAACTCGGCGATCGGCTTCCGCCCGAAGCCGATGTCGCGCTCGTCCTCGGAACCGAGGGCCGCGGCCTCAGCGCCGAGGCGCGTGCGGCGTGTGATCTGCACGTCAAGATCTCGATGGCTCCGCGAGTCGATTCGATCAACGTCGCGACAGCCGCCGCCATCGCAATGCAACACCTGCACGAACGCGCGCATTACCGCCGCGCCGAGGAGTCGGGTTCCGCGTGAAGCCCCTGTTCATCATGAAGACCGGCAGCACCCTTCCGGCAATCCGTGAGGCTCGCGGTGACTTTGAGCTGTGGATCCGCGAAGGCATGGGTTATGCGGCGGCCGAGATCCTGCTGCGCAACGTCTACCAGGACGAGGCGCCGCCGCATGCCGAAGAGGTCTCGGGCGTCGTCGTGACGGGTTCGAGTGCCCTGGTGAGCGAGCGCGAAGCCTGGAGCGAGCGCAGTGCCGAATGGCTCGCGGATGCGGTCGAGAAGGACGTTCCCCTGCTCGGCATTTGCTACGGACACCAACTCCTCGCGCACGCGTGCGGCGGCGTCGTCGAACGCAACCCCCTCGGGCGGGAGATCGGCACCGTGACCGTCCGCATCGAAGCCGAGTACGCCAGCGATCCGCTGCTCGAAGGTCTGCCCCCCGAGATCGGCGTGCACGTGAGCCACGTCGAATCGGTCACCCGCCTTCCCGCGCAGGCGCGCAACATGGGCGCGAGCGAGGGAGACCCCAACCAGATCTTCGCCCTCGGCGACGCGGCCTGGGGCGTGCAGTTCCATCCCGAATTCGACGCCGACATCGTGCGCGGCTACATCGAGGGGCGGCGCGCGCTGATCGAAGAGGAGGGTCTCGACGCCGGCGCGTTGCTCGACGCGACGCGCGACACCGATCACGGCACGCGCGTGCTCCGGCGCTTCGGCGAGATCGTTCGCGAGCGTGCCACTTCGTAGCAGCCGCGCGCTCGGGTCAACCGCGCCGGATGTTGCGGTGGCGCTTTGCCTGCTCCTGGTAGATCCAGCGCAGCAATTCCGAGCGATGCCCCTCGTCGAGCTCGATGAACTCGACCGCCACCTCGTGCCACAGGCGACTGTCGGCCTTCGGTGCGCAGCGCACGACGCGGGCGGGCAGCACATAGCAACTCTGCCCCGGCAACTCGAAGTGGCACACACACTCCTCGCCGACCTCGAAGGTGTCGCGCGATTCGAAGCGGATACCCCCCGCGCTCACGTCGAGCACTTCGAAGCTGTCGCGAGTCGGTGGGCGAGGTGGCGCATCGTCGCCTTCGCCGGGGCGTTCACGTGGTACGCGCACCTCGAGCCCATGAGTGGAGATGCGAACGAAGGAGCGATCCTGAACCCGTTGCCATTCGCCGTGGTAGGAAATGAAGGTCGAGTCGGGGAGGCGCTCTTCGACGGCGCCCTGCGCGATGTAGCGCCCGTCGTCCTCGATCTTGTATTCGAGCAGGATCGCGTCGCCCTCTTCGAGAGAGCCCGACGAACCCTTCACCCAGACGCAGCCGTTTTCGAAGCGGTCGACGGTCGCGGCGACGGGTCGTTCTTCGACCTCGCGCCCGCGGTGCAACAGCACGCGACTGCCGCCTTCGAGCTGGAGATTACGCAGCCCTCTATCTCGCTTGCCGTCCTTCAAACCTGCCTCGAAGTTGCCGGGTCACTGCAACTTTGCGTCGTGAGCGCAACGCCGCATGTTCCCGTTTCGGGAGGGGCAAGAGCGCGCTTGAGCGCTCGCGAAAGCTCGGGCGTGCTCTGGTCGCGTTTCAGACGACTTTGCTCTCAACTTAGTCCGCTCGAGGCCGAACATCACAGGGACATTGCAATGTGAAATGCATTGCAGATCGAATCGTCCCCCCTCGTCGCGAGCGCCGTGCGTGCGCGGCCGGCGAGATCGGAGAGCCCCATGAAGATCTCGAACTCCCCCTTTCCCGGGCTTCGCTTCCTACACAAGCAGAACGCGGTCGTGCGCGGCAGCTTCGAGCGCCTCGCGAGTGGCAGCCGGATCCCCCGCGCCTCGTCGGATGCGGCGGGGCTCGCCATCTCCGAGAGTCTGCGTGCCCAGAGCGCCTCCCAGGCCCAGGGCGTACGCAATCTCAACGACGGCATCAGTGCGGCGCGCATTGCCGAAGGGGCCCTCGACGAGAGCTCCAACATCCTGGGGCGCCTGCGCGAGCTGAGCATCCAATCCCAGAACGGCACGCTGAACGGCCAGCAGCGTCAGGCGATCCAGCGCGAGTTCGATTCGCTGAGTGAACAACTCAGCGACATCTCCCAGAACACCGACTTCAACGGCAAGCCCCTGCTCGACGGTTCCGAACGCATCGAAATCGTCGACGGCAGCGGCGGCGCCGCGACCGAGGTCGCGGTGGACGATCAGTCTGCGGCGGCCCTGGGCGTCGAAGGACTCGACGCCTCCGACCCCGCATCCCTCCATCGCATCGACGCCGCAATCGCGCAGGTCTCTTCGGCGCGGGCGGAGCTCGGTGCAACCGAGAATCGCCTGGCCTCCCAGGTGCGCAGTCATCTCGTCGCCCACGAGAACACCGTTGCGGCCGAATCGCGTATTCGCGACACCGATTTCGCGAAGGAGACGAGCAACCTGGTGGGCCAGCGCATCCTGCAGGAAGCCGCCGTCGCCGTTCGCGCCCAGGCGAACGTCAGTACACGCGCGACGCTGCAACTCCTCAAGGGTGCATAGGCGAGTCATCCGGAAGAAGCCCATGCAAACGCAGGCGCTGCACTCCTGTTCGAGTCGCTATGCTCGCCGCGCGCCCAACTCGAACGAAACCCCACAGGAGTGATTCATGTTCAGTCATGTGATGCTGGGAGTCAGCGACCTCGAAGCATCGAAGCGGTTCTACGACGCCATCTTCGAAACCCTCGGCCTCGGCCCCGGCGTCGACAACAAGGGGCGCTACTTCTACGTGAGCCCCACCGGCGTCTTCGCGATCACCATTCCGATCGACGGCCAGCCCGCGACGGCGGGCAACGGCAGCACGATCGGCTTCCGCGTCGAATCGCCCGAGCAGGGCGACAAGTGGCACGCTGCGGGCGTCGCAAACGGCGGAACCGCGATCGAAGAGCCGCCGGGCCCGCGCGAGAACGGCATGTACCTCGCCTACCTGCGCGACCCCGATGGCAACAAGATCTGCGCGCTCTGCCCGCCAGGCTGATCAGTTCGAGGGCCGCATTCGCGGCCCTCGACCACCACCCTGGCGGAGCGCAACCAGTCCGAAGGTGACGAGCCATGCGACCAGGCCGATGAGCCCGGGAATACCGAGCGCGGGGACGGGCGGCAGGACGAAGAGCGACGCCACGTGATCCTCGACTCGCGCGTAGAGATCGGGCTGTGATCCGAACAGCGCCGCGTACTGCGTGGGGGTGCGCTCGAAGAGGGGACAGTCGATCTCCGTGTGGGTGATGTCCGAGTTCGACACGCCGTAGTCGCCTTCGACGTAGACGTTGGTCGCCCCGACGACGTTCGACTCCCCCTCTGGCTCCCAGAAGACCGTGCTGACCTGGTGGTAGTTGAGGCCCTGCACGACGCCGCTCGGCAGCGTGTCGTCGCTCGCGCCCACCGAGTCGAAGAGGAAGAGCCGATCGACGGTGATCGACGCCGGTTCGAGATAGTCCTCGGTGAACTCGATCGCGGAGTTCGCGCCGAAGCTGTGTCCCGCGAGTACGACGCAGTCGACGTCGCTGAGGCTGTCGATGAATGTCCAGGCCTGCGATTGCTGGGTCCAGTTGAAGACCTGGGTCGAAAACGGGCGAGCGGGGATCCCACCGAAGGCCGCGGAGAGGTGCGCCTCGAGGTTGTCCATCCCCGAGGTTCCCACCGGCGCGTTGAAGCCGCGAAAGAACACCCCGACGCAGCGACCGGCGTGGGCGGTCGACGAAGCCAGCAGCGCGAAGGCCACGACGAGGATCGTGAGCCTGCGCATCAGCTGAACAGCCGCAGGACCTTCCATCGTCCCGCTTCCTGGATCAGCACGATCGCATCGCGCATCGCCTCGCCGTCGATGATCGGATGGGCGAGTACGCTCCCGGCCGGGAACCGTGCGTGGCCTTCGGGGGCCGCCGCGAACTCGAAACGCCCGTCGAAGCCTCGCGAGCGCAGGCGATCGAATTCGAGAGCCCAGAACTGCATCGCTTCCCGGGAGCTGTACTCGGGAACCTCGCGGGTGAGGCTGTGCAGGCAGTCGGTGTAGGCGTCGAGGTTCTGGTTCTCGAGCGCGGTCTGCAGCGCCTCGAGCAGGGTGTCACGTTCGTCTGCGATCGCGGTCTCCGCGAAGGCGGCCAATACGAACACGAGGACCGCGGCTGCGATGGAGCCTATGCCCGGGGCCGATCGCGCGAACATCGAGGGAACCTCCGTGGCTCCTACTCTAGAGCGCCGCGCGCTTTCGTGGCTCAGTGCGTCACGCTCATGCTCGACCACAGCGTGTTCCATTCCTCTTCTGCGGCGCCCGCCGCTTCCTGGATGGATTCGCCGAAGGCGAGGATGATCTTGCCGGTCTTGCCGTTGGACGGGGGCGTGCGGACGACCGCCACGAAGGCGTTCTCGCCGTCGGCGTCGTTGCGGTTGTGGTAGACGGTGCCGTCCACCTGGCGCAGCCAGCGCAGGGCTTCCTGCTCGGTGGCGAGCACCGGCTCGACGTCGAGCTCGGTCGTGTCGTTTCGCGAATCGTCCATGGTCTTCAGGGAGGGGAGCCGGCTGAGCCGGGGGTCTCTCACCCCCCATGTGGGCCGAGGAACCGCAATGTGTCAGGAAGCGGCAGCGTTTTTCCTTTGTGCGCAGGGAGGATGCAGCTTCGGACGCCGGTCTGGACGTTGCGAGTGATTACTCTTAGAATGCCGGCATGCAATATCGAGTGGAAGAGCTCGCCGGGGCCACCGGGGTCACGGTCGACACGATCCGGTTCTACCAGGGCAAGGGGCTGATCCCGCCTCCCGACCGGCGCGGGCGGAACGCGATCTACGGCGCCGATCACCTCGCGCGCATCCAGCAGATTCGCAGCCTGCTCTCCGAGGGCTTCAGCCTGGCGCAGATCGGGCGGGTGCCCGCGCCGGGGGCGACCCCGCCGCCGACTTATTCCGCTTCGACCTCCTCCGATGCCCTGCTTCACGCGCTGGCGGAAGAGGGCAGTGGGCAGCGGGTCTTCACGCGCGGCGAGTTGGCCGCCCAGGCCGGTGTCCCTGAAGACGTGATCACGGCGGCCGAGGCTGCGGGGCTTCTCGAACCGACCCAGCGCGACGGCGTCGCGCACTATTCGACCGTCGATCTCGAGATGTTGCAGAATGGGCTGTCGATCCTCGGAGCGGGGCTTCCGTTGAACGCCTTCCTTCCCCTGGCCGCGGAACACGACGCGAACATCCGCGCGGTGGCCGAGCGCGGCATCGATCTGTTCGACGATCACGTGCGCAAGCAGGCGGGCGACGGCGACGATCCGGAAGTCGTCGCCAACGCCTTTCGAGAGTTGCTACCGCGCCTCACGCGGCTGGTCGCGCTCCACTTCCAACGCACCGTCGTGCACCGCGCGATGGATCGGCTTCGCGCAAAGGGTGAAGGTCCGGCCCTCGAGCGGGCATTGGCCGCGGTCGAAGCCAGCGAGCTCGAGGGGGGCTGGCTCGAAGGGAGGGTGAAGCGTTGAGTCTTCCCACGGGCCAGGAGAAGCACGTGGCGGTGCGCACGATGTTCGACCGCATCGCGCCCCGCTACGACATGATGAATCGCCTGATCAGTCTCGGTCTCGATCAGGGCTGGCGGCGGGTGGCCCTCGATCTCGCGCAGGTGGGGGAGGGGGAGCGCGTTCTCGATCTCGCCTGCGGAACCGGCGACCTCTCGGAGGCCGCGCGTGCGAGAGGGGCGACGGTGATCGGGGCCGACTTCGCGCGTGAAATGCTGCGCGGTGCACGCGCGCGAGAGATCGATGCGGAGTTCACCTGTGCCGATGCTGCGCGCCTTCCGATCGCCACCGCGAGCGTCGACGTCGTGACCTGTGGCTTCGCGCTTCGCAACTTCGTCGCCTTGCCCGAAGTCTTCTCCGAGATTGCGCGCGTGCTGAAGGCGGGCGGACGCATCGCCCTGATCGACGCCGATCGACCGAAATCGAGGCTCGTGCGTTTCGGCCATTCCCTCTACTTCGATCGCTTCGTGCCTTGGCTCGGTGCGCGGCTCTCGGATCGCGACGCCTATCGCTACCTGCCCGAATCGACCGCCTACCTGCCGCCCGCCGAAGAGCTCTTCGCGATGCTCGACAAGGCGGGCCTGCAGCAGGTGGCGAAGAAGTCGCTGCTCTTCGGCTCGGCGCAGATCCTGACGGGGGTGCGGGGTTGATGGCGACGTTCGAGTGGAGCGGGGCACGTCGGAGCGCGATCGAGCGGGCTGTCGATCGGGCGCGGGAGACGAAGCAACGGCAGATCGTCGCGATCGGTTTCGAAGCGCGCGAAGAAGACCTGCTCGATCGCTTCGTTGCGAGCGACGAACCCGACGCCTTCTATTGGGAGGAGCGCAGCGAAGCCTTCTCGATCCTGGCGCTCGGGCGCATTGCCGAGGTCGCGACGACGGGACGCGATCGTTTCGGCGCTGCGGCGCGCGAGGCGCAGGCGCTCTTCGGTTGCGTTTCGCGCAGTGACGATTCGAGCGAACCACTGCTCGTCGGTGGGTTCGGTTTCTACGAAGGCGGTGTCGAGGCGGAGAGCGAGTGGTCGCGGCTGGGTTCGGGGCGTCTGCTTCTGCCGGAACTCAGCTTCGTACGCCGCGAGGGGACGCTTCGCATCACGGCCTGCGCTTCCGTGGGTGTCGATGAATCGATCGAGGCCTGCGTCGCGCGCTTCGACGCCTTGTATACCCGTGCCAGCGCGCGCATCGCAGTGCGGCAGACGAGTGACCCGGCCCTGGAGAGCCACGAGGGGTTCGGTCCGGAGATCCGCGTGCGCGCCGATCGTCCGCATTCGCGTTACACCGCGCAGGTCGAAAACGCCCTCGAGGCGATCGAAGCCGGCAAGGTGGAGAAGCTCGTGCTGGCGCGTTCCCTGGAAGTGCACTCCGATCGCGACTTCGATCGCCGGCACTTCTTCGACGTGCTGCGCACCCTGTATCCGAGCTGCGCCCTGGCGATCGTGCGCGAGGGCGAAGACACCTTCGTTTCCGCAACCCCCGAGCGGCTGGTTCGCCTGCGCGGCGATCGCGTCGAAACGGCGGCAGTCGCGGGCTCGGCTCCGCGCGGCCGCAACCGTGAAGAAGAGGAACACTTCAGCGGCGACCTGCTCGGCAGCGCGAAAGAGCGAGAAGAACACGAGGTGGTCAAGCGCGCCGTGCGCGGAGCGCTCTTCGATCTGTGTGGCGAACTCGAGGGGCCGAGCGAACCCGTCCTGCTGAAGCTCGAAGGCATCCAGCATCTCGAAACCCCGCTCGAGGGAAGATTGAGTGACGCGAGTGTGGCTTCCACACATCTGCTCGACCTGGTCGGGCGGCTTCACCCGACCCCGGCGGTGGCGGGGGCGCCGCGCGACGCATCGATCGATTGGCTCGAACGCTTCGAGGGGCTCGATCGCGGTTGGTACGCGGGCCCGGTGGGTTATGTCGATGGGGAGGGGCGTGGAGAGTTCCGCGTGGCCCTGCGCTCGGCGCGTCTCGGCGCGCGCGATGCGCGGCTCTTCGCGGGGGCGGGCATCGTGCCCGGCTCCGATCCCCTGCGCGAACTCGTCGAGACCCGCCTGAAATTGCGCGCGCTGCTGGCCCCGCTGACGGAGATCTGAGTGAGCGACGCGACCAACGAGAGTTTCGCGATGCGCGACGTGCGTTCGGCCCCGAACGACACGTACGCCTTCACGCGCGCCTTCTTCGAAGAACTCGCGCGTAGCGGGGTCGAACACGTCTGTGTTTCGCCCGGTTCGCGCTCGACCCCGTTGGCCGTGACGGCGGCAACCGTCGAGGCGTTGAAGCTCTGGTCGATCCTCGACGAACGTTCTGCCGCCTTCTTTGCCCTGGGCCTGGCGAAGACCATTCGTCGCCCCGTCGCCCTCGTATGCACGTCGGGAAGCGCACTCGCGAATTACGCCCCGGCCATCGTCGAGGCCCACTACGCCGGCGTGCCGCTGCTCGTCTTGAGCGCGGATCGCCCCGCCGAACTCCGCGAGTGGGGTGCAGGGCAGACGATCGACCAGCTGGGCTTCTTCGGTTCGCAGGTTCGCTACTTCGCCGAGCTTCCGATTCCGAGCGCGGGAGCGCGCATGCTCCGATACGCACGTGCGATGGCGTGCCGCGCGGTGGGGGAGGCCACGGGTCGATCCCCGGGACCAGTTCACCTGAACTGTCCCTTCCGCGAGCCCCTCGACCCCGTCGCCGACGGTTCGCGGGAAGATCGCGCGCAGGGGGACGAGGTTGCGGCCTGGGGACGCGCAGACAGTTCGCCCTACACGGCTGCGTCGACGAACCTCGGGCGCCCGAGCGAGAGCAAACTCGATGCCTTCGCAGCGGCCTTCGCCGCGACCGAACGCGGGGTGATCGCGTGCGGTCTGCTCGACGAGCCGGGCTTTGCGCGCGCGGCTGGCGAACTCGCCGAGCGACTGGGCTGGCCGCTACTCGCCGATCCGATTTCGGGAGCGCGCGTTCGAGTGGCCGGTAGCGATGCACCGGTGATCGCGGGCTATGACCTCTTCCTGCGCGATCCGCGATTCCAGGAGCGTTTCCAACCCGAAGTCGTGCTGCGCTTCGGGGGTACGCCGACCTGCAAGGCGTTCAGGCTCTGGCTCGAGGCCTTTCCGCCCGAGCGCGTCGTGCTCGTGGGAGAGAACGTCGAGTGGAGCGACCCATCGCACCTCGTCGCCGATCGCGTGAGCGCGAACGCCACCGTGTTCTGCAACGATCTGGTCGCCGCGCTTTCCACGCGCAGCGATCCTTCGCACCAGAGCGCGTGGCTCGAAGCTTTCCGGGAAGCCGACGCGGCAGCCCAGCGCGTCCTCGATCGCGAGATCCCGGCGGCGCCCGCTCTCTACGAACCCGCGGCGGCGCGAAGCCTGGCCGCGCGCCTGCCCGACGACGCGATCCTCTACGTGTCCAACAGCATGCCGGTACGTGACCTCGATGCCTTCATGGCCACGCGAACCACCCCGCTTCGCGTACTGGCAAATCGGGGTACCAACGGCATCGACGGCATGGTCTCGAGCACCCTGGGTTCCAGCGCGGCGGGGCCCGGACGCGCGGTCCTGCTGACGGGCGATCTCGCCTGCCTCTACGACATCGGCGCACTGCTGACGGCGCGCCGCTATCCCATCAACGCCACCCTGGTCGTGCTCAACAACGATGGGGGCGGGATCTTCTCCTTCCTTCCGATCGCTTCCCACCGTGAATCGGTGCGCTTCGACGAGCTGTTCAACACGCCCCACGGTGCCGACCTCGCGGGCGCCGAAGCCCTCTATGGCGTGCATCACACGCGCGTGGACGACATCGCCGAGTACGAAGCGGCGATCGAGAAGTCGTTCACCCGGGCGGGGGTCACGATCGTCGAAGTCGCAATCGACGGGCCCGCGAACCTCGAACACTTCCGCGCCCTGGTGCAGGCCGTCCATCGTGAACTCGAAGCCAGCGGGGTGACGCGGTGAAGCGGGTGGTCTCGACCTTCATCGATGCACACGGCGTGCGGATGCACGCGCGTACGACGCCGGGCGGGGTGCGCGACGCGACACCAGTCGTCGTGTTGCACGGCTTCACCGGGTCGACCGAGAGCATGCGCGAGGTCGTGAGTGAACTCTGCGTGCATCACACCGTGGTCTCGGTCGATCTCGTGGGCCACGGCTGTAGCGATGCGCCCGAAGACGTCGCGCACTACACGATGCCGGCCTGTGTCGATCAGCTCGCCTGTGTTCTCGACGAGCTCGGCCTCGATCGTCCCCATCTGCTCGGTTATTCGATGGGTGGACGCACGGCGCTTTCCTTCGTGGCACGTCATCCCGAACGCGCGCGTTCGGCCCTGCTCATCGGCGCGAACGCGGGCATGCACGATGCGGAGGCACGCACTCAACGCATTCGCGAAGACAAAGCCCTCGCCGAACGCATCGAGCACGAAGGGCTCGAAGGCTTCGTCGACGAGTGGATGGCCAAGCCCTTGTTCGCGAGCCAGGCGCGGTTGGGCGAAACCGCCCTCGAACGCGCCCGTGCGCAACGTCTGAAGAATCGTCCGCTTGGGCTCGCGAACAGCCTGCGCGGAATGGGGACCGGCGCGATGCCACCCCTCGATCTCGTGGGCATCAAGGTGCCGCTCTGCTTCGTCGCGGGCGCCGAGGACGAGAAGTTCATCGCCCTCGCGCGTCGCTACAGCGAGCGCCTGCCCGGTGCGCACCTCGAATTGATTCCCGAAGCGGGGCACGCCGCCCACCTCGAAAACCCCGAAGCCTTCGGCGAAGTGGCGCGCGCGTTCTTCGCGCGGGTCGACGGGCCCGTCGAAGCCGGCTGAACGACGCGAAAGGACCCCCCATGAGTAGCGATGTCCCCGCCTCGCCGGCGCCGGAGAACCCGGGCTTCGATCGCAACGCGTGGCTGCTGGCCGCGCGCCCGCGCACGCTCGCGGTCGCGGTCGGGCCGATTGCCGTGGCCACCGCGGTGGCTTCGAGCGAAGGTGGTGCGCGTCTGCTTCCCGCACTCGCGGCCCTGCTCGGCGCGGTGTTGCTGCAGCTCGGTTCGAACTTCGCCAACGACGTCTTCGACTTCGAAAAGGGCGCCGACACCGACGATCGCGTGGGCCCGCCGCGCGCGACCCAGCTCGGTCTGCTGACGCCCGCGCAGATGAAACAGGGCATGTGGTGCGTGTTTGGTGCCGCGGTGTTGGTCGGGCTCTATCTCGTCTACGTCGGCGGCTGGCCCATCGTGGCGATCGGGGTGGCATCGATCGTCGCCGCCATCACCTACACGGGGGGGCCGTGGCCCTTCGGCTATCACGGCCTGGGCGACGTGATGGTCTTCCTCTTCTTCGGCATCGTCGCGGTGGTGGGCGCGTTCTATGTCCAGACCCTCGCGGCGACGAGCTCGGCGCTGCTGGCCTCCCTACCAGTCGGAGCGCTTGCCACGGCGACCCTCGTCGTCAACAACGTGCGCGATCGCGAAACCGACATCGTGGCGGGGAAGCGGACCATGGCGGTGCGGCTCGGTGCGCGGGGTGGGCGACTCGAATACGTGGCGCTCGTCTCCTTCGCGTATTGGATGCTTCCCATCTTTCATCTCGTCTGCGAGCGATCCCTCTTCGTCTACCTCCCGCTGTTGAGCCTGCCGCGCGCGTGTCAGTTGTTGGATCGCGTGTACCGCAACGACGATCCCGCCGTGCTCAACCCGGCCCTCGGCGCGACCGCGCAGCTCGGGCTGGTCTACTCGGTGTTGCTCGCGATCGGTTGGTGGCTCTGAAACCCGATGCGCGTTGCAGCGATACAGTTGATGCCGATCCGCTTGCCGCTGTTGCGGCCGCTGCGTACAGCGACGGGTGAAGTCGATGTGCGAGAGGGCACGATCGTGCGCATCGAGACCGACGACGCCATCGCGGGTTGCGGTGAGGCATCGCCCTATCCGGGCTTCGGCGAGGAGACCGTTCAGGAAAGCCGTGCTGCATTGAAGGCGATGGCGCCGCAGCTCGCCGGGCAACCCATCGATCGACTGGCCTCGGCGATCGACGCGCTCGGCGCGCGGGGAAGTGTGCGTGCCGCGTTCGAAACCGCGAGATGGGTACTCGAAGCGCGGCGTCGGGGCCTCCCCCTGTGCGAGGCGTTGGTCGCCGGTGCGAGCGAGCGGGCTCCGCGCGTTCCCTGCAACGCGCTGCTCGGCGAAGCCTCGATCGACGAACTCGTCGGCGCTGCGAAGCGCCATCGCGATGCCGGTTTCGGGACGCTGAAGCTCAAGGTGGGCGCGCTCGAACTCGACCGGGATCGCGAGCGGGTCGCCGCAGTCCGTGAGGCCATCGGAACTGGATCGAAACTCAGGCTCGACGCCAACCAGGCCTGGGATCTCGAACGAGCGCGCGCGGCGGTCGCTGCATTCGAGCCCTTCGACATCGAATACATCGAGCAGCCACTTCCAGCCGACGACTACGCCGGGATGGCGCGACTGCGTCGGGGCGGAGGCATTCCGATAGCAATCGACGAAGGTGCGCTCGATCTCGAAGGTCTCGAGCGCGCGATCGAAGGCGAGGCAGCAGACGTCGTCGTCATCAAACCGTCGGCCGCGGGAGGGCCGGGCGCCGCCCTCGCGATGGCGCGCCGGGCCCGCGAAGCGGATCTCGATGTCGTCGTGACCACCCTGCTCGACTCCGCCGTTGGCGTGGCCGCTGCGATTCACAGCGCCACGGCGATCGCAGCCGAGGGCTCCGTGCGCGCGTGCGGTCTCGCAACCCAGGGGCAGTTCGAGTTCGATGTCGCAAAGCTCGATCCCCCCAAGGACGGCGCCATCGAAGTCGCGCGAGCCGCGGGCCTCGGCATCGATGAAGACCCGGAGATGCTGAGCCGGTGCCTGGGCGATGCCATCGTCGAGATTCGCGCGTGAACGGGCGGGGCGAGGCGCTCGCGCGCGCGGAAGCACGTGATTGGCGCGAACCCTGGATCGCACGGCGGGCGACCCTCACTCCCGATGCACCGGCTCTCGTATTCGGCGACCAGCGGCTCGACTACCGCGAGCTGGCTTCGCGCGCCGAAGCGGCTGCGGCGGCGCTCGCGCGTTGCGGGGTCTCGCGCGGTGACATCGTGGCCGTGTACCTGCCGAGTGGTCTTCCCATGGTGGAGCTCGCGCACGCCTCCTTCCTGCTCGACTTCACCGTGCAGCTGGTGAACACGCGGCTGACCGCGCACGAGATCGACTTCCAGCTTCGCGATAGCGGTGCTGCGTTCTGGCTTCATCTCGAGCGTGACGCTCCCGCCGCAGCGGTCGAACTACCCGAGGGCATCAACCGACTGTGCATCGCCGACGATTCCACTGCGGCCTCCGTTCGCGGCGAAGAGCTGGCGCACGACTCCGCCCCCGCGACCTTCGCAACCCAGATCGATTTCGATTCGCCACGCTTCATCCTCTACACCTCGGGAACGTCGGGGCGGCCCAAGGGCGTGGCCCTCGATGCCGGCCATCTCTTCGCGAGCGCGACTGCGCAGGCCGAGCTCCTGGGTGCCGAAGCGAGCGATCGCTGGCTCGTGTGCCTGCCGCTCTTTCACGTGGGTGGGCTTTCGATCCTGTTGCGCAGCGTGCTCGCCGGCTCGTGTGTCGTCGTGCACGAACGCTTCGAGCCGGCGACCGTGGCCGGGGATCTCGAGGGCGAATCGATTACGGGTGTCTCCCTCGTGGCCAACATGTTGGGGCGGCTGCTCGAGGTCATGGACGGTGCGCCGGCCCCCGCGCCCCTCGACTGCGTGCTCCTCGGCGGCGGCGCGACACCCGAACCGCTGATCGAAGCCGCGCGCGCTGCGCGCTTTCCGATCGCCGCCACCTATGGCCTGACTGAAGCGGCCTCCCAGGTGGCGACGCGACCCCCGAGCGACGACCCGGCCCGTGGCCTGCCGCTGCTTCGCGCCACCGAGGTGCGCATCGTCGACGAGGAGGGCAAGGAACTGCCAGCGGGGAGGGCGGGCGAGATCTGCCTGCGCGGCCCGACGATCGCGCACGGCTATTGGCGGAACCCCGAAGCCACCGCGGCCGCGTTTCGCGACGGCTGGTTCCACACCGGCGATGTCGGGTCTCTTGATGCGGATGGTCGCCTGGATGTCTTCGACCGACGTAGCGATCTCATCATCTCGGGGGGTGAGAACGTCTATCCTGCGGAGATCGAAGCGGTCTTGCTCGCCCACCCGAACGTGGCCGAAGCCGGAGTCGCGGGGATCGAAGATGCGACGTTCGGTGCGCGCCCTGCGGCGTGGGTCGTTGCCCGGCACGCGCCCGTAGCCACACCCGGTCAGCTCGACGCCTTCTGTCGCGAACGGCTGGCGGCGTACAAGTGTCCCGTCGAGTTTCACATCGTGGACGCCCTCCCGCGAAACGCGACGGGGAAGTTGTTGCGACGCGAACTGGCTGCGAGAGATGCGTGAACTAGAGGTCACACACCGATCGCGCACCGGGATTTCTGATCGTTCGTGACCGGATCTGTCGCGGGCGTAGCGCATGTTCGTTGGGTGAATGCAGTAGCGCGAAGCGCGCGGGTTTGGGCCGACGAATGTGCCGAAGACGAACTGATCCGGTTGGCTCGTGCGCAGGAGGCGTTGCGTGACGCGTTGGCGCGGGTGGCGGCGGAAGTGCTGGCGGCGTTGCCGGTGCAGCTGGTTGAGGTGGATGAGGACGCCGATGACGATCCCGTCGGTTTCCAATGGACGCCGAGGCGGTCCTCGGAGTCGCAGTCGACCGGGGCGCCCCACTGGACACCGCGCGTCGTTGAGAACGACGTGCCACCTGTGCCTGCGTTTCTCTCCCGGCTGGTCGACGGCCTCGACGAGGCCGATGCCTTCGAGTTGGATGTCCGACTTCGACAGGTGATTCGCCTCGATCAGCGGCTCGATGCCCAGATCGCAGCCCTCGTTCGCGTGGTGACTGCACCGGAGTATGAGTGGAGCGGCAAACGCCCGACTCGCGACGTCCTGGCTCGCGAGCTGTTGGGGATGTCGCCGAGCAAGTTGCGGGCGCTACTGCGTATCGAGCGTGTGGGGGATCAGTGCCCGGCACTTCGGGAGGCGTATAGGGACGGGGCGCTCTCGTGGTGTCAGGCCGATACGCTGGCGCCGCTCCTCGATCGTGACTTCGACGGATCCTGGCGTGAGGAGTGGGTCGCATATGCGCAGACGGTCACGGCGCTGTGGCTGAAGGAGGCGGTCGAGCAGGCGAGGTTCCTGCGGGACGCGGATCCGGAGGTCTACGAACGCCATCGGGAAGATCCGGCGTGGTTCGCCTCGCCGCATGTTGAGGGGGAAGACAAGGACCGCCAGAAGTGTGCGCGAC
>JANQEL010000113.1 GCA_028278345.1 Myxococcota bacterium
CGAGAGCTCCGCGGACCCTTCCGCGCGGCATGTGGTCTGGCCGGCGGTATTGCTGCTCGCGCTTGCGGGTGGAACCTTCGTTCGATTCGGCCGCCTGAATCACGACGAAGGTTGGTACCTCTACGCGGCGCGTCTCGTCTACGAAGGGCAGTGGCTCTACCGCGACTTTCCCTTCTATCAGGCTCCGTTGCTTCCCTACCTGTACGGCCTGCCACAACTGGTGGTTCCGGGTGTCGAGACCGGGCGTTGGACTTCGTTCGCGATCAGCATCGCGACGTGTGCGATCGCCCTGCGCCTTGCCCACGCGCGGGGCGGAAGGTTCGCGGTGGGCGTGGTGGCCCTGGGCATCCTCGGTTCACCGCTTGCGCTGTGGACCCTGAACTCGACGCGTACCGAACCCCTGTGCGCGTTCTTCCTGGTCTCGGCGATAGCCTGCCTGAACGCCGACCGCGAGCGCGCGGGTTTCGGCGCGCTGGCTGCACTGCTGGGCGTGCTCGCCGCGATGACGCGAATCAGCCTGTTGCCCGCGGCCATCGTCATCGCCATCTGGGCGTGTTGGCGTTTCGCGAAGACGGGGAGCGAGATCGTCCGCGTCCTCGCCCCGGCCGCCGTCGGGTTCGTGCTGCTGGCCGCGCTCGCGATGTCGGGGGGCCTCGAGCGGGCGTGGGCCAACCTGATCGAGATCCAGGCGCAGCGCGAGATGCAGTTCCGATCGATCGGCGGGATGTCCCTCGAAGGTTGGATTCGCACGCGCTTCCACTTCTTCGTGCGGGTCTGGAACGAGTTCGGCTCGATCACCGTGTTCGCGGGCATTGCCGCCATAGGGCTGTTCGTTGCGAACGCGATCTGGCCGAAGACGTCAGCGGACGAGCGTGACGAGAGGCGATCCATCGGTGCGGGCACCGCCGTGATTGCGATCGCGGCGATCGTGCCGAACCTGATTCCGCGCGCGGCCTATACGGTGTACTTCACATCCGTGCTGCCCATCGTGTTGGTCGCCGGCGGCTGGGGTGTCGCGGCGCTCCGCGACTGGCTCGCACAGCAGGAGTTCGATCGACGCGTCGTGATCGGCGTGGCGTGTGCATGCGTGCTGGGCGTCGGGTTGGCTCAGGCCCGGGTGGCGACCGGAGGATGGCTCGCGTGGATCTCCACCGGGCCCTCCGATCTGGTCCTCTTGCGCGACGCGGCGCGATCCGTCGAGGCGAAGCTCCCCGGGGAGAGTGCGCTCTTGACCTTCGATACCTACCTCGCGGTCGAGACCGGGCGCAGCGTGCCCGGTGGGTTCGAGATGGGGGTCTTCAGTTGGTTCCCGCGTCGACCCGAGGCCGATGGCGAGCGACTCGGCGTGCTCACGAACGATCGCCTGGAAGCCGCGTTCGCGTCTCCGGACATCGCTCATCTCGCACTCTCGGATGTCTCGCTCGGAGTGCTCGCGGCGCGCAGGCACAACGGCTTTCGCCCGCGCCAGAAGCTTGACGAAGCCGCGCTCCACGCGGCCCACCCACCCCTTCGACGCTTCGAACTGGTGGAGACGATCGGCACATTCGGGCAGTTGCAGGCTCCCCTCTACCTCATGCGGGCCCGCGACGCGGCCCCGCAGCGCCGTTGATCGCGGGGGCATCCCGCGTGATCATCCGTGCCCATGAAGACCGGCCTCACCTACTTCCCCACCGACATCTCCATGCATCCCGGCGACTTCGCGAAAGCCGCCGAAGACCGCGGTTTCGAATCCGTCTGGTTCGCCGAGCACTCCCACATGCCGCTGGCTCCGGCGACTCCGGGGCCGCCCGGTGAGGGCGAGCCGGGTCTTCCGCGCGAGTACTACGCCGTCTCCGATCCCTTCGTTTCGCTCAGCTTCGCGGCAGCGGCGACCCGCACGTTGAAACTCGGCAGTGGCATCTGCCTGGTGCCGCAGCGCGATGTCTTCCAGACGGCGAAGCAGGTGGCGAGCCTCGATCTCTACTCGGGCGGGCGCTTCCTGTTCGGCATCGGCGGCGGTTGGAACCAGCCCGAAGTCGAGAACCACGGCATTCCCCACCGCGACCGCTTCGTGATCATGCGCGAGAAGGTCGAAGCGATGATCGAGTTGTGGACCCAGGAACAGGCGGAGTACCACGGCAAGTTCGTCGACTTCACGCCGTGTCACGTTTGGCCGAAGCCCGTGCAGAACCCGTACCCGCCGATCCACGTCGGCGGCATGGGGCCGGCCGCGATCCGTCGCGCCGTGCGCTACGGCGATGGCTGGATTCCGCTGATGGGGGAAGGCGAGGCGGATCCACTGTTGTTGATCCCGCGACTGCGCGATTCCCTCGAGGAAGCGGGACGCGATCCGAACGCGTTCGAAGTCACCATCTACTTCTGTCCCCCCGACCCCGCGGTGGTCGATCGCTGTCGCGAAGCCGGGGTGTCGCGGGTGCTCTTCGGCACGCCCTCGAAGGAACGCGACGAGTTGCTGCCAGCCCTCGACGGTTGGGTCGACCTGATCGGCTAGCCCGGTCCTAGAAGCCCGACTGGTAGTAGGGGTTCGATCCCGAAGCGTGATCCGTCGTGTCGAGGATCTCGCTGACCTCGGGAACCTGCCGCTTGATGGCGGTCTCGACCCCGTGCTTCAGCGTCTGCGCCGCCATGCCGCAACCCTGGCAGCCGCCTCCCATGTGGAGGAAGACGCGTGTTCCCTGCACGTCGAGCAGTGAGATGTAGCCGCCGTGGGCCGCCACAGAAGGGTTGATCTCGTTGTCGATGATCTCCTGCACGCGCGCGCGCAGCTCCTCTTCGGGACCACTGCCTGCAGCCGCCTCGGCGATGGCGTCGACCGGGGAGGGTGCGGCGTTCGGATCGAGTTCGGCGCGAATCGCCTCCTCGATCGGTTCGAGCATCGTCGACCACTCGGCGCCCATGTGCTTGGCGACGATGACGACGTTGTCCTTCAGGATCACCGAGTGCACGCCGGGGACCCGCATCACGCGTTGGGCGACGGGTGAGTTCACCGCCTCGGCGTGGGTCTCGAAGAACTCGGTGCGGCCGGGGGCGAGCTCGCGATTCAACGTGACCTTGCAGGTGTCGGTGTCGGGGCCGGGATCCGAGAGCGAGATCTCGAGGGCCGCTTCGGACGTCACCGGCGCACTGTCTTCTTCGTGCTCGTTTTCGTTGCCAAACATGCGCTTCACGCGTTCCACCACACTCACGATGGTTCTCCCTTCTTTCTCGTTCTCGCGCGCGGCGGCTAGGGGCGCGTAGCCGACAACAGTAGCGCGCGGTGTTCCATTTCCTTGAGGGGCATGAGGTCGCCCTTGCGTGAGGCGACTTCCATGCCCGCTCGGTAGACGCCTTCGGCTTCACTCCCGCGTCCGAGTTCTTCGAGCACCTTGCCACGAGCGAGATAGACGGCCGAGTTGTTGGCATCGGCGTCTGCGGCTCGTGCGTAGTGGGCTTCCGCTTCTTCGAAGCGTTCGAGGGTGGCCAACGCATTGCCCATGCCGAAGAGCGCGACCGGGTCGTCGGGGTCGATCTCGAGCACCTGCCCGAACATCTTCTGCTTGCGCTCGGCGTCGGCGAGGTCCTGCTCGCGTTGGCGGGCATCGATTTCGTCGTCGCTCAGCGTCTCGCCGGTCCCCTGGGCGAGGCTCTTCTGCATGGCCTTGGCGGCGTGGGCCTCGGCGGTCGGCTTGTCACCGATCTTCATGTAGTAGAGGGAGAGGTTGGTGTTCACCATCGGTTCGCTCGGAGCGAGCTCTTCGAGGCGCTTGAAGATGTCGATCGCCTCGTGGAAACGCTCGGCGCGTCCCAGGATGACCCCGACCGCTTCGTAGCCATCCGAGAAGCCGGGATCGAGTACGAGGGCCTCTTCGAGGATGCCGAGCGCCTCTTCTTCGCGTCCTTCGGCGAATACGCGCACGGCGCGGTCGTAGAGGAAGGCCACGCGTTCGTCGCGATCGGGTGCGCTGTAGAAGGGCAGCAGGGCGATGCGGGCCGCGACGACGCCGTCTTCGAGTTCGAGGTCGAGCGTCTGGCCGGGTGTGCGGTGCCCCTTGTCGAGATACGCGTAGGCGACGGGGTAGCCGAGTACGGGAGAGAGCGTGCGCGACACGATCTGTCCGATCGCCTTGGCTTCCCCCTTCACGCGAAGCTCGCCACCGACCGGCGGAAGACGTTCGAGCAACCTCGCCTGCGCAGGCCAGTCCCCCTGCGGCGCGCAGTCGAAGACCAGGCCGCGCAGGCCGAAGGGCAGGGCACCGTAGGTGCGAACGCGCGCGATCACTTCCTGTCCGAGGTAGCAGCCCTTGGTGTAACTCACGGCCTGCTGTTCGAGGCCGGTCTCGGGCAGGATGCACTTGCGGTCGCGGGTATCGACGCCGACCTGCAGCTGTCCCGCTTCGATGCGATGGATCTCCGCGATGGCTTCGAGGGCATCGCCCTCGAGGGGCTCGAAACCGGCTTCGCGCGCAGCCGATGCGAGGGCTTCGGTCTGCGAACCCGAGGCGAGTGGCGTCGCCAGGATGAAGCCGGGATCCCCACCGAGAGAACGCGCGATCAACACGCCCTCGTCGGCGACGCGTCGGATGGAGAAGGGGCGCAGCGCTTCCTCGCCTCCGGTAAGCCCGGCGCTTCGAAGCACGCCCTCTGCTCGATCTCCCTGCACGGTCGACCAGTGATAGGCGTGCGAGACGTCGCTGAACTTCACGTCGTCGGCGAACAGGAACTCGTCGAACGCCGCGATCAGCGGCTCCACCTGATCGCGTTCCAGCAGCAGGAGGTACGTCTCCGCGTCCAGCCGGTGAAGCGAGAAGAGGTGCAGCAGCTGTCCCTGGCGGGTCACCCGCGCCGAGAAATTGCCCTCGCCGACTTCGAGGGCCTCGACCTCGTTCGTCACCTGGGAGTGCAGGAAGCGCGCCGTGTCCGGTCCCTCTGCGAGGATGGCGCCCGGCCGAGCGATCCCGCTGCTGGCTTCGCTCGAGGGATCGAGCCGAGCGAACCAGCCTTGCTTGCGCGCCGCAGCGGCACCTTCGAGGATGTCGATCGGGAAACTCATGACGGCCATGCACCGGAATGCGCCGTGCGTGCTTCACACGGCGCGGAAGACCTGGCAGCGCTCGAGGCGTTCAGATCGAGAAGCTCTCGCCGCAGCCGCAGGTGTTGGACGCCTGGGGGTTGTGGAAGACGAACCCGCGACCTTCGAGCCCGCTCTGGTAGTCGAGGGTGATGCCGCTCAGGTAGATCGTGCTCTTGCGGTCGAGGAAGACGTTGAAGCCCTCGAAGGGAAGCACCGTGTCGCCTTCCTGCTCCCCCGTGAATTCCAGGTGGTAGGAGAGGCCGGAGCAACCGCCGCCCTTGATGCCGAGGCGAAGCCCGGGCTGCCCCTCGGCTTCGATCAGCCGACGCACTTCTTCCTGCGCAGCCGGAGTAAGGGTCACGACGGATTCGGTCGTACCGCCATCGCTCGCTTCGTCGCTCGACGGCGTGGGCCAGTCGAGGGGCGTCGAGACGTTCGATGATTTCGCTGATGAAGAGGCGTCGTTGGCCATGGGTCCCTGAGTCTTTGGCGCGCTGAGGGTAGGGTCAAGCGATACCGCGAGAAATCGGACCGCGCTAGTCCTATTTATCGGCAGCGCGGGAGGAGCGCTGGAGCCCGCTCATCGGCGGCCGGCGGCCGCGGCCGCATGTACCAGAATCGGGCGCCGTAAGCCATTGAAACCATTTCGGTTTCATACCACCCTCGCGCCATGAGCCGGTTTCCCTATCCCGCCTATCCGAACGGCTGGTTCCGGGTCGCCTACTCCGAGGAGCTGGCGCCGGGAGACGTGAAGCCCGTCCACTACTTCGGCCGCGAGCTCGTGGTGTTTCGCGGCGAGGATGGCGAGGCCCGGGTCTTCGACGCCTTCTGTCCGCACCTGGGTGCGCATTTGGGTCACGGCGGGAAGGTAGAGGGCGATGGCATTCGCTGCCCGTTCCACGCCTGGCGCTTCGACGGCGAGGGGAGCTGCGTGGAGGTTCCCTACGCGAAGCGCGTCCCGCCTAAGGCGCGCGTCGCTGCCTGGCCTGTGTGCGAACGCAACGGGATCGTCCTGGTCCATCACCACGCCGAGGGCAAGCCGCCGAGCTACGAGATCCCCGTGCTCGAGGAGTGCAGCGACGCGGCCTGGTCGAAGCCCGAGAACCGCTTCTGGAAAGTGCGCAGCCGCTGGCTCGACATGAATGAAAACGCCGTCGACGGCATCCACTTCAAGTACATCCACGGCGTGCCTTCGTTTCCAACGGCCGAGATCCACGTCGACGGGCCGGTCTTCCGCGTAGACAACACGATGCGCTTCTCGACGCCGAAGGGGGAGATCGATTCGACCCTCACGACGATCGACCACGGGCCGGGCTTCCAGATCGTTCGCATCACCGGGGCGATCGACACGCTGATGCTGAACACCGCGACCCCGATCGATGAGGACGACACCGACGTGTCCTTCTCCTATTCCGTGCGCCACGAGGGCGACGAGCAGAAGAAGCGGGTCGGGGCGGCGCGCATTCGCGATCTCGAGCACCAGTTCGAGCAGGATCTCCCGATCTGGGAGAACAAGGCCTACCACGAGAAGCCGATGCTCTGCGCCGAAGACGGCGACTTCGGTGCCTACCGTCGCTGGATGCGGCAGTTCTTCAGCGAAAGTTGGTAGCGGTTCGCGAGTCGGGCGATCAGAAGATCCCCATGTCGTTCGCGAAGTAGGCCGCGATCCCCGTGAAGATCCAGGTGGCGACGAGGATCCACGAGATCGCGCCGAACTTGCCGCGCGCATTCTTCTCGAAGCGGAAGCCTCGCGCGGTCAGCCCCAGCAGGATCAGGGTCGCGAAGATCGGGCCGGGGCTGCGGTCTCGAACCGCGAGCAGTACCACCGGCGATGCGAAGGCGACGACGTGGGCCATCACCACGATCAAGACCGGTCGCAGGGTCGAGTCCTCGATGTAGGGCATGATCCAGAGGTCGACGCCGCGGGGATCATCCTCGGCGCGGGGATCGACCGGGGGCGTGGGCTGCGGGTCGGGGTCGCTTCCGGGGACTTCGCGTAGCGGGGGCATTCGCGACAGCCTATCAAAGGTCCATGGACGAAGAGGTCGAATCGCAGAAAGCGACGAGAGGTCTCGCCGGAGCCTCGCTCGAGGGGCCGCGACGCATCGTCTGTCTCACCGAAGAACCGACCGAGATCCTCTACGCCCTCGGCGAGCAGGATCGCATCGTGGGCATCAGCGCCTACACCGTGCGGCCCCCGGAGGCGAAGCGCGACAAGCCGATCGTGTCGGCCTTCGTCGGGGGCCATGTTTCGAAGATCAAGGCCCTCGAACCGGATCTGGTGATCGGCTTCTCCGACATCCAGGCCGACCTCGCGAAGGAGTTGATCGCCGAGAACCTGCAGGTGTTGATCTTCAATCAACGCAGTCTCGCCGAGATCGCGAGCGTGATCGTCGACCTCGGCAGCCTGGTGGCGAAGCGCGATGAGGCGGTGCGTCTCGTCGACGAATACAGGCGCCGCATCGATGGCATCGCGGAAGCCAGCGCGAAGAGATCGGTGCGCCCCCGGGTCTACTTCGAAGAATGGGACGACCCGATGATCTGCGGCATCCAGTGGGTGAGCGAGTTGATCGAGATCGCGGGGGGCGACGACGTCTTCCGCGAACGCGCACGCGGCAAGCTCGCGAAGGATCGCTTCGTCGACGAAGCCCAGGTGGCCGCCACCGATCCGCAGATCATGTTGGCCTCGTGGTGCGGCAAGCCCCTCGATGCCGACTCCGTCTACGCGCGGGAGACCATGGGGGGCGTCGAAGCGCTGCGCGAACGACGACTCGTCGAGGTGCCGGCGGAGATCATCCTGCAACCCGGCCCCGCCTGTCTCGGCGATGGCCTCGATCGGTTGGTGGAAATCATCTCGGGCTTCGGCGAGGATCCGGGCCCCCGCTGATCTCGGAGCCCCGAAACCGTGTCCCTCGAAACCATCGCCGTCGTCGGAAGCTCCCTCGCCGGGCTTCGCGCCATCGAAGCCCTGCGTCGCGAAGGCTATGGCGGTCGCATCGTCGCCATCGGCGAAGAGCCCGTCATGCCCTACGACCGGCCGCCGCTCTCGAAGCAGTTCCTGAAGGGCGAGTGGGACGCAGAGAAGATCGCCCTGCGTCACGACGTGGGCGACGACGAAGGCATCGAATGGTGGCTCGGCCGCAAGGCCGAAGCCCTCGACGCGAAGGCGAAGCGGCTCACCCTCGACGCTGGCGAAACCCTCGACTTCGACGGCCTCGTGATCGCGACGGGCGCGCGCGCCCGAGCCTTCCCCGGCGCGCCGGACCTCGACGGTTGCTTCCTGCTGCGCAACCTCGCCGACGCCGAAGCGCTGCGAACGGCCCTCGACGATGCATCGCGCGTCGCCGTGATCGGCGCGGGGTTCATCGGTATGGAGGTGGCGGCCACCTGCCGCGAACGCGGCCTCGAGGTCAGCGTGGTGGAGTTCCTCGAAACGCCCCTGGTCCGCGGGCTCGGCACGAAGCTCGGCGAATACGTCGCCGGCGTGTTCCGCGGCCACGGGGTCGATCTGCGCTGCGGTGTGGGGGTCGAGGGATTCCTGGGAGACGGTCGTGTCTCGGGTCTCGCCCTGGCCGATGGAAGCCAGATCGAAGCCGACGTCGTGGTCGTCGGGATCGGCGTCACGCCGAATACGGAATGGCTCGAGGGCTCGGGCCTCGAGATCGACAACGGCGTCGTGTGCGATGAAACCTGCGCCGCCGCCCAGGACATCGTGGCGGCCGGCGACGTCGCGCGTTGGCTCGATCCGCGCTCGGGGGTCCACACCCGCGTCGAACACTGGACCAACGCCGTCGAGCAGAGCGTGCACGCGGCGAAGCGCCTGCTCCACGGTCCGGAAGCCGGACCCTTCGTCCACGTGCCCTACGTATGGAGCGATCAGTTCGAGCTGCGCATCCAGATCGCCGGCGAGGTGCGCGACGGCGACGAGATGGAAGTCGGTCTCGGCTCCCTCGAAGAAGGGCGTTGCCTCGTGGCCTTCGGGCGCGAGGGCAAACTCACCGGCGCGGTCGGGATCAAGCGCGCTCGGCAGCTCAACGAGTTCCGAGACCTGATCGGCGAGGACACGTCCTGGGACGACGCCGTCGCGAAGCTCCGCGGCGACTGATCGGGCTCAATCCGAATCCTCGATATCCACGTCGCCGCTGAACGACTCGACGGTGACGCGGCCGCGTCCTTCACCGGCCACGAAGTCGAGACGCTGGCCCGGGCCGCCGCGCCAGGTCGAAATCTCGGTCGTGGGCAGGGCGTTCTCGATCCGGCCGCTGAAGCTCTGGATGTCGAACTCGGCGCTGGTGTTCTTGGGCACCTCGAGACGCACGTCTCCGTTGTAGGTCTTGAGATGGACCCGGGCGTCGGGTTCGAGGGTGGCCGTGAGTTCGATCGGGCCCGAGAGGGTGCGGAGGTCGACGCGCTCGACGCGACCGGCCTCGACCTCGATCGAGCCCGTCATGGTGTTCGCGATGACTTCGTCGGCGACACCGCTCAGCTCGATGTGGCCGTTGACGGCGCGTGCGTCGACGCGGCTGTCCTCGCCCTCGAACTCGATATCGGCGTTCATCGTTTCGAGGAGCGCCTGTTCGACCGGCCCCTCGACGCGAATGCCGCCGTTGGCCGCGTGGAGTTCGAGGCGCCCCGCGACGTCCTTCGCTTCGATCTTGCCCGTGACCGTGCGCGCCTTCACGTCGAGATCGCGGGGAACGTCGATCTCGAGGTCGACGCTGCCACCGGCGATGGGAATGCGGATCCAACCGACGCCGAGATGACTGCCGCGCACCTGCAGGGCTTCGTTCGAGGTCTCGATGTCGACGGAGCTGAGATCCCCCGACTTGGTGCGCACCCGGACATCGACCTCGTCCCAGGCGCGAATCTCGATGTCGCCGTTGGTGACTTCGATGTCGAGGCGCATGCCTTCGGTCACGGGGATGCGCACGCTCTGCTCGCCGTCGCCCTTGCGCGCCTTGCGGCGTTCCCGGCGCTCGTCCTCGCGCTCTTTGCGCTCCTCCCGACGGTCGTCGCGATCCGCCGAAGAGGTCGCGGGCAGTGCCGCGAAGAGGGCGCCCACAAGCGCCGCGAGCATGAAGATCGGGCGGATCATGAAAGTACCTCCCGGCCCGGAATCTGTGAAGTCGCGGGGCCGTCGCCCACGGCGCCGCCCCGGTTCGTCCACCATTCGAGTTGTTCGAGCAGCTGGGCTTCGCGTTGATAGGCCTCGGCGAGCATGTAGCCGAGGCTCGGGTGATCGGGGTTCTCGAGCAGGGCGAGGTGGATCTCCGCAATCGCCCGGTCGATGTCGCGCAGGCTCCGTTCGATCGCGACCAGCGCTTCGGGCGGAATCGCGTCGCGACGCGCTTCGAGCAGCGAGGCGACGCTCGCCTGCACGTGGGCCACACCGTCACGCTCACGCACGCGCGACGCGATCTCGGCGATCTCGTGATCGGTGAGGGGACCGGAGGGCGGTGCCATCAGGGCAAAGACCATGAGCGCGGTTGCGGCCATCAGGCCTGCACCGACTCCGGCCGCGGCGAAGGGGCGGGGAAAGAGGGAAGCGATGGCGTCGCGCCAGCCGCCCTTTGTCGGTTCGCGGCGCACCTCGAGCGCGCGCGCGGCTTCTTCGTTCTCGATGCGGCGGCGGATGTCGTCGAACAGATCGCGTTCGGGTTCGATCTCGCGCGGCAGGTTGCGAATCCGGTCTTCGAGGCTCATGAGGTTGCTCCTTGGGTCGCTCCCTGGGGATCGAGTCGCTCGCGCAGCAGTTGCCTCGCGCGATGCAAGTGGGCCTTGCAGGTTCCGACCGCGATGCCGCTCTGCTCCGCGATCTCCTTGTGCTTGTAACCCTCGATGTCGTGCATCACGAAGACGAGGCGCGCCTGTTCGGGAAGCCGCGCGATCGCGTACTCGAGGTCGAGATCGGCGCCTGCACTCTGGGCGAAGGTGCGGTCGAGGCTGCTTTCGGGGTCGACCGAAGCGTCGTGTCGCTCGCGCCAGCGCGAGCGGCGACGCAGGTGCTCGATCGTCGTGTTCACCGCGATGCGATGGATCCAGGTGCTGAAGGCACTCTCGCCGCGAAACGCATCGAGCTTCTGATAGACCCGTACGAAGACGTCCTGCACCAGTTCTTCGGCCTCCGTTGGATTCCGGGTCATGCGAAGGCAGAGTGCATTCACGCGACCCACGTGTTCGCGGTAGAGCGACTCGAAGGCCTCCATGTCGCCGGCGGCCGCCGCGAGGACGCGTTCCCCTTCGCTTTCATGCGCTGTGCTCACGAAGGATCCGTTCTCCCGGTGGGCCCGGCTCCTCGCCAGCCCTTTCGAATCGTGGACTTGGACGGCCGGGGTCTCCGGAGGGTTTAGACCGGGGGAAGGGCCGGGCCCAAGAAAATTCCCTCTAGAACCCGTCTCATGAACCCTGACCGAGCGAGTCGCCCGAATTCGGTTCGAGATCAAGGCGCGGAACAGTGGGCGTAGCCATCGCTACGGCCGCTGTTTCGCAACGCAGAGGTCGGACCGAAGGCGGGTGAATCGCGACCGAAGGGTTTGTGAGATGGGTTCTAAACCCTTTCTCACGCCCGTGCGTCGGAGAGGCAGATCATCCGGCGGCCAGCTCGCCGCCGGCGCTTCGAGGGGAGGACCCCATGAAACTCAAGACGAATCGACGCCCCATGGTGAGAGAGATCTGCAGCGTCCTGATCGGCCCCGCCATCTGGCTCGCGCTCCTGCTACTCGTGGCGGGCCGAAACGCCTACCCGGCGGAGCCCGCCGTCGTCCCGATCTCCGCCGCGACAGCCTCGCTGACCGCCCCTGCTTCGGAGTGCCTGGAGTGGAGGTCAGCGGAGTTCGAGTAGCTTCCGATCTATGCGGAAGACGGTGTCGGACGTGGAGCCGAGAACGTACATGTCGCCACTCTCGCTCATGGCGACATCGCCGATGGAACTGAGAGCTTCGTGCCTCTCCTCAGTGCGTGGGATGTGGACATCTTGCAGGACCTCCGAGATCTCTCCCCCAGCGGAAACCCGGAACACGCTCTCGTACCACCAGGCGGCGACGAAGACATTGCCGAACTCGTCCACTGCGATCGCCGTCGGATGTGACAGCCGACGGCGCCCCCCATCGCCGGATCGGTCCAGGATCTGGGTGACGGTTCCGGTCTGGTCGATCGCGAAGACGTTGTCGCTACTTCCCCCGCCGACGTAGACCGTATCGGTCGAATCGATGGCGAGGCCTCGGGGATAGAAAAGGGTGGCGCCCTCGCCGTCGCCGTCGTGATCGATGATCCGTGAGGGGGTACCAAAGGGTGGGATCCTGTAGACCTTGTGGTTTCCCGTGACGTAGACGTTGTTTGCGGAGTCGAGCGCGAGATCCTCGGGGCCCCACAGCCCACTGCCGTCGCCCAACTCGTCGAGGATCTCGGCGATCACGCCGGCGGGGGTGATCTGGAAGACGTTGCTGCTGTCTCGCCCGGACACGTACACGTTCCCGAAGATGTCGACGGCCAATCCGGCTGCATGCTCGAGCCCGTTTCCGCTGCCATCGCCCGTTTCGTCGATGATCTCGCTGATGAATCCGTTGGGCTCGATCTTGAATACGTTGTGGCTCGCGCGGCCACTCACGAAGACATTGCCGTTCGCGTCCGAGGCGATGTCGCCGGGTTCCAACAGGGCGTTGCCGAGCCCGTCTCCCGTCTCGTCGATGATCTGCTGGATCTCGCCATCCGCTCCGATGCGAAAGGCGTTGTTGCTCTCACTTCCCACCACGTAGACGTCGTCATCCGGACCCAACGCGAGGCTGACGGGTCGCTCGAGGACATTGCCTTCGCCATCGCCCGTCGCGTCGATCAGTCGCTGCGCGACGCCCTCATCGTCGGAAGAGCCGGTGTTGCTCTTCCCGCACGCGCCCAGCGCCGCAGCTGCCAAGCAAGCGATGAGGATTCCCGTCTTCGTGATCTTCCGCATACCACCTCTCCGCTCAGCAATCTCGGGTTCGAACGGTGACTCAGCGCCGCTTCCAGTAGGCCTCGAGCACGCCGCCGCCTTCGACGGAGAAGCCCGCCCGCTGCACGCGGTTCTCGGCTTCGAGTTTGACCAGGTGGGAGGTCACCGACTGGCCTGCGGCGGGATAGAGGGTCTC
Organism: Myxococcota bacterium; assembly: GCA_028278345.1. Lineage (GTDB taxonomy): Bacteria > Myxococcota_A > UBA9160 > UBA9160 > UBA4427 > DUBZ01. The sequence continues at coordinate 13,174 of JANQEL010000113.1, forward strand.
GGGATAGCCGGCGTAGACCGCGCGGACGATGTCGATCACCTCCTTGGTCTCGCCGCCCATGGCTTCGAGGATCTGCTGCTCACGGTCGAGGCGGTGTTCGATGTACTCGCGCACCTTCGCGCGGCCATCCTGGATGCAGGGCCCGTGGGCGGGATAGATGCGCTGGGGCTGTTCGTCTTCGAGGCGTGAGAGCGACGCCATGTACTCCTGCAGGCTGCCGCTCTCGGCCGGGATCACCGTGGTCCCGATGCCGAGCACGTTGTCGCCCGAGAACGCCGCTTGCTCTTCTTCGAGCATGAAGCAGAGGTGGTCGGGGCAATGGCCCGGGGTGTGGATCGCGCGCAGGGTCGCGCCCTCGGTCTTGATCACCGAGCCGTCGTCGATCGGCGAGATTTCGAAGGGGTAGATGGCATCGGTCTCGGGCCAGGGGCGCTTGTGGACCGGCATTTCGCCGAAGCGCTTCTGGATGCTCTCGACGCCGCCGATGTGATCGGGGTGCCCGTGGGTGAGCACGATCTCGGCGATCCCCTCGCAGCCCACGCGTTCCATCGCCTGTTCGAGGATGGGGAGGTAGGCGTCGCGCCCGTCTCCCGTGTCGAGCAGGATGCGGTAGTTCCCCGTGCCGACGAGATAGGTGTTCGTGCCCGGGCCCGTGAAGGCGCTCGGGTTCTGGCCCAGCGCCACGGCGACGCGATCCGACCAGACGTCGACATCCGGGAGCAGGGATCCAAGAAGAATCGGGGGCGAATCGGGCATGGGGGCTCCTCGAGATGGAGCACGGGAGCCTAACGCAATCGTCCCCGCGGTCTAACGGAGGAAACCGTAGAGCTTCCCTGCGTTTTTGCAGAAGATCTTGCGCTTCTTCGTCTCGTCGATGCCCTGGGCCATCGAGTTGATGAGGTAGCGCGAGTGGGGCCAATCCGTGATGTGATGCGGGAAGTCGCTGCACCACATCATCGTGTCGACGCCGACGGCGTCGCAGTTCTGCACGCCGAACTGGTCGTTCACCACCCCCACCTTGCAATTCCGCGCGTAGTACTCCGAGGGCAACATGGTGAGGTTGCTGTTGCACCAGACGCGGTTGCGGCGGAAGCGATCGTCGACCTCCTGCAGGAAGAAGGGCACCCAGCCCGCGCCCACTTCACCACCCACGATCGTCAGGTTGGGGAAGCGCTCGAAGACCTCGTTGAAGATGAACTCGGCGAAGAGGGTGGGCATGCGGCTCATCGTCGTCGCGAAGGCCACGAGCTGGGGCGGGCCCCCCTTCTTGGTCGCGATCTTCTGCGTCTTGTACTGCGGAGGGGTGAGACCGATGTGGATGTGGATGGGCATGCGAAGTTCATCGGCCACCGCCCAGAAGCGATCGTCTTCCGGAGAGAGCAGGAACTCTCCGCTCGGCCAGGTGGCGAGACCGACCCCGACGGCGCGGTTCTCCTTCGCGCGCTTGAGTTCGGCGATGGCGTCGTCGAGGCCCGTGGCGGGCATCTGCCACACGGCTCCCAGGCGATCGGAATCTTCGCTGCAGAAGTCGGTGATGAAGTTGTTGTAGGCCTCCATCCCCGCCAGCGAGTAGGCGCGATCCTCTTCGAACATGAAGTAGATCATGGTGCGCTGGGGCGGGAAGAAGACCGCAGCGGAGACCCCGTCCTCGTCCATCAACTCGAGGCGACCCTTCGGTTGGGTGATGCCGGGGTGCATGTCGGCGTAACGCACGCCCGTCCACTTGAGGGTCTCGGGGGTCTGGTGCATCGCCGCCACGAGACCGAGGGATTCGGTGTTCTGGCCGAGCAGCCAGGCGTCGCCGCCGTCCTCGTCCTTCACCAGGCGCGGGGCCTGGTCGTGGTACTTCTTCGGGAGGTAGTTCTCCCAGAGATCGGGCGGCTCGATGACGTGCTGGTCGCAGTCGATGATCTTGTAGTCCATGACGCACTCCCGACGCGTTCCCGGAATTCCGAAAGGGTACGGGAGGTTGACGAAGCGTCAATTACGCCCTGGATCGCACCGAGCGCGCTTCTCGCGCAGCTGCCGCTATGACTCGCCGTCCTCCGGCTTGAACTTCAGCGAGACCGAATTGATGCAGTAGCGAAGCCCCGTGGGCTGGGGGCCGTCGGGAAAGACGTGGCCCAGGTGCGAATCGCAGCGGCTGCAGGTCACCTCGGTGCGCTGCATGCCGTGGGAGAGGTCGTGGGTCTCGTCGATGCCTTCTTCTTTCAGAGGCTGCCAGAAGCTCGGCCAGCCCGAATGGCTCTCGTACTTGGTCTCGGAGGAGAAGAGCTCGGCCTCACAGCAGCGGCAGAGGTAGGTGCCGGTGGCCTTGTTGCCCACGTACTCCCCGGTGAAGGGCGCCTCGGTTCCCTTCAGGCGACACACCTCGTATTCGTCGCGCGAGAGTTCTTCGCGCCACTCTTCGTCGGTCTTCTCGATCTTGTCGGCCATGGCGATCTCCGGGGTTCGGGTCAGTCGCTCGCGGGGTCGATCTCGCTCGCGAGCTCGCGCAGTAGCGCAAGGTAGTCCCGGCCCAGCGGCAGTGAAAGCACGCGCTCGCGGCCGGGGGCGCTCATCTTGCGCAGGGTCTTGAGGCCGACGTCGCGCAGCTTCTCCGGGTCGAGGCGCGTGGCGATGTCGCCGAGCTGGGTCTCGAAGAAGACGAGGCACAGCGCGTCCTCGAGGGCCTGGGCCTCTTCGTCGCCGGCGAGGTTCTTGCGCAGGATGATGTGGGCGACGCGCTCGACGGTCTCTTCGTCGTAGCCGCAGCCCTGCAGGATCGCGCTCGTCTCGTCGGCGTGGCGCTGCTTCAGTTCCTGGCGCCAGCGCAGATAGCCCTTGCGTCCTTCGGGGTAGTCGCTGCGCGGCAGCGACCAGCGACGCAGGTGGTGCGCCCGCACGGCGAGCTTCAGCGCTTCGCTCGGCGCGTCGCACAGCGCCTCGATCCACTCGCCCGCGAGTTCCGCGTGGGCCTGCTCCTTCGGGCGAAGCTGGCCACGGACCTCGATCTCGTTCGGGTCCTCGGCGTTGGCGCGATCGATCGCGGCGATGGCCTGATCGAAGCGTTCCTGCGACACGTGCTCAGTCCTCGAATTCGAGGGTGCAGTTGGGCGTCGTCGGGCGCGACTGGCAGGCGAGCACCCAACCTTCGGCGAGTTCGCGCTTGGTGAGGGCTTCGTGGGTGGGCATGGTGACCTCGCCTTCGCGGAGCATCGCCATGCAACAGCCGCAGTAGCCGTCCTGGCACGAGTAGGGCACGTCGAGGCCCGCGCGAATCGCCGCCTTCAGGATCGGCTCGCCCGGTTCGTAGGGCACCTCGTGGGTCTGGCCTTCGAGCTTAATCTTGATCGTGGTGGCGGCGCCGGTGCTCGGGCCGGGTGCCGCTTCCTCTGCCGGCCGCCGGTCGGGATCGACCGCGGAGACGAAGCGCTCGACGAAGATCTCGCCGCCCTCGAGGGGGCGGTTGGGCAGGGTGTCCTCGACCGCGTCCATGAAGGGTGTCGGGCCGCAGATGTAGAAGTCGGAGTCGATGCGGCCCTCGATGTGCCGGGCGATGTCTTCCTTCTTCAGGAAGCCCGTTTCGTCGTCCAGATGGGAGACGAGTTCGAAGCGCCCCGCGAACTGCTCCGCGATGGCTTCGAGCTCGGCGCGGAAGATCACCGACGAGCGGTCGCGGTTCGCGTAGACGAGCTTCACGTGGCGCTCGGTTTCGCGCAGGGCCTGCTTCAGGATCGACATCACCGGCGTGATCCCGCTGCCGCCGCCGAACAGCGTGAGGGGGTTTCGGCGAGCGCTGTCCTCGTGCAGCAGGAAGCGCCCGTCCGGCGGCATCACACGGATCGTGCTCCCCTGCCCGAGGTTGTCGTTCAACCAGTTGGAGACGCGCCCGTCGTCGACGCGCTTCACCGTCACCTTCGGCCGCTCTCCCCAGGCGGGGGCACTCGAGAGCGAGTAGCAGCGGCGCACGTGGAAGTCGTCCCACGGGATCTCGAAGGTGAAGAACTGCCCCGAGCGATAACGGAAGAGGTCTTCGAGGACGCTCGGGATCTCGAAGATGAACGAACTCGCGTCGGGGGTCTCGCGAATCACGTCGAAGACGGTGAGTTCGTGGAACTGGTGCTTCGGGTCGTCGCTCGACACCGGGATGGATTCGTTCTGGGACAAGGCTCTCTCCGGGAAGGCGCGGTTGGAACGGGCTCGGCGCGGTGGCGTGCCGGGCGGGCGGCAATTTAGGGACAACCTGATTCTGGAGCCAGCGGCGCCTCCCTCGGGCGGCGCGAGATGCGAGTGCGCTCCCGCCGTGCGCCCGTTCTACCTTGACTGGATGCGCCGGGAGCCCGCGGGCGCACTCGGGAGAGGACACACCATGTTGGACATCGTGATTCGCGGCGGAACCCTGGTCGACGGCAGCGGCGGAGAAGCCCGCCCGGGCGATCTCGGCATCAAGGACGGTCGCATCGTCGCTCTCGGCACCGTCGACGAAGAGGCCGAACGAACGATCGACGCGAAGGGAAAGGTGGTCTGCCCCGGCTTCGTCGATGTCCACACCCACTACGACGCCCAGGCGTTCTGGGACGGCACGCTGAGCCCCTCGCCGCAGCACGGGGTCACGACGGTGATGGCCGGCAACTGCGGCTTCAGCATCGCGCCGCTCACTCCCGAAGCCGGGGGCTACCTCATGCGCATGCTCGCCCGCGTCGAAGGCATGCCCCTCGAAGCCCTCGAACACGGCGTGCCCTGGGATTGGACCTCCTTCGAGGAATACCTCGGCAAGCTCGACCAGAAGCTCGCCGTGAACGCGGGCTTCATGGTCGGCCACTCGGCCCTGCGTCGCGTCGTGATGGGCGAGCGCGCGGTGGGGGAGAAGGCGACCGAGGAAGAACTCGCGGCGATGCAGAAGCTGCTCGCCGAATCACTCGCGGCCGGCGGCATGGGCTTCTCTTCGACGATCTCGACGACCCACAACGACGGCGACGGACAGCCGGTGCCTTCGCGTCACGCCTCGCGCGAGGAGCTCGTCGCGCTGGCCCGGGTGGTGCGCGACCACCCGGGAACCGTGCTGGAATTCCTTCCTGGAACGGGCGAGTTCACGGAAGAGCAAAAGCAATTGATGACGGATCTCTCGCTTGCGGCCCAGCGCTCGCTCAACTGGAACGTGCTGGCCGCCCAGGGCTCGAATCCCGAGATGGCCGAGAACCTGCTCTCGGCCACCGACTACGCGCGCGAGCGCGGGGGCGAGGTGCTGGCGCTGACGGTTCCCCAGCCGATGACGGTCCGCATCAACCTCCACGCGGGCTTCGTCTTCGACGCCCTGTATCGCTGGGACGAGTTCTTCCGCCTCTCGATCGACGAACGCATCGCGATCTTGAAGGACCCGGCGAAGCGGGCCGAGATGGAGGCGAACGCGGCCTCGGAGGAGTCGGGCATCTTCCGCGCGCTCGCGGTGTGGGAGAACATGACCGTCGACCAGACCTTCAGCGACGAGACCGAGAAGTATCGCGGTCGCAACATCGGCGAGATCGCGCAGGAACTCGGGAAGTCGCCCTTCGACGCGCTGTGCGAGATCGCCATCGCCGACGGGCTGCAGACCTACTTCATGCCGCCGACCTTCGGCGACGACGACGCCACCTGGGCCCTGCGCGGAAAGCTCTGGCACGACGATCGCGCGATCATCGGCGCCTCCGACGCGGGTGCGCACCTCGACATGATCGACACCTTTGCCTTCTCGACCCAGGTGCTCGGCAACGGTGTTCGGGTGCACAAGGTGATCAGCCTCGAAGAGGCCGTGCACCAGCTCACGGAAGTGCCCGCGAGGCTCTACGGCCTGATCGAGCGCGGGCGCCTCGAAGTCGGATGGCACGCGGATGTGGTCGTCTTCGACCCCGCTACCGTGGGGCTCGGTGAGACCTACACGCGCTTCGATCTGCCCGAGAACGCGGGGCGTCTCTACGCCGACGCGGAGGGGATCGAGCACGTCTTCGTAAACGGCGTCGAGATCATCGAGGGTCAGGAGCACACGGGGGCCTATCCCGGCACGGTCCTGCGTTCGGGTCGCGACACGGAGACCGTCGCGATCGGTTGATCCGCGCTCGTGCTAGCGCACGACGTGCGGAGCGAAGAACCACCAGGCGAGGGCGAGCCCGAGCAGGAAGCCCGCGGCCTTGCCGTACCGCGCGATGAGGCCCTTTGTCGTACGCGCGAGGAAGCTGCGCACGGGTTGGTGCGGCGGCGTGCGCAACGGCGGGAGGGGTGCCGGCTTCGCCTGGCTATACAGGCGCGGCGATAGCAGTGGGTGCATCACGGGGAATGATCTCGACTCGAGGTGGAGTCGAGGGGTCGTGCAAGAAGTGTGACCGCGATGCGCCGAGGGCGACGAAGCGCCCGCGTTCACGAAGGGCTGCGCCTGCGACTGCGTGCCGACTGCGCATCGCCAGGCGCTCCGCGCATCGGCAACGAGGAGACGTGCGTTACCCAGCCTGGGTAGACGTCTACTCTGCGTTCGCGCCGCCGGCTTCCTTGCTTCGTTCGCCGTAACGCGCGATCGCCAGCGTTGTGCCGAGACCGAAGAGCACCAGCCCGAGCGCCCCCGCAATCTGCCCGCCGCTCGGCGTGAAGATCTCGAGGGGCCAGTCCTCGGGATCGATCTCGGCCAGGCTCTCCGTCGTGACGACGCGGCCCTTCACCGTGCTGCCGAGTTCGGGTTCGACGGGCTGCTGGTACGGCCACAGGCCCACCACGGCACCGAGCAGCAGGCCGAGCAGCGCGCCGAGGGTCGCCTTCGCGTAGCGGTCGAGCAGCCAACGCAGGAGATTCGAAACCCCCACGATGCCGACCACGACGCCGATCCCCACCGGGATGACCAGGGTCGCGGCTTCGAGGATGAGGCCGAAGTCCTGCCCGACGAGCCCCTCCTTCAGGGTGTCGACCGCCCCGAGGATGGTCTCGTACTGCCCCAGCAGCAGCAGCAGATAACCACCGCTCACCCCCGGGAGGATCATCGCGGAAGCCCCCGCGAGCCCCGAGAGAAAGAGGAAGACCTGACTCGCCTCGTCGCTCCCGCCTCCCGTTCCGAAGCCGAGTTGCATCGCGACCATGAAGAGGAACGAGCCGGCCGCCCCCGCGAAGACCGCGGGCGTCGCGGGCGCCGCGAGTCGCCAGACCAGGGGCAGGCCGCCCAGGGTGAGGCCGATGAAGAGGCTGTACATGATCCAGCGTTGCTCGATCACGAGGC
>JANQEL010000116.1 GCA_028278345.1 Myxococcota bacterium
CGCTGTGTGAACTTCACGAACGCCGACCTCGGGCTTCCCGAAGCGGCCGCCACCGCGACCACGGGCTTCGACTTCAGGGATTTCACGGACGCCATGGACTTCGAGGGCGCCGTGATCGCCGGAGCGTCGCTCCAGCATCAGGACTTCTCGTTCGCGGCGGGCTTCGCAGACGACTTCTTCACCCAGTTCGCCCACGCCCCCGCGAGTGTGGACAGCCTCTGCAGCGACGAAGACGACGACGTGCCCGACCACGACACGACCCCCGACTTCACCGAGACCGACTTCAGCTGCGCGATCCTGAGCGACAAGATGTTCACCGGGGCCGACATGACCCTCGCCAACCTGGCGCGCACCACCCTCGACGACGCGGACTTCCAGGATGCCGACCTCACGGGGGTGTCCTTCGCCGAGGTGGTGTTCACGGACGATGACGATTTCGACATCTTCCAGAACCTCGCCAACGCGCCGAGCCTCGAGACCTCGGACGAAGATCCGCCGGATCGCGTCGACGCAGACGGCATCCCCTACCCGGTCCTCCAATTCACCGACTTCTCATTCGCCGACCTCTCCCAGACGACCGCGCCCTTCGACCTGAGCCACGTCGATCTGACGGGGGCGACCCTGAATGGCGCCAACTTCCAGGACGTGGACCTGCGCGACGCCATCGTCGACGAACTGACTTCCCTCTGTGGAGAGCTGGAAGCCGACGGAACGGCCTGCAGCCCCACCGATCTGACGCAGGCCTGCCTGGACATCGATGGCGCGATGGTCGCGGGTGCCAGCTTCCGCGGGGTGCAGTTCGGCGAGCTCTTCGAGTTCCATCCGGGTGGCGCGGCCGCGGCCCAGGCCTTCTTCCAGAACGTGAACGGTGACGACCTCGTTGGCACCAACTTCACCGGTGCGCACCTCGGCGGCCTCGACTTCAGCGGCCTGAACCTGCAGGACGCTGCGCTCTTCGCCGTAGGTTCGCTCTGCGATGACGAGGACCGCCCGGCCGGCGAAGAATGCGCCCGCTTCACGGGAGCTACCCTGGGTGCATCCGATCGCGACGGATCACTGGTGGATCTCGCCGGCCCCACCGGCCGCGACTTCGCGGAGGTCGACTTCGCCGGCGCCCAGCTCGATCACGTCAACCTGAGTCGGTCTGATTTCAGCGATGTGGGCGATCTCTGCACCGGCACCTTCGACGAATGCCTCGTGATCACCGGCGAGGACACACGGCTCGAGTCGGTCGTCTTCGACGGTCTCGACTTCACACGACAGCCGGGCGAGCGCGGGCCCTTCGGCGCCGACGGTACGAACGACGCCGTCACGCGCTTCAACAGCGCCTCCTTCGATGGCGCGAACCTGAGTGGGCTCTCCCTCCAGGGTCGCGACTTCACCAATGTCGACTTCACCGCGGCCGATCTCACGAACGTCGTGCTCGACGATTCGATCCTCGAGAGCGCCACCTTCGGTTGTGACGGCGACGATTGCAGCCTGCTCGACGGAGCGAGCCTCTGCGGAGTGGATGCGAGTGCGGCGCGTTTCGAGGGCAGTCTCGCGGGCACCGACTTCTCGTCGGTGAGCTGCGGCAATGCGGCCGAACTCCGGGGAGCGAGCTTCGTCGACAGCCAGCTCGCCACGGTCGACCTGAGCAGCGCCGACCTCGAAGGCGTGACCTTCGCGTCGGACGTCGACTTCTGCGACGACACGAACTGCCTCACGATCACGGGCGCGAACCTGCGCGGCGCGGTCTTCGCTGGCGTCGAACTCGACGAGTTGCCCGACGATTGGTTCACCGCCGCCGGGGCCATCGACCTGCGCGAGAGCGACTTCTCGAACGCCGATGCGTCGGGCAAGTCCTTCGTGAACGCGCGCTTCGAAGACGCCAATTTCACGGGCGCCGACCTGCGCGACAGCGACCTCGACAGCGCCGACTTCCGCGAGGCACAGTTCGCGGCCGGCGGCTCGACGAACAGCGGCCTGTGCACCCTTCCGAGCGGCGGGTCCGTCGTGGATCTGCGCGGTGCCGATCTCAGCGACGCCGACTTCTCACGTGCGCGGAACTTCCATCGCGGCTGCATCCGGGTCGACTCGACGACCCTCTACAGCGGCGGCACGCGATTCCCGTCGGGCTTCGACCTGATCACCCAGATGACCCGCGTGGGCACCGGCAGCACCGTCGTGATCCCCGAGCCGCGGCACTTCGTGCTGCAGGCGGCGGCGCTCCTCACCTTGATGGGCCTGGCCGCCCGCAGCCGTCGCAACCGCTAGACGTCACCCGCGTAGGGCGGCACCGGGTCGTACTGCATGAAGCGCTGGGTCTGGCGCGCGTGTTCGGGGCTGAACATCTGGCCCACGAGCCAGAGTGACATGTCGATCCCCGCCGAAACACCGGCCGCCGTCACGAGCTTGCCGTCACGCACGTAGCGGATGTTCTCGACCACTTCGCTGTCGCCAGCGTGGCCGCGGATCTCATCGATGTAGCCCCAGTGCGTCGTGATACGGCAGCCCTTTGCGAGCCCGGCCTTCGCGAGCACGACCGAGCCGGTGCAGACGCTCGTCACCCAGGTGCAGCCGGGCGCCACCCGTTGCAGGAAGCCGAGCATCGCGGGGTTGTTCATCTCGCTTCGGCTGCCCTGCCCGCCGGGAACCAGCACCACGTCGAGAGCCGGGGCGTCGTCGAAGGTGTGATCCGGCAGGACGCGCAGCCCCTTGGCGCAGCGGATGGGTTCGCTGGTTTCGGCGATCGTCACCACGTCGAGTTCCTGGCCCATGGCCGCCATGGTGAAGACCTCCCAGGGGCCCGCCCAGTCGAGTTCTTCGGCGTCGGGAAACAACACGATGCCCACGGTTCGTTTGCTCATGATTCGATCTCCTCTCGTGTTCGGGATTCGCTGATCCGGGGATGGACGCGTTCAGGCGCGCTGGAGATCCGCCGCGCGAAAGCGCTCGCGGTACTCGGCGGGGCCAACTTTCAGGTTGCGCAGGAAGGCGCGGCGCATGGTTTCGGCGCTGCCGAAGCCGCAGTCGCTCGCGATCTCTTCGATGCCGCGCCGACTCTCTTCGAGCCGCCGTCGCGCCGCTTCGACGCGTGTGCGTTCGACGAATCGCGCAGGCGTACACCCCACCTCGTCGCGGAAGACGCGCGCGAAGTTGCGCGGGCTCATCGCGCTGCGCACCGCCAGGGCCTCGACGCCGAGGTCGGCTTCGGGATGTTCGACGATGTAGCGCTGGGTCTCGCGCAGCCCGTCGCGCTCGGCGAGTTGGGCGGAAAGCTGGGCGGAGAACTGCGACTGGCCTCCCGGCCGCTTCAGGAACATCACGAGTTTGCGCGCGACCTCGAGGGCGAGTTCGCGACCGAAGTCCTCTTCCACCAGGGCGAGGGCGAGGTCCATCCCCGCGGTCACCCCCGCCGACGTATAGACGTTGCCGTCCTTCACGAAGATGGGATCGCGCAGCACGGTGACGCTCGGATCGAAGCGCTCGAGCATCTCGCAACTATCCCAATGCGTGGTCACGCGCCGCCCGGCGAGCAGCCCCGCGCGAGAGAGCAGGAAGGTCCCCGTGCACACCGAGCTGATGCGGCGCGCGCGGCGCGCGCAATCGCGGATGAAGCGGATGTGGTCCTCGCACTCGAAGGCGGCCCGGGTTCCCATGCCGCCGGGCACCATCAGGGTGTCGATCGGATGCGGGTCGCGGCGCGCGGTCGCGAGCGATCGCTGCGCCACGAGTTCGAGCCCACTCGACATCGCGACGGGCCCCCGCCGCACGGCGACCAGTTCGCTCGCGTAGAGATCGGCCTCCGCGGTTCGCCCTTCGAGTTCGAGCAGCCGACGCGTGGTCGCGAAGACTTCGAGGGGACCGGTGATGTCGAGGATCTGGGCGTCCTCGTAGGCAAGCATCACGATGCGGCGGCGCGCTTTCGGCATGCTGCGAACGTGCCCTGCCGAGGGCTTGGCATCAATGCCCAATAACCCTCGTTTTCTGCCAGGGCCCCGGGATCGGACGGCGGCGCTTCAGCTCTCGGGCGGCCTCAGGGGGGCGACCGACAGCACCTGCCAGCCCTCACCCAGGCGCTCGAGAGCCGCATGCCCGGCCTGCTCGTCGCTCGCGGCATGGACCTCGACGATGCGCGTCCGCGGCGTCCCCGAGTAGGCCACGCGAACGGCGTGACTCGGCGGTCCCAGGGAAGTCGAAAGCTCACTCGCGGGCACCTGACCCTCGAAGAAGCGCTCGTAGGCTTCCCACTCGCCCTCGATCTCGAGACCGATGCCGCCATCGGCCACCGCGTTCGCGGCAGAGCGATGCACCACCCTCTTCCACACCACCCGCGCGGGGATGCCCTCGGCGCCCGGCCCCGCGGCCGGCGAGAGTTCGAGCCACACTCGCGAACCCACGGCGGGTGCGGCGCGCGAGCCGACGAACAAGCCACGCTTCGAGAGGTTCAACACCATGCCGACGTGCTGCTCCCCGTCCTCTTCGAAGGCACAGGGGACACGCTTCTTGAAGCGGGGATGGAGTTGGGTCTGCACTTCGCACTCCGCGGCTGGCGATGGTTCGCTCCTGCTGCACATCGTCCATGCGAACGAAGGCCTTGAATCGCGCCACCCCGGTCTGCGAATGTCCTGCGAGCGAATCCCCCCACACTCCCAGCCGGAAGGTCGAGAAGCATGACCCTCGTCGCGAAGACCTACTGGGGCGGCGCCCCCTTCTTCTTCAAACGCCCGCCGGAGCGCGCCCGAACCCAGGCCCTGTGCTTCTACTCGGCCGACTTGCGCCAACTCACCGGGCTCTACTGGACCCCCGAGGACACACCCCGCCCGAAACGCGTCGCGATCCTGATGCATCCGCGGGTCGACTTCAGTCGCCACTACTCGATTCCCCGCCTGGTCGAGGCCGGCTTCGGCGTGTTGGCCGCGAATACCCGCAACCCCAACAACGACACGACGACGGTGCACGAGGACATCGTGCTCGACCTCGGCGCCTGCATTCGCGTCTTGAAGGAAGAGCACGGCGTCGAGCAGGTGGTGCTCTTCGGCAACTCGGGCGGAGGATCGCTTTCGGCCTTCTACCAGAGTCAGGCGACGCGGGAGCCAGGCAAGCGTATCGAGACGACGCCCGGCGGTGCGGCCACCGCGCTGCCACGCAGCGAGATGATTCCCGCCGACGCCCTGATCCTGGTGTCCTGTCACAAAGGCCAGGGCATGGTGATGAACGAGTGCATCGACCCCGCCGTGGTCGACGAGGCGAACCCCGATCACAGCGACAGCGAACTCGACATGTACAGCGCTCGCAACGGCTTCCGCCCGGCGCCCGAATGGACCGAGTACGAGGACGAGTTCGTCACCCGCTATCGCACCGCCCAGCTCGCGCGCGTTCAGCGCCTCGACGACACCGCGCGCCAATTGATCGCGGAGAACACGCGCGCGACCGAACTCACGAGCGATCCGGATTTCCAGAAGCTCGGCTTCGACGATCAGCACCGGATCCTGCGGCGCGAGGCCCGACAACCGGTGATGACGATCTACCGCACGATGGCGAACCTCCACTACGTCGATCGCCACCTCGATCCCTCGCCGCGGGAATACGGCTCGCTGTTGAGTGATCGACCCGACCTGATGAATCAGCAGATCATGGGCTTCGGGCGCTTGTGTTCGCCCCACGCGTGGCTCTCCACCTGGTCGGGACTCACTTCGAACGCGAACCTCTTGAAGACCCTGCCCGAAGTCCGCGTCCCCACCCTCGTCGTCAACGCCGGACGCGACCGCGAGATCTACCCCAAGGTGGACGCCCAACCGATCTTCGAGGCCGTGGGCGCCGAAGACCGGACCTTCATGGAGTTTCCCGACGCGCGGCACTACTTCGAGCCGGAATTCGGTGCGACCGAAGCCCCCGACGTCGAAGAGCTGATGGATCGCGTGATCCCCTGGCTGGAAGAGCGTCTGCCGAATCGCTGAACGCGGGCACGATCGCTTTGGAACGTCATTGGTTGCGGCCCCGGAACCGCTGAGCGATGGTTCGGCCGACCTCGAGGAAGGGGTGCTGAGCAAGCCACCGCGAACCATCGCGAGAGCCTGCTCTCAGGCGTCGCGGGACCGCTGGAGAGAAAACCAGAGGCCCGAGGCGACTGCGGGAAGCCGGTGCGAATCCGGCGCGAGCCCGTCGCTGTAACTGGGGACGACCCGCGGACGAATCCACTGGCCCGAATGGCGAAGAAGCCAAGCCGGGCTGGGAAGGACCGCGAAGTCGGACGATCCAGAAGCCAGAAGACCGGCCCCTTTCACACATCGCGGCTTCGCGACTCCTCGGCGCAGGAGTACGAGCACTTCTCCCAGCAGCTGCGCGCTGCGCCAACGAGAGCGACGACGCGACGTGCGTCCCCTCGTGGTCCGGACGCCCGCATTCGCATGGCGTTCGTTGACCTCGCATGCGCGTCCGGGGCGACGCGCGAAGGGAGAACCCGATCATGCAAGTCGTCGACCGTCGCCAGGCGGCACGCACCCCCCTGCTCCTCATCTCACTCCTGGGCGCGCTCGCCGCGATGCCCGCCTCCGCCCAGAACTGTCTCGAACCCGGATGCGACCCCTCCGAGATCGCCGTCTGGTCGTCGAGTGTCGTCTCTCTCGTACGCGGCCCGATCGATGTCGCGATCCCGGCGCTCGGCAACGTGAGCCACGGCGATCCCCTCGACATCCCCGGACCTCCGAATGCCATCCCCACCGACGCCGTGTCGCTGGGCGACGGCGGTTCGGTCACGGTTCACTTCTCGACTCCGTTTCGCGACGGACCCGACTTCGATCTCGCGGTCTTCGAGAACGGGATCACCTCGGGCGGCGGGCTGCTCTACATCGAGGCGGGCTTCGTCGAGGTCTCGAGCAACGGGATCGACTTTGCGCGCTTTCCGTCCCTCACCTCGCAGACGTCGTCGGTCCTGCCCCTCCAGGAACTCGACGCCGACGACTTCGCCAACTTCGCGGGGCACAGGCTCGTCGGCATCGGGAGCGAGTTCGATCTCTCGGATCTCGCGAACGACCCGCTGGTGATTGCGGGGGACGTCGATCTGCGGGCGATCGAGTACGTGCGTATCATCGATGTGATCGGAAACGGCTCGACCTTCGACTCGATGTCGAGCCCGGTCTACGACCCCTACCCCACGCAGTTCGTGACGGGTGGTTTCGACATCGACGCGGTGGGGGCCATCTACGTGCCGGAACCCGGTACAGCTTCGAGTGCGCTACTCGGCGCCTGCTTCGTCGCATTCGTTGCGCGAAGACGCGCTTGAAGTGACTCGGTCCGCGACACAGCGCAGACGCGACGACATCATCGTTGCGCTCGGCCTCGCGTTCGTCGGGATCTGTGTCGCCACGGCGGTCCGCGCCAACGATGAAGAAGACATCGAGGTGATGCGCATCGTCGCCTTCGACCCCGGAACGCTTCCGGACGACGCCACCGCCTTCGGCGAGAGCATCGACCTCACCCGCTACCAGGGCGAACACAAACGGCTCGAAGACGTGCTCGCGCAGTCGGTCGGTGTCCAGATCCGCCGCTTCGGAGGAGCGGGGGAACGCGCTGAGGTTTCGATTCGGGGCTTCTCCTCGTCGCAGGTTCGCGTAGAGCTCGACGGTGTGGCTCTGAACGGCGGGCGCAGCCGCGGCGTTGACCTCGCCAGCGTTCCCCTTTCCCAGCTCGAAGCCGTGGAAGTGATCCGCGGCGGGAGTGCGGTCGGTGGCGGCAACGCCGCGATGGGTGGCCTCGTTCGCCTGCGCACGCGCCGGCCCGATTTCCCGTCGGGCGAGGTGCGCGTACAGGCCGCGTCGTTCGGGACCATCGAAACCTCGCTGCACGCAACACGCCCGGGGGATCGAGTCGACCTCGGCTTCGGATATTCGGGCTTCCGCACCCAGGGCGACTACGAATTCGCCCGCATCGAAACGCAATACGCAGATGGTGCGAGCCTCACTCCCGACCCGGCGTCGGCCGAGCGGATCAACAACGATCGCCAGCGACACGATGCCCATCTCTCCGTCGGGTTCGACCTCGGAGAGCGCGGATATCTGCTCGCTCAACAGCTGGTGGGGTACCAGGACGGAGGTGAACCGGGGCTCGACCGCGAGGGGGAGAGCGGACCTTCGGCGGGTCAGCAGCTCCACGCCGAGCAGGAGCGCCTGCGCACGATCAGCCAACTGCGACTCGAAGCGGTCGAGATCCCGGGCCCGATGGGCACATTCGAAACCGCGCTCGCGCATCGCCACGAGACCTCCGACTTTCGCGACGATGCGCCCTCCCTCGAAACGCGACCGATCGACGATCGCTTCGAGGACGCGGCAACCCACTGGTCCCTCCGACCGCGCTGGGAGTGGATGGGACCGTACGCCGACCACACCCTGCGGGTCGAGCTGGAGTTCCAGCGCGAAGCCTTCGATGTCACGGACGCACGCGCCCGCGACCGTTACACGACCGCCGTGGCCCTGCGCGACGAGGTGTCGATCTTCGCAGGCGCACTCGTACTCTCGCCGGGCCTGCGCTTCGATTGGAACGACGACACCGGCACCCACTGGCTACCGGGCGTGGGCTTCGTGGCGACGCCCCGGCCGTGGCTGCGCTTCCGCGGTAACGTGACGCGCTCGTTCCGCAATCCGACCTTCGAAGCTCTATACCTGCCCGATCGTGGATTCACGAGCGGCAATCCGGATCTCGACCCCGAACGATCCGACCACTTCGACCTCGGCGCGGAGTTTCTGCTGTCCCGCGTCGTCATCCTCCGCAACGTGGAAGTCGGTGCCTCGGTGTTCCGCTCGGAGATCGAGAATTCGATCGTCTGGCTGCGCGTGAGCCCCTACAAGGTGCGCCCCGAAAACACCGGCGATGCGCGCGTGGAGGGCTTCGAACTCGATGCCTCCTTCGAGCTCGGGCGCTTCCTGCGCGTCTTCGCCAACCACACCGAGTTGCGCGCCGAAACGCGGCCACAACAGACACGCCTGCCCGGGCGTGCGAAACGCGAAACTTCCGTGCGCGTCGAGTGGCGTGGTAGCGAGAGCTGGAAGCTGTCGGGGGAGTACCAACGAACGGGGTCGATTCCCGTTTCCAACGGGGGGCTCTATCTGCTGCCTGCGCGGGACGTCTGGAACGGTTCCCTCGCCCTCGACCTCGCCATGGCACTTCGCAACATCGGCATCGAACCGGGCATGCAACGACTGTGGCTCAATGCAGCGGTCGACAACATCGGGAACATCGCGATCCGCGACAGCCTTAGCTTTCCACAGCCCGGTCGCACCGTTCGCTTCGGCGTGGAGGCGACATGGTGAGACGCGCACGAGAGAAGCGGCTCGCAGTCGCACTGATCGGACTCCTCGCCATGCCGCTGCTCGGCAATCGCTGCGCGGGTGGCGATGGCCTGAGCGGCCCGGCTCCCATACTTCGTCTTCCGCCGGACGAGTGTCTGCTGCTTCGCAGTGAGTTTCCGGCGGGCTTCGACTTCCTTCCCGGTAGCGATGGACATGCGGTCGTGATCGAATCCGCACCCCCGGCGGCGCTCTTCATCGACATCGAGAGCGACACGCCGGCCCTGCTCGAGCGCGAGCGCATCGCGCCCGTGCCGGCGGACAGTGATGGGGATGGCGAGATCGACGAGGACCAGCGGCTTTGCGGCGCCGACGCGATCTCTCGCTCTCCGACCCTTGGTGGGGCGCTCGGCGTCAGCGAAGACATGGCCTTCGTGGCCAGCAGCGGCTTCGAGCAGGTGATGTTCTTCGGCGCACCCGATGGACGGCTGCTCGACTTCGACGTCACGAATCCGCCCGACCCGATCGGCGGCAGCTACCACGGTGAGGACTACCCGTATCTCCCAGCCGACGATGACACGCGCACCGCGATCTCCACCAAGGCGTGCATCTACCTCACCCCCGACACGGGGATTCCCGATGCCGCTTCAACCGGCGACGCCATCGGCCAACATGCGTGCTGTGATCGCGAGGCCGGCGTGCCGAGTTTCTTCACGAGTTTCACTTCGGGGATGGCGCTCGCGGCGGGGCACCTCTTCGTCGCGACATCGAATCTCGATCTTCCCGAGGCCTTCCGTGGGCGCTACTTCCCGGGCACCGTGCTCGTCTACGACTACGACCCGGCAGTCGAGGCGCGTGCGATGCAGCCGAACATCGAAACGCCCGTCCTCTTCACCTCGGGATTCAATCCCACGGGCGTTGCGAGTTTCACGACGCCCCGGGGCCGCGAACTCGTGTTGGTCGCGAATAGCGGCGCCCTCACCGTGGGCGTCGGTGCGTCGAACATCCTCTCCGAGGCTTTCATCGATGTGATCGACGCAGATTCACGTCGCATCGTCGCCACGGTGCCGATGGGTTTCGCGGGCCTGGCCTTCGACGGACTCGCGATCGATCCGCTGAAGCGCGTTGCCTTCGCGGGCAGCTGGACCCTTCGCGTGGTGTACGCGATCGACCTGCGGGTCTTCGACGACGAAGACCTCTTTGTCGGAAGCGACGTGGTCGTGCTCGACGGCAGCGACCCGATCTTCCCCGACGCGCGGATATTCCACGCGGAAGCACCGTACGAGATCCCCGACCGCGACGATGGTCCGCATCCCATTCTGTGCGAAGGCTGGACCGCGCCCGCCGTCAATGCGGCGGGGGACCGCGTCTACGTCACCGACCGCTGCGACGGCACGCTCAGCGAGATCCGCCTGCTCGACCCGGTGCAGAGTTGCGCCTCCCTCGGCAGCACCGACACCTGCTGCGATCGGATTCCCCTGCCGACGAGTTGTTTCGAAGCCGGGGCCTATCGGGAGATCAGTGAGACGTCGACCGCGAGCGTCGAGCCTCACGATCCATCGCAGGTTCGCGTGCGTCCGGGGGAGCCGGGGGTCGACTATTCAGGCCCCGACCTCTTCTACATCGTGAACTCGCCCGAAGGACGGCTCTGCAGTTCGCGGATCGAATCCCTGCGCTAGCCGCCGTTCAACAGCAATCCATCCCGCCGCTCTGCCCCATGGCGTCTTCGAAGTGGCCGCGACCCGAGAGCAATCCACGTTCGGCGGCCAGGCGCATCGCACGCCCGGGGTCGATCATCCACGGCCCGTCGCGGCGCACACAGGCGCGCATGCGCTCACCCTCGCCGAGGGTGATCTCGCGATCGCCGTCGAAGGCGAGCACCCCTGGGCCGGGAATGTCGACCCATTCACCCAGTTCGAGTCGCCGCACTTCGTCGAGGTGCACGGTGCGAAACAATCCCGGTGAGATCGGAACCCGCAAGGTTCGCCCCCCGGCTTCGTGCGGGACGCAGCGTGCGAGCACACCGAAGTCGTCGTCGGCACCACTCGGTTCGATCAGGCCGCCGATCGGCGACATCCCCACCGAGCCGGCTTCGGCGCGCGCCAGCACCACCTCGCGGATCATCGTGGGATCGACCGGCGTCATGTTGCCCACGTTGTCGCCTTCGAGGCGCACGGCGTCGATCACGGCGAGGGTGTCATCGCCGCCTTCGTGTTCGAGATGGACGATCTTGGCCCGGGTCGCCACCTCTTCGAGGGTCACGCCGCCCGATGCGACGAGCCCCGCCGCCGCCCCGGCGATGGTGGCTTCGACCAGGATCGGAAAGACGTTGTTGGTCCCGGTCGAGAGCGAGATCAGGGGCGCATCGAGCCAGACCTGGGCGATCGCGCGATTCGTGCCGTCGCCCCCGAGCACGATCACGGCACCGCAGCCGCGCTCGCGCATGGCGAGGGCCGCGCGCTGGGTGTCACCCGCATCGAGGCGGGCACCGATGTCGAGCATCTCGAACTCGGCTTCGAGGCGCATGCCCTCGATGGCGAGCTGGGAAATCCGCATCGGCTCCTTGAGCAGCAGGATGTGCGGGGCGCCGCAGGCCACGGCACCGACCACCGCGCGAGACACCTGGTCTCGCTTGCTCTCGGGGGTGACGCGGCTGGCCCGGGCGAGCAGCCGGCGGACGTCCTTCCCCGACATCGGGTTCGCAATCACGCCGACGGGGCGGGCTTGTTCTCTCGTCACATTCACGGCAGCAGCTTCGCGGTCCTTGGGTTTCAGGGGGCGCGCGAGCGTAGCCCCGATCGACGGGAATTGACGCTCGCGAGTGCGCGCATTACGTTGCGCCGCGCCCAGACCCCGCCGGCCCTCGCCGGCGAAGCGCGGCGGTCGCCACTCGGCCCGCGCCCGTGGTCGGGCAAGTCTCATCAATTAGTAGGAATCCACGAAGTGCGGGCAAGCAGGCCTCGGCGCAAGGGCAACCCCCACGCCGGCCGGAGAAGGACGGAGCAGGCGGGGCTGGAGCGATGAGCGTGGGCATCGAGAGCGACGAACCCGTGAGCGAAGCGGAGCGCAGCGATGTGCTCTTCCTCTGCGTCGCCAACTCGGCGCGCAGTCAGATGGCCGAGGGCCTGGCGCGCCGCCTGGCGCCCGCCTCGGTGGGCATCCACAGCGCGGGCTCGGATCCCGGTGAGCTGAACCCCCTCGCCGTCGAGGCCATGGCCGAACTCGGGATCGATATTTCGGAACACCAGTCGAAGCCGATCGACGACATACCCCTCGATCGGGTGGGCAAGGTCGTGACGCTGTGCGCCGACGAGGTCTGCCCGGTCGTTCCCGGTGCCGTGCAGGTGCTCCACTGGCCCCTGCCCGACCCGGCCGGCGTCGAGGGCGGCCATGCCGAGCAGCTGGACGCCTTCCGGAAGACGCGCGACGCGATCGACGCCCGCCTCCGCGGTGTCTTCGTCGAGTGGTCCGACGAACCGATGGAAGACGCGTAGCGCGCGCCCGCTACACTGCCGCGTTGCTTTGCACCGCGGCGCCCGTTCCCACCACCGCGCCCACCGGAGATTCCCCGTGGCCCCGTCTCGCTACAACCTCGACGATCTCGACATCGAGCTGCTGAAGCAGCGCATCAGCGAGAAGTGGAACACCTATCCCGCCGACATCCTGCCGGCCTGGGTGGCGGAGATGGACTTCCCCCTGGCCGCGCCGATTCGGCGCGTGCTCGAAAACGCCCTAGAACGCGACGACCTCGGCTACCCGATCAACCCGCGCGAGACGGGCCTGTGCGAGGTGTTCGCCGAGCGCATGGGCGAGCGCTTCGGTTGGTCGGTCGATCCGCAGATGGCCGACATCGTGACCGACGTCGTGCAGGGGCTCTACGTCTCGATCGATCGCTTCAGTGAACCCGGCGACGGCGTGATCGTGCAGACCCCGATCTATCCGCCCTTCCTGAACGCGGTAAAGGAAACCGGTCGTCGCCTGGTCGAGGACCGGCTGGTTCAGGGAAGCGACGGCTGGGAGATCGACTTCGACGCATTGCGCTCGTCAATCGACGAGCGGACGAAGATCCTCGCCCTCTGCAATCCCCACAACCCGACGGGCCGCGTCTTCCGCCGCGACGAACTCGAGGGGCTCGCCCAGATCGCGATCGAACACGATCTGGTCGTGGTGGCCGACGAAGTCCACGGCGATCTCACCTTCGACGGTCGACCTCACATCCCGATCGCGACGCTTTCGCCCGAGATCGCCGAGCGCACGATCACCCTCACCTCCGCCACCAAGGCTTTCAACATCCCGGGCACCCGTTGTGCGCTGGCGCACTTCGGAAGCGAACGCCTGCAGAGTGGCTACCGCAGCATCCCGCGCCACATCCGCGGCGGTATCGGGCTGCTCGGCATCTACGCCACGATCGCAGCCTGGCGCGAATCGAGCGATTGGCTCGACGAGGTGCGAAGCTACCTCCAGGGCAATCGCGACGTGGTCGCCGACTTCGTGAAGCAGCGGCTTCCCGGCGTCGAGCATCACGCCTGCGAAGCGACCTACCTCGCCTGGCTCGACTGCCGCGGCACCGGACTCGAAGGTTCGCCCGCGCGCCACATCCTCGAAACCCAACGCCTCGCCCTCAATGAGGGGCGCACCTTCGGTGAAGGCTTCGACGGCTTCACCCGGGTGAACTTCGCGACTTCTCGCTCGCTGCTCGGCGAGATTCTCGAACGCATCGAGAAGGCCTTCCAGGCGCGCTGACGGGACCCCCTCGCGTGATCTGCGCCCATCGCGTGTGATTCTCCACGCCGATCCGGGCGTTCATGGGCGTGCACGTGCTGTGCACGACCTCTCGCAGGTCTTCTCCCCTCAAGCGGATTCCGCTCGCGGCCGATGCCGATCGCGAAGTGCGCTGCACCGTGTGGCGTGCGCCCCCGATTCGTGCTCGCAGCGGAGACCTCGAGATGAGCAGCGCCGACACCCCGCCCTTCAGCGAAGAAGTCGTTCGCGACGACGAGGGCGAAGCGCGCGAGCCGAAGGCCTCCGCCCCGCTCGATGATCTCGCGGCGTTCTCGGTGCTGGCCGATCCCGCCGAGATCGCGGGCGACGCCCCCACCACCGAGTCCGACCAACAGACCGTCGTCGATCGCCTGCGCGCCGAGTTGCAGCGACGCGCCATGCAGGTCGAGCGGATGAGCCGCGATCTCGGCGCCGCGAAGGCCAGCGCCGAAGCTTCGTCCGAAGGGAGTGAAGCCGGTTGGAAGTCGGTCGGCACGGCATCGACCCAGCCCAGGGCGAGCGCCCCGGCCCAGGAAGAAGCGGGCCTCAAGCGCCTGCTCCACGCCGCCCACCGCGCGCGCCACGATCTGCAGGAACGCCTGCAGGCCCGCGACGGGGAGTTCGACGAACTGCGCCGCGAAAAGAAGGAACTCTCGAGCGCCCTCGACGCCGCCCGCGCCGAGCTCGCCAGCGCCGCCGGCGAACGCGAACGCGTGAACGACCTGATGTCGAACCTCACCACGCGCTCCGCCGCCTACGAACGGCTGAGCGACGAATGCAACTCCCTGCGCCGCGGCCTGGTGGAAGCCCAGCGCGAGGCCGCGGAAGCCCGCAAGGCCTCCGAACGCAATCGCGAAGTGCTGGGCGAGACTCGCAACCGCGTCGCCGAACGCGAAGCCGAAGCGAGCGCCCTGCGCGCCGCGCTCGCGACCAATCAGAAGCAGGCCCAAGCTCGGGAATGCGACAACGACGAACTCAAGGCCGCGCTCAGCATCGCGAGCGAAACCCTCGAAGCGCGCCGCGCCGAACTGCGCCAGGCCCGCGCCGAGCTCGAAGCCACCTCGCGCAGGCTCTCCGAATCCGAACTCAAGGCGACGCGCCTCGAAAACGAACTGCAGGCGCAACACGATCGCACCCACCAGCAGACGAGCGAACTCGCGAAGCTCAAGGAGGCGGTGCCGCGCCTCGAAAGCGAGGTGCAGGAGCGTCAGAGCGAAGCCGAGACCCTGCGGCAGCGCCTCACCGCCCAACAGAGCGAACTCGTCGATGCGCGCGAAGCGCTCTCCCAGTCCCGCCTGAAGTGCGAGGGGCTGGCTGACGATCTCGAAAACGAACGCGAGGCCCACCGCCGGGCGCGCGAACGTGCGAGCGAACGCGAAGCCACGGTTTCGAAGCTCCACGAGACCCTGGCTTCGATCGGCAAGGCGGCTTCGGTCTTTCCGCTGACGGAGACCGGCGGGGAGAACGTCGAAGCGGCACCACGGCAGGACGTGTCGGGTGACGACGCGACGAGTGAAATCGCGGAGCCCGAGGCCACGAGCGAACCGCTCGACGCGGCGGAAGCCGACGTCGCCCTCGACGAGGCGACGAACGAGGAAGAAGCCGCCGTCGAAGCCACTCCCGAGGTCGAGAAACACGCCGCCGCCGAACCGATCAAGCGGGACGATCGCGACACCCCCCTCGCCTACGTGGTACCCGCGCGCGGATCCGTCCGCCCGGCGATCTTCGATCTGTGGCGGGACCAACAGGTGGCGCGCAAGCTCTCCTCCCTCGACATCGCCGACACCGAAGGGTTCTTCGCGCGCCACATCGCGGCCGCGGCGAACCTGCCGAAGGGCGACACCCTCGAGGTGCTGAGCCTCGGTGGCGAGGAGCCCGACTTCGAACTCCGCATCGCGCGCCGTCTGCGAAAGCAGGGACAGCACGATTTCCGCATCCACTTCCCGCAAGGCGACGCCGCGCAGACCAACGCCACTCTCGCCCGGGCCGCTTCCGCGGGGATCGACACGGAACTCGCGCCTTTCGACGCCGACGCGTGGATGCAGGCGGGCCTACCCGAGCACTTCCACGTGATCATCGGTGACGGCGCGCTCTCGCGAAGCACCCAGCTCGTGCCCTTCGTCGACAGCCTCGAGAGCGCCGCACGCGAGGGCAGCCAGCTCGCCCTGGCCGAACGCATCGGTCGCGGCGAGAGCCGCACCGCCCGCGAGATGGGCGAGCGGGTCTGGCGCCTGATGCCCGAGCGCTACAAGTACAACCACGTGACCGACGAGGTCGACGGCGAATACGCGAGCCACGCCGAGGCCGTGCTCGACGTCGACATCCTCGCCCTGCTCCGCAGTCGCTTCGCCTTCGAGGACTACGCGAGCTTCGGCCACCTGGTCGATCGCTTCATCGGCGCCGAGATCGGCCCGAACTTCGACCCCGAAGACGATCGCGATCGACGCTTCATCGAACAGATCGCGAACCTCGACGAAGCCAAGCTCGACAGCGGCACCCTGCGTCCGCTGCACATGATGGCGCGCCTCTCGCCGCGCGATGATGAAGAGCGTTAGAGAGGCTCGAACTCGTCGAAGACCCGCCCGGCCATCAAGCGAATGCATCGCTCACTCGCGTAGATGCGCTCGCCTCCGAGGAGATCGCCCTCGGCGAAGAGCACGCCCACCACGCGATGGGTCTCGACTTCGCCGTCGACGCGAAGGGAGATGTCGTACTCCTGGGCCACCGCCTCCGGGCTCGTCATCTCGGAGATCAGTTCGTGGCCCACGACCCGGTTCATGAAGTCGTCGAAGAACTGCGCGTAGTAGCGCCGGCACAGGTCGCCCCCGCGCATGCAGAGCTTCACGGGATGGAACTCGTAGACCGGCTCGGCGATCAAGGTCTCCATCAAGGGGTCGAGGCGGCGCTCCACCTCGAGCTGCGCGTGGCGATGCGCAAGTTCGATCATTCGCGCCTCGTCCCAGGCGGTCGTTTGCGTCGGATCGTCCTGGCCCATTGCGAGTCCTCGTCGGGTGGCGAAGCGGGTAGTGTCCCACCTGAAGCGAAGCCCCGCGACATCGGGGGCCGCGACGCGAGCAGCGAAACCATCAACCGAGGAGATCACGATGGCCGCCGAACCCGTCTTCGAACCGAGCGCATCCACCCGCCGGGTGCGGGAACAGATCGACCATCCGGTGATCGACTCCGACGGCCATCTGCTCGAGTACCTTCCGGCGGTGCGCGAGATCCTGCGCGATCTGGCCGGCGGCGATGCGGTGGCCGCCTTCGAAGCCATCCTCGACGCCCAGCAGAACTCGAAGCACATGACTCCCGAGGAGCGGCGGAACTTCGGCCTCTTCCGCCTCACCTGGTGGGGCTTTCCCGCGGAGAACACCCTCGACCGCGCCACCGCGATGCTGCCCCAGCTGCAGTACGAGCGACTTCCCGAACTCGGGATCGACTACGCGGTCGTCTACCCCACCTTCGGCCTGACGGCCCAGATGGTCGAACAGGACGAACTGCGGCTTGCCCTGGTTCGCAGCTTCAATCGTTACTACGCCGAGAGCTACGAAGGGCTCGGGGATCGGCTCTGCCCGGTGGCGCTGATTCCGATGCACACCCCGGACGAAGCAATCGAGGAGCTCGATTACGTCGTCGGCACCCTGGGCATGAAGGCCGCGCTGTTCGCGGGCTTCGTCTATCGCCAGATCGGGGGTGAGGACGCCCCGCGCAGCGCGCGCTGGGTCGACACCTTCACCTGGGAGAGCCCGCACGACTACGACCCGGTGTGGGCGCGCTGTGTCGAACTGGGCGTGAACCCGACCTTCCACTCGAGCGCGATGGGTTGGCATCGCGGCAGTTCCCAGACCAACTACGTCTTCAACCACATCGGCAACTTCGCGGTGGCGGGGGAGACCACCTGCCGCAGTCTCTTCATGGACGGCGTGCCGATGCGCCACCCGAGCCTGCAGTTCGCCTTCCTCGAAGGGGGCGTCGGCTGGGGATGCAACCTCTACTCCGACGTACTCGGACACTACGAGAAGCGCAGCGGGGAAGCGGTGCGCATCTACGATCCGAATCTCCTCGACCGCGCACAGCTGCGCGGGCTGTTCGACCGCTACGCGAACAAGCGCGACCGCGAACAGGGGAGCGAACTCGAAGAGAGCCTGTACTTCCTCGCCGACCCAAACGAGGATCCGAACGTGCTCGACGAATTCGAACGCAGTGGTGTTGCGGGCCCCGACGACATCCGCCGCATCTTCACCGAGCAGTTCCACTTCGGCTGCGAAGCGGACGACCCGATGAACGCCCTCGCCTTCGACACGCGCGTCAATCCGAAGCAGGCCCGGCTCTCGGCCATCTTCGGTTCGGACGTGGGGCACTGGGACGTCCCCGATTGCCGCGAGGTGCTCGGCGAGGCCTATGAACTCGTCGACAAGGAGTTGCTCGACGCCGACGAGTTCCGCGCCTTCGTCTACGACAACCCGAAGCGGCTGTGGACCAACAATCGGCCGGACTTCTTCGCGGGTACGGCGATCGAAGGCAGCAACTAGAAGCGCAGGGAGAGCCGCGCGCCGAAGCCGTCCTCGAGGGTCATCGGCAGGAGGGTCACCTCTTCTGCGTACGGCGAGGTGAAGAACATCGCGGTACCGATGCCGATCGCGATACCGGCCACGATGTCGAGGGGCCGATGGGCGTCGGCGTGATGGCGCGACCAGCCGACGAAACCCGTGAGCCCGTACAGCGGGATCGCGGGCACGAAGCCGTAGCGGCGGTGCACGAAGCCGGCGCCGAGGGCCGCCGTCGCCGAATGACCCGAAGGAAAGCCCCGCCCGCCCCCGGAAGGTCGCTTCTCGTCGACCACGAGCTTGAGGGTCCACACCCAGGTCTCGGCGACCAGGGCCGTGGTGACGAGTTGCTTCGCCCCTTCGCCATCGCGCAGCCAGGCCGTCGCCCCGAGCCCGACCGCAGGCACGACGTACTGCAACACGTCACCCGCGGTCTCGATCTCGTCGGCCTGCACCCGCGCAGCGCTGATGAGAATCGCGAGCCCGACCCCCAGCGCTGCACCCATGCGGTGCAGCCCCGAGCGCCGCGCGTCCAAGGGGCTCAGTCCCGCGCGCGCAGCGGTGTGGGATGCCCGAAGAGCCAGCCCTGGCCGAAGTGGATGCCGAGTTCGCGCAGCATCTCGAGTTCTTCGAGGGTGTCGAGGCCTTCGCCGATCACGCGAGCGCCCATCTTCTCCGCGAGGGTGAGCAGCGCAGCCAGCAGATCCTGGCGTGCCGGGTCTTCGTCCACCCCCGAGACGAAGGCGCGATCCATCTTGATGAACTCGGGCGAGATCTCGAGCAGCGCTTCGAGCCCTGCGTAGCCCGATCCCGTGTCGTCGAGGGCGAACTGGAAGCCCAGCGTGCGGAACTCGTCGCGGGCTTCCTTGAATACGCTGAAGTTCTCGATCGACTCCTGTTCCGAGATCTCGAACACCACGTCGCTCGGGCTCAGTCGGCATTGTTCGAGGGTCTGGATCAGGCGGTCGGCGTGGAAGTTCGGGTCGTGGAAGGCCGTCGGCAGGATGTTCAGGAAGAGCTTCGTGCCCTCCGGAAAGTCGATCGCCCCCTTGAGCCCGCTGCGCCGACACAGACAGTCGAGCTCGAACACCATGTCGTACTCGTCGGCTGCGCCGAACAGCGCCGCCGGCGAGTGGAACTCGGAATCCTCGGGCCCGCGAACCAGGCTTTCGTAACCGAAGACGGTGTGACTCCCGACTTCGACGATCGGCTCGAAGACGGAGTAGATGTCGCGGTCGAGCAGCATCTGCTGGAAGCGACCGCGCCGCGCGCGCGCGCGCACCTTCTCGTTCAGCGCCGCACTCTCGCGCGCCATCTCGAGGGCACCGAAGATCTGGCTCTCGGGACTGAAGCGCGGGTTGCGCAGCACGATCTCGTAGCCGGTCACCAGTGTCGGGGCCTGTCGCAGGTGCGGGTAGAAGGCCTTGCCGCCGTTGCGCTGGATGGTCTGCAGGAGCGCCGCTTCGAAGCCCGGAATCTCGTCGCGCGCCAGGCTCGCGTCCTCGGCCTCACGCAGGAAGGCGATCCAGATCTCGTTGCGGCCGGTTTCACCGGCGATCATCAGGTCGTCGCAGTGAAGCCGCTGTTCGCACACCGAGAGCACCAGGCGCGACAAGGCCGCGTAGGCCGCCCGGCGTGCGGCGTCTCCATTGCGGCGTTCGATCGCAGCCAGGAAGGACGCGTCGATCGCCAGCAGACCGAGGGTTCCCAACGTGTCGAAGCCGCTCGCGAGGGTTTCGAGGGCCTGGGACAGGGTGGGAAGCGAGACGCCCCCATCGGCGTCGGGAGCACCCGCGCCAAAGGGTCCGGAGACGGTGGTCATGCCTCCCTGCTTCGGCAGGTTGCCGTCGCGTGTTGAGCCCCCCACGGGGTCATCCGCGCGGAAAGGGGCTAGTCGGCGATCTCCTCGGCGAGAACGCCGGTCTGCAGCAGTTCGTCGAGGGCCGCCTCGATGTCGGCGTCACTTTCGGGGATCACGTCGAGGAGTTTGCGCACGTTGGCCCCAACCCGCGCGAGGTCGACGATTGCGCATTCGAGCTTGCCGAGATCGCTGGCCAGCTCCTGGAAGGTCGCATCGTCGACGCGGAAGCGGGTGCGGGGGCCGGGGCGCGGGCCGGGCCGCGCCTCCGCCTCGTCGACTTCCCGCATGGCATCGAGGATCGCGCCGTCGAGGTGCTGCGGCGTATCGCGTTCGAGCGCGGGATCGATCCGCGCGTGGAATTCGAAGCTGCCCGACGTCCAGCGCAGCATGCGCGCGAGGGCCTTGCGTCCGCGCACGCGGCCCAGTTGGGTGGCGACCAGCATGCCACTCTCGAAGGCAATCGAGCCTTCGAGCCCACCGTCGATCACGGTGAGGGTGCCTTCGGGCGATGACTGACCGAAGGATTGCAGCAGGTTCGCGAGGCCGAGTTCCTCGATGTCGCCGTTGATGCCGCCGAGCCGTCGCGTGTGTTCCTGGTCGCAGACCCGCTTCAGGAACTCCTGCGCCCAGAGGTCGCGTTCGGGATCGAGATCGAAGCGGATGCCGAGTGCCATCACGTCGTCGCCGTCGCCTTCGACGTGACGCACCACTTCGGCGGGAATCTCGACGCTCTCCTTGGTTTCGCCGTCTTCGAGGGTGACGATCACCGCCTCACCGACCGCGACGGGCTCGTCGGATACTGAAAACAAGAGCCCCGAAATACTGAGGTTGCGCGTCAAGCCGCGCAGCTCGATGCCGTCGAGGGTCGCCACACGCGCCGCCACCCGCGCGGTCTCACGCTCGGCCTCGCGGCGTTCGCTTCCGTCGGGCCCCGCCGGCTGGGGTGCAGCACCGGGCTCGGGGATTTCACCGACCAGGCCCTTGAAGAGGGCTCGCAGTTCGGAGACCGGTCGTTCGAACTGCACGGCGACGCCCGGTACGGCTCCGGCGCTCGCGAGTTCGGGGGGAACGCAGTGGACGACCTCGCCGGTCAGCACGAGGGCTTCGTTGCAGAAACGCAGATCGATCCCGACCTCGACCGTCGAGCGCAGCTCGAAGGTTTCTTCGCTCGGAACGAAGATGCCGCCCTTCGTGAGGTTCGCATGGAACTCGCGACAGAAGGACTCGAGATCGTTGAAGGTCACCGCGAGCATCGGCTCACCCCTGTGCAACGGCCGCAGAACATCCGCAGCCGGCACCCCTCCTCCGGGTTTCGCCACAGCGAACCCGTGTCTCTGATCGTCCACTTGGGTGGAAAACAAGACCCGTGATGAGGGTCACGGGCCCCGAAGTTCGCGGGGCGCCTCCCCGGTCGGGCGCGGCGACATGGGCCTGCAGGGGGGTAGACTGACCGAGACGCCATACAGTGACTCTCGCCCGCGCGACCGGCAGCACGCGCGCGTGCGCCGAGCAGCGTGCGTGCGCCCTTCGCCCTCGCCAGGGCGCGAGTTGCGACCGCGGTGCGAAGCGACTTTTCTGCCTGCTCGTTCCCACGGCCCCTCATCCACCCGAGAGAATCCTCCACATGACGGCAACTCCACAGAACGACAGCGCCCGCTTCGACGAAGTGCGCGAGCAGGTGCGCGCCCAACTCACCGGGCCCGGCAGCCCCTTCGAGATCGGAGAGGAAAGGGTGCTGGGCGAGACCATGTCCGTCTTCAAGAACCGCCTCTCCTGCCTGCGCGACATGGTCGAGCAATCGAAGGTGCACGGCGAAAAGGAGTACATCGTCTACGAAGACCGGCGGATCAGCTACGCGGCGCACTACGCCATCGTCGCTTCCGTCGCACGCGGCCTCGCCGAGCAGTACGGCATCGGCAAGGGAGATCGCGTCGCCATCCTCGCCGCGAACTGCCCCGAGTGGCTGATCACCTTCTGGGCGGCCACGAGCCTCGGCGCGGTGGTGAGCGCGTTGAACGGTTGGTGGACGGGAGACGAGATCCAGTACGGCCTCGAACTCAGCGGTGCGAAGCTCCTGGTGGGCGATCGCAAGCGGCTGGCCCGGGTAGACGGCATCGACCTCGGAATTCCGATCTGCGAAGTCGAGCGCGACTTTGCCGCCCTCGAAGCGACCGCCCCCAATGCGCCCCTTCCCGACGTCGCGATCGACGAGGACGATCCCGCGCTGATCCTCTTCACCAGCGGCACGACGGGTCGGCCGAAGGGCGCCCTCGTTTCCCATCGCGCGCTGCTCGGCTTCGCCCAGGCCAACACCTGCCTGGGTGCCGAACGCATGATGATCGCGAGCCAACTGGGCGAGATCCCCGCCGACGCGCCCCCGCCGGCTCCCGCCGCCGCCCTGGTGACGGCGCCGCTCTTCCATCTTTCCGGCCTCTACACGGCGGGCATCATGATGTTCTCCGTGGGAGCCAAGACGGTCTATCGCGCCGGACGCTTCGATCCCGAAGACGTACTGCGACTGATCGAGAAGGAGCGCATCACGAGTTGGAGCGCCCTCGGCAGCACGGGCCCCCAGGTGGTCGATCACCCGGCGATCGGGAAATACGACCTCTCGAGCATGACCAACGTCGGCTTCGGCGGTGCACCGACGAGCCCCTCGCTGCAGGAACGAACGCGCGAGGCCTTCCCCAATTCATCGAAGAGCCTGGGGCTCGGCTATGGGCTCAGCGAGTCGGGTGGGCTCGGCGCAACGATCGGTGGCACGGAGCTGATCGAGCGGCCGACCTCCTGTGGCCGCGCATCGCTGTGCAACGAGATCGAGATCCGCGACGACGACGGCAAGCCCGTCCCGGCCGGCGTCTACGGCGAGATCCACCTGCGCAGTCCGTTCCTCATGCTCGAGTACTTCGACAACCCGCAGGCGACCGCAGAGGCGATCCGTCCCGGGCGCTGGCTCGCGACCGGCGATGTCGGCTGCCTCGACGAAGACGGTTATCTCTACATCAACTCCCGCGCGCGGGATCTGATCCTGCGGGCCGCCGAAAACGTCTACCCGGTCGAGATCGAGCACCGCCTCGATGCCCATCCCGATGTCGCCGAATCCGCCGTCGTGGGCGTCGATCACGATGTGCTCGGGCAGGAGGTGAAGGCCATCGTGGTGCCACGCGATGGGGTCGACGAGATCGACACCGACGCCCTCGGTCGATTCGTCGGAGAGACCCTCGCCGCATTCAAGGTGCCGAGCCTGTGGGAGGTGCGAAGCGAGCCGCTTCCGCGCAACGCATCGGGCAAGGTGCTGAAGAACGTGCTGACCGGAGAAGTCGAGAACAGCGCCGCCCTGAAGCTCTTCGACGACGCCATGGCGCGGCCGCGCTTCGTGC
>JANQEL010000130.1 GCA_028278345.1 Myxococcota bacterium
TCACGAACTACTGGAAGTTCCGCCGCGAGCTCGAGCATCGCGGGCACCGCTTCATGTCGAACTGCGATTCCGAACTGATCGCCGTCTATCTCGCCGATCGAATGGAAAGCGGGATTTCGCTGCGCGAGGCGATGGATCGTTCGGTGAGCGAGCTCGACGGTGTGTTCACCTATCTCGTCGCGACGGCCGACAGCCTCGGCATGGCGAAGGACACCATGGCGGCGAAACCCATGGTGCTCTTCGAGAGCGACACATTCGTCGGCCTCGCCTCCGAAGAGGTCGCGATCCGCACCATCATGCCGGACGAGATCGATACCTGGGATCCCTACGAAGGGGAGGTGATGGTATGGCAGAACTAAGCGGCTCCGACCGGCACAAATCCCATGACATGGGGCTGCACGCCGAGCAGCTGACCGGGCGTACGCAGCAGGTCTTCTTCTCGCCGGAAGAGGGTGACAACTACACCTACCCGGAAGGCTTCGATGTCGACTTCTCGAAGAAGACGACCCTCGATGTGGCGGACATGGACCCCTCCGCGGTCAATATTCGCATTCGCGAACTGATGGAGGTGGGCTACGGCCACATCGTCATTCAAAACCCGCTCGCCAAACACTCTCTCGGCGTCGGGATCTTGAACCGGTTGAAGCTCGATTTCGAAGGCAGCCTCGGCTATTTCGGCTGCGGTCTGATCGACGGGCCCAACATCCACATCAGCGGACGCGTGGGCTGGTCGTGCGCCGAGAACATGATGTCCGGCGTCGTGGTGATCGAGAAGAACGCGGGCTCGACCTTCGGCGCGGCGATCCGCGGCGGTGACCTGGTTTGCAAGGGCGATGTCGGCTCGCGCACAGGGATCGACATGAAGGGCGGCACGATCATCGTCGGTGGTCGGGCCGGTGCCTTCACCGGCTTCATGATGCAGCGCGGGCGGATCATCATCCTCGGCGACGCAGGCATCAATCTCGGTGATTCGCTCTACGACGGCACCATCTATGTCGGTGGCGAGATCGCCTCGCTCGGTGTCGATGCGGTGCCGGGCGAGATCACCGACGTCGAAGCCGGATGGCTCGAGAAGAAGCTCGCGACCTACGGCCTCAAAGCGCCCAACGGTGTCGCGAACCTCACCAAGATCGTCGCCGGAAAGCAGCTTTGGAACTACGACAATCTCGAGCCAACCGAGAAGAAGATCGCGCTTTAGCGCGCGGCATCGAGCAAAGAAGGAACGCACCATGGCCACCGATCAAACCAACCGGCCGCCGCGCAACCGGCATGTGCTCGGGCAGAGCCGCATCTTTCCGCCGGAGGTGATCGACGACATCCACATCAAATCGGAGCTCGGCCGCTATCGGATGCGCGGCTTCTCGCTCTTCAAGAACATCCCGACGTTCGACGATCTCACCTTCCTGCCGGGCACGCTCACCCGCTTCGTCATCGAGGGCTACCGGGAGAAGTGCGAGACGAAGACCGTTATCGGGCCTGAGGCGAAGCGCCCGCTCGAGCTCGACATCCCGATCTACATCACGGGCATGAGCTTCGGCGCACTGTCCTACGAGGCGAAAACGGCACTTGCCCGGGGCGCCACGATGGCGGGCACCGCGACCTGTTCGGGCGAAG
>JANQEL010000200.1 GCA_028278345.1 Myxococcota bacterium
GGGCGGCACACCCAACCTGCTGGGGGACGCCCTCGACCTCGCGTGGGATCGCCCCGTGCCGACGCTCTTCCTGCTGGCCGACCTCGATACCCTCCTGCCGCTCGCGGGCATGCACGGCCTGGTCGAGCGCACCCCCGAGCCGAAGACCGCCGTGGTGCTGCGCGATTCGGATCACTTTCACTTCTGCGACGACGTGGCGCAGACCCACGATCTCTTCAAGAAGATGGGCCCGATGTTGCTCGGTGCGGCAGCGGGCAACGACGAACTCGATCGTGCGGTCCGGGCCATGAAGACGAGCGCCGAGCTCTGCGAAGCCGCGGCGGCCTACGCGATGACCTGTGGCCTCGGGCTCGCCCATTTCGACGCGCATCTGCGCGGGAATCAGGAAGCGGCGAGCCTGCTGACGCGCGATCTCTGCGACGTGATGCAGGAGCGCGGCGTCGCGATCTCGCTGCTGTAGCGGGCGTCGTCTGCTAGGGCGCGTACGAATCGATAGGCGCGAACTTCAGCGTGACCGTGGTGCCGGCCCCGGGTGTGCTCGCGAGTTCGATCGTGCCGCCGTGGTCGCGGACGATGCCGTGGCTCACGCTCAGGCCGAGCCCCGTGCCTCCCGCGCCGACGCGGGTCGTGTAGAAGGGGTCGAAGGCCTGTTCGAGGGCTTCGGTCGTCATCCCCTCGCCCTCGTCGCGAATCTCGCACACGGCCTTCGCCCCTTCGACGCGGGTGCCCACGACGATCCGGCCGTGGGCCGACGAAGCCTGGATGGCGTTCTCGATGAGGTTGATGAGGACCCGCTCGATCTCGGTTTCGTTGCCGAGGATCGGAGGAAGATCCTCCGCCAGATCGAGCTCGAAGATGACCATACTCGTGCTCTTGCGCGTTCGATCGCGCGCGTTCTTCGCAATCGCATTGAGTGAGAGGGCCCACTTCTCCGAAGGTTCGTCGCGACTGAACTTGAGCACGCTGTTCACGATGCGGCTGCAGCGACGCACGTCTTCTCGAATGTCCTCGAGGGCCTGGATGGTCGAGGGATGGTCTTCGGCCTGCACGGCGAGCTCCGCGGCCATGCGAATGGTGCCGAGCGGGTTGTTGAGCTCGTGGGCGAGGCCCGCGGCCAGGGTGCCGAGGGAGGCGAGGCGTTCGGCGCGGCGCGTCGCCGCCTGGGAGCGCTCGAGTTCCCGGGTCCGCGTTTCGACGAGTTCCTCCAGGTGTTCGCGATAGCGCTGGAGTTCGAGCTGATCGCGCGTACGTTCGGTGATGTCGTGGGTGATCGCGAGAGAGGCGTGGACTTCACCGTGGATGTCTCGCAGGGGCGCCGAGAACGTCTCCATGCGGCGGTGGGTTCCCTTCATGCCCGTGATGCCGAACTCGAGCCTCACGGACCGGCCGTCGAAGTTGTCGCCGAGGGAAGCGCGAAAGGCCTCGTGATCCTTCTCGTCGAGGACGTCGTAGACCGAGAGCCCGACGACGTCGTCCTCCCTGTCCACTTCGATCATGGCGAGGCCGGCGGGGTTCATCGACAGGATGGTTCCGTCGCGAGAGACGAGTTTGACGCAGGCGGGTTCGCCCTCGACGATCGTGCGGAAGAACTGCTGGCTGTCGGTCAGCGAATCGATCTCGCCGCGCTGTTGGCGTACGACGTTGCGTAGCCGTTTGCAGCGCGTTTCGAGTTCGCGGACGCGCGCCTCGAGTTGTTGGACCCGCCCGGGAGAGCGCAGGTCCTGTCGTCCTGGGTATCGATGGGTCGTCGTCATTTCGACTCAGTGGCCCGAGGGGCGGTCGGTAGGCCGTCGCGAGGATTGAATCGCACGCTTCACGAGATTGCGAGGCTCGCAGGAGGTGTTGGGGGTTGTTGAGCGACGCACTAGGGGAATTCTCGAAGTCGCACCGAACTCATGATTTTCGCTCGAATACCCGCGCCATCTCGGCGATCAGGCGATCGGCCACCGCGCGCACCCGGGGCACGTACTGTGTGCTCTTGGCGCACACCAGGTGGAGCTCGCTCTCCGGCAGGTCGATGCCGAGATCGATCTCCACGAGCTCCGCATCGAGGGCGAGTGGATGTGTGGTGCGTTCCAGGATCATGGCCCCGACCCCTCGCATCAACGCGCTCTTCAAGACCAGGTAGTTGTCGGATGAGAACGCCGGTTCGAAGCCATCGATCGCACCCTCGAGGGTGGGGCGGGGCTCGAGATGCAGGTAGGGGAAGGACCAGGTGATCCAGTCGATGTCCGCGAGCGACGGCTTCGCGGGTAGGCGAGCCAAATAGCTCGGGGCGGCGAAGACACCCAGCGCGACCTGCGCGCGGTGCAGCGACGTCAGCTCGGGTTCACGCGGCTCGCGCGTTCGGATCGCGAGGTCGGCCGCGCCGCGAGAGAGATCGACGTGCTCGATGCTCGCGAGCACCTCGAGCCGGAGTTCGGGGGCTTCTTCGCGCAGCACCGCGGCGAAGGGTGCGAGGAAATCGACCGCGAGCCCGGGCGGCGCTGCGAGGCGGAGCGGACCGGCGAGGCCCGGGCTCTCGCCTCGTGCGAGGCGCTGGAATTCCCCGGCCCAGCGCGCCATCTGTTCCGCGGCCGGGAGAAGGCGCGCACCGGCTCCAGTCAGCAGCGCCCCCTGCTTGCCCCGCTGGAACAGCTGGACACCGAGCCGCCCCTCGAGGTCGGCGATCTTCCGGCTGATCGTGGGTTGGCCGCAGCCGAGCTGGCGGGCGGCTGCGCTGAAAGTCCGCTGCTCCGCCACGGCCAGGAAGGTCTGGGCATCGTCCCAGGAGAGATCTCCCGATATATCCATTTTCGAATACTACCATGCGAAATTCGCCAATTTACATCCTCTTATGAATGTATGAAGGTGTGGCCCACCAGACGGGCCGAACCGGATACGCCGGCTTCGCCCAACCCGAGGAGAACCTCCGATGTCTGCCTACTGCGTCGCGCTGTCGATCACCCGCCTGGGGCGCCTGATCCTCTGGCTCACCCTGCTCGCCACCGTCGGCCTGGGTTGTACGGCGAGCCGTCACCCGGCGGTGCGGGCCGAGCTCGGGACCGCGCGTTCGAGCGACGCGATGCTGGCCGTGGCGAGTGAGCCGGGGCCCATCGAGTTCCAGAAGATCGTTGCGGCGAAGTGGGTGGTGATTCGCAGCGGTCTGATCAACCTCGATCACCCGAAGGCGAAGGCCGCCGGTCTCGAAGACGGCGACGAGCCGATCGAGATCTACTTCTACGTGCTCCGCCATCCGCGCTTCGGCACCTACATCGTCGATTCGGGCGTGGAGCGCGCCTATGAGAGCGAGGAGGGCAGCTCGCGTGTTTCGTGGTTGGTGAAGACCGCGATGCGAACCGAGACCCTCGAAGTGGAGAAGAGTACGGCCGCCTGGTTGGCCGAGCAGCGCGAACCGCTCGCGGGGGTCTTCATCACCCACATCCATCTCGATCACGTCATGGGCCTGCCCGACGTTCCGGCGGAGACACCGATCTTCGTCGGCCCGGGCGAGCCGGTCGCCACGCAATTCCTCAACCTCTTTACGCGGGGTTCGATCGACGCGCAGTTCGAAGGCAAGGCGGCGCTGCGCGAGTGGCCCTTCGCGCCCGATGCGGCGGGTCGCTTCGACGGTGTGGTCGACGTCTTCGGCGACGGATCGATCTGGGCGCTCCACGTGCCCGGCCACACTCCGGGAAGCACCGCCTTCCTCGTGCGTTCGACCGAGGGGCCCCACCTGTTGATCGGCGACGCCACCCACACCCGCTTCGGCTGGGAAAACGGCGTCGAGCCCGGGAGCTTCTCCCACGACCCACCCCGCAGCGCGGTGAGCCTCGAGAAGCTCAAGAGCCTCGAAGCCGAAATCCCGAACCTACGCGTCCACCCCGGACACCAGAGCCTTCCGTGAGTGCGGGCCGCGCGCTGATTAGAGAGACGCCAGCCACTCGTCGTCCGAGCCCTCCTCGATGCCTTCGAAGAGCGGGGTGCTGAGGTAGCGCTCGCCGGTGTCGGGGAGCATGACGAGCAGGGTGCTTCCCTTCTCCGCCTTCGCGGCGACCTGCAGGCCTGCGGCGAGGGTCGCTCCCGACGAGATGCCGCAGAAGATGCCTTCTTCGCTCGCAAGTCGCTTCGCGCAGGCGATGGCGTCGTCGTCGGAGACGGGAACGAGTTCGTCGTAGACTTTCGGGTCGAGGACGTCCGGCAGGAAGTCCGGTGTCCAACCCTGGATCTTGTGGGGCTGCCATTCGGCACCGCCAAGGAGCGACGCACCCTCGGGTTCGGTGGCGATGATGCGCACCTCGGGGCGGGCCTGCTTGATGACCGAACCCGCACCCGTGAGCGTTCCGCCGGTGCCCCAACCCGTGACCCAGTAGTCGAGGTTGCGGTTCGCGAAGTCGCGCAGGATCTCCGGGCCCGTCGTGTTGCGGTGGTAGGCGGGGTTCGCCTGGTTCTCGAACTGCCGGGCGAGGAACCAACCGTGCTGCTCCGCGAGTTCTTCGGCCTTCTTCACCATGCCGGAGCCGCGCTCGGCGGCCGGAGTGAGGATCACCTTGGCGCCCATGGCGCGCATGATCTTGCGGCGTTCGATCGAGAAGCTCTCCGCCATCGTGGCGACGAAGCCATAACCGCGGGCCGCGGCCACCATCGCGAGCGCGATGCCCGTATTGCCCGAAGTGGCTTCGACGATGGTCTGCCCGGGTTTCAGGACCCCGCGCTTTTCGGCGTCGGTCACGATCGCGTAGGCGAGCCGATCCTTCACCGAGGCGAGCGGATTGAAGGCTTCGCACTTCACGAACATTTCGACGCCTTCCGGCGCGATGCGCTGCAGGCGCACGACGGGGGTGTTGCCGATGGTGTCGAGGATGCTGTCGTAGATCATGGTCGGGGAGGCTCCGTGGATGCTCGGGGGCGTGGGTTATCGAAACGGCTGGCGATTATAGCCACCGATCGGGGCGGTGAGGGCACACTCGATCGAAAGCCCCTCGCGCTACGCTGCGCGCGATGACGGCCTGGACCCGCAGTCGCCTCAAGTCCATGGGCGTGATCGTGTTGATCGCGGTCACCGTGACGCCGATGTTCAACTGGGCGACGGACGGTTTTCGCTCGATCGGCCAGGGCATCCTCGACGCCCTCCTGATCTCCATTGCCTCGACGGGCTACCTCTTCTTCGTGCGCGACGGCCTGATGCGCGCCTGGGTCCGGCGCTCGAGTTTCGCCTTCAATCTGGCCGTGAACAGCGCCGTCCTCGTCGCGTTCTTCGTGATCGGGCGCGGGATCGGCCAGGTGATCACGACGGGAGAGGCGCGGTTCTTCATGCGCTCCCTCACGGATGATCACCTGCCCTGGGCCTCGGCGTTGTTCGTCGTCCTCGTCGTCGGCTTGATGTTCCTGGTGCAGATGAACCGCATGATCGGGCAGAACGTGCTGGGCTACTTCGTGATGGGCAGCTATCACCGTCCGCGCGACGAAGAGCGCGCCTTCCTCTTCATCGACCTCGTGGGTTCGACGGGGCTGGCTGAGGAGCTCGGGGGGCCGCGCTACTACCTGATGCTTCGCCAGTTCGTCGATCTTCTCACCGAGCCCGTGCTCGAGAGTCGGGGGCAGATCTATCAGTACGCCGGAGACGAAGTCGTGGTCACCTGGCGCATGAAGGATGCCGTCGACGCTGCGAACTGCGTGCGTTGCTACTTCCTGTTCGCCGATGCGCTCGAAACGGCGCGCAGCGACTTCGAGCGCGCCTATGGCCACGTGCCCGCGTTTCGCGCGGGGCTGCATGGCGGTTCGGTGATCGCGGGCGAACTGGGCGACCTGAAACAGGAGATCGTCTATGTGGGGGACGCGCTCAACGTCGGGGCCCGCCTCGAAGAGCACGCAAAGCGCGGAGAACACGGGCTGGTCGTCTCCGACGAGTTGCTCGCGCGCACGACCCTCCCCGATGCGTACGAAGCGAAACCCCTCGGCGCGATCGATGTGCGCGGCCGGGTCGAGGGGATCGCGGTGAGCGAGGTGGTGCGGCGCGAACCCGAGCGGTCAGGCGCTTGAAGTGGAGCGCGCCGCTCGCGTGTAGCCGAACACCGGGATCGCGATGCCGAGCAACATGATCGTGCCCCCCAACACCTCGCGACCGGTGGGAAGATCGTCGAGCAGCAGGAAGCCGAGAACGAGGGTGAGCGGCGGGGCGGCCAGCAGGGTAAGGGTCGTGTAGCGAGCCTCGAGGGTCTGGGCACTCTTCATCATGCTGAGTCGTCCGAGGAACGGCCCGCAGATCGCGGCGAGACTCGTATAGAAGACCTGTTCGGGCGTGATCTCGCCCAGGTTCTCGGGCACCCCGTACCACAAGAACCACATCGCGATCGAGAGCCAGAGACGCAGGGCGTTCACCGACACCGCCTCGAAGCGGTGGATGTACTTGCGCGTCACCACCGCCATCAAGCCGAAGCACAACGCCGAGATCATGGCCCAGGCCATGCCGTTCGCGCGGATCTCCGCGCTCTCGAAGGGATCGTTCAGGATCATGAGCCCAGCGATCGCGACGGCGGCGCCCATCCAGTAGCGGCGATCGACGCGTTCGCCGATCAGCGGCCAGGCGAGCAGGGCGACGATGATCGCCTCGCTTCGCTGCATCACGGTGAGCAGGGCGGGGGAGAGCAGGCTGATGGCGTTTGCACTCGCGAGGTTGCCGGCGAGCGTGAGGCTCGCCAGCACCAGCGCGACGAGCAGATCGAAACGCGTGAAGCGCGGCCAACTGCGCTGCTGCGCCACGGATAGCAGGCTGTTGAAGGAGGCGGCCGCAACCAGCAGGAGAAGCGTGTTGGTCTGCGACGGACCGAGACCGGCCGCCACTTTCCAGGGGATGACGAACGACGCGACACCGAGGGTCGCACCGAGCGCCCAGAGGAAACCGGTGCGTCGTGGGTTCGTCATGTTCGAAATCGTCGGGGGCGCAGACGTTCGGCCGGGCGCGGTCCCGCTGTGTAGCCCGCGCGGATCGAGGCGTCAAAGTGGCGTGGTCACCGCCACTTCTCGGCATGTGCAGTCGCGGGTTCTCGGGTGGCCGGAAAACCCAGCGAATTCGCGAGCGCATTCTGGGTACGCAGGTTGCTTGGGTGATGGGTCTCGATGCACCCCGCGAATCACCACCCCGGAAGGCCCATGTCCATGCGAATGCTCCTCGTCGAAGACGATCTTCCCCACGCCACGTTGATGCGAACGGTGCTCCGTCGTTTCGAACTCGAGATCGAACACGTCGGCACGGTGAGCGACGCGGTTCGAGCCCTCGCGGAGCCGCGGCGCTTCGAACTCGTGGTACTCGACATCCATCTGCCCGACGGCGAGGGTTTCGAAGTGCACGAGTTCTTGAACGCGAGGCAGGTGGAACTCCCGGTGCTCTATGTCAGCGCCGAAGGGGGAGTGGAGCACGCGGTTCGCGCGCTTCAACTCGGCGCGCGTGGCTACGTGGTCAAGCGCCAGGACTACCTCGAGCGCCTGGCCAGCGAGGTCCGGGACATCCTGACGGGCGATGGTGGTGGAGAGATGACGTCGCGGGCGCAATTCGATGCGGCCGAACGCCGTCGATTGGCCGCGGTGCTCGCGCGGCACGGCTGGAACGTCTCCGCCGCGGCGCGGGCCCTCGGGATCGGGCGCGGGAAGCTGCGCAGTCGCATCGCGGCCCTCGGGATGGACGAGTGAGTGCGTCCGAATCCGGCCGCGGCTGGATCGGGCCACCGTCTCCCGGGGACTCGCGTGGTAGAAGCGAAGGGAAACCCGAAACCAGGATGGAAACTGCCGTGTCCTCTGCTCTCACCGTGCCCGGGCCAAAGCCCCGCATCGCGGATTCGAATCCGGTCGACGGGTTGCGCGAAACCCTGGTCGGCGAGTCGCGCGCGATGGAGGACGTTCGCGCACGGGTCGAGCGCTGCGCGCGCTTCGATCTGCCGGTGCTGGTCACGGGCGAAACGGGTACCGGAAAGGAACTCATTGCCCGTGGCCTCCACTCGCGGGGTGCGCGGGCGTCCGATCCCTTCGTCGCGGTGAACTGCGCTGCGATCGCCGGAACGCTATTCGAGAGTGAACTCTTCGGTGCCCAACGCGGGGCCTATACGGGCGCCCATCGCGATCGGTCGGGGCTATTGGCCGCGGCGGGCCGCGGCACGCTCTTCCTCGACGAGATCGGTGAGCTCTCCCTCGATGCGCAGAGCAAGCTGCTGCGGGTGCTCGACGATCGGAGCTACCGCCCGGTCGGGGATCCCTGCGAACACCGCACGGAAGCGCGGGTGATCGCGGCGACCCATCGCGACCTCGAGCGCGAAGTCGAGAGCGGGAGGTTTCGGGCCGATCTCCTCTATCGATTGGACGTTGCACGCATCCACGCTCCGGCCCTGCGAGAGCGCATGATGGATCTCCCCGAACTCGTCGATCACTTCCTGGTCCGCGCGCAGCCGGAATTCGGCGTGCGCAAGGCGTCGCGTCGAGCCCTCGAAGCCCTCGCCCTCCACGCCTGGCCTGGAAACGTGCGAGAACTCGAACACACGGTGACACGCACCCTCATGTGGAACGATGCGTTCGAAATCGATGCGTTCGACGTACGCGTCCCCCGCGATTCGCAACGCGAGCGCGATGGCGTGCGCCGCGCACGACTCTGCCGGGACGAAGCTGCACGCGTGTTGCGCAACAACGGAGGCGCGCTTGGCCCCGCCGCCGAACAACTCGGCGTGAGCATTCGCACCCTCCAGCGACGATTGCGGGAGTTGGGTATCAACGCCCGCGACTTTCGCGTGCCGGCCGACTGACCGCACCGGCGTTGTTCGCGCGCTGCTACGTTTCGCGCCGCGCCCGCAAGGGCGCGGTGGGAGGATGATGTCACAGCGCGCGCAACAGATCGCGATCGAACTCGCGCTCGCGATCGCGACGGTCGCCGTCTACGCGTCGGTCTTCGGTCACGACTTCATCAACCTCGACGACGATCAATACGTCACCGCCAACCCGATGGTTGCGGCCGGGTTGTCGGGGGAGGGGTTCGTCTGGGCCTTCGCGGAGTTCGCTTCGTTCAACTGGCACCCGCTGACCTGGCTCTCCCACATGCTCGACGTTTCGCTCTTCGGCATGAACGCGGGCGCGCACCACGCCGTGAACGTGCTCTTTCACGTGCTCAGCAGCGTGCTCCTGCTGCGCCTGCTGATCGACATGACGGGGCAGCGTTGGCCCTCCGCGGTGGTCGCCGCCTGGTTCGCCCTGCACCCGGCCCATGTCGAATCCGTCGCCTGGGTCGCCGAGCGAAAGGACGTGCTCAGTACCTTCTTCCTGCTGCTCACGTTGCGTGCCTACGTGGCGTGGGTGCGCGACGGAGAGGGGGAGGCCGGGGAGCGGTCCTCGGTCGGCATTCCGGTCGTCGTCTGGCTCGCCCTGGGTCTCTTGTCGAAGCCGATGCTCGTGACGACGCCCTTCGTGTTGCTGCTCCTCGACATCTGGCCCCTGCGCCGGCTCGAACTCGACGCCGGCTTCTTCAGGGTGCTCGCTCGGCGTGCGATGGAGAAGTGGGCGTTGTTCGTTCTGATTCTGGGGTCGAGCGTGGTGACCTGGTTCGCCCAGGCGACCGGTGGCGCGATGAAGGCGGGCAGCGTCGTCGGTCTCGCTGACCGCATCGCGAACGCCTGCGTGTCTCTCGCGCGCTACGTCGGCAAGGCCTTCGCACCGCTGGACCTCGCTCTCTACTATCCGCACCCGGGTGTATGGCCGGGCTGGACGATCGCGCTCTCGGCCGGGATCGTCGTGGGACTGACGGTGCTGGCCGCGGTCGTGGCCCGGTCACGCCCCTGGTGGATCGTCGGCTGGCTGTGGTTCGTCGGCACCCTGGTTCCGGTGATCGGTTTCGTCCAGGTCGGCGCCCAGTCGATGGCCGACCGATATACCTACATTCCGTACATCGGCTTGTTGGTCGCCGTGGCGTTCGGGGTCTACGAGGAGTGCCGGAAGAACCCGGCTTGGCTACGTGCAGGGGGTGTGCTGGCCGGGTTGTCGATCGTGGTGTTCGCCTGGCTCGCCTGGCAGTACGTGGGCGTGTGGCGTGATTCCATCACGGTCTTCACCCATTCCCTCGAGGTGACGGATCCCGCCTATCCATCGGTGCTCGAGAAGGGCAGTGCAGCTTCAGACGACGGCGCGCCCCGACACGTCGGTCTCTATACGCCGTACTACAACCTGGGCACGGCCTATGCGGAGAAGGGCGAATGGAAGCTCGCCCAACGACACTTCGAAGCC
Organism: Myxococcota bacterium; assembly: GCA_028278345.1. GTDB lineage: Bacteria > Myxococcota_A > UBA9160 > UBA9160 > UBA4427 > DUBZ01. Next base: position 10,237 of record JANQEL010000200.1, read on the forward strand.
GCGATCGTCGCCTATCCGATCTTTCCCGAGGCCTACATCAACATGGGCGTCGTACTGGCGCAGCAGGGTGATCTCGCGGGCTCGAAGCTCTACTACCAGCGCGCCCTGGATATCGATCCCAGCAACGAACTCGCCCGGCGCAACCTGGGCATCCTGATGCAGATGATGCGCTAGGGGTCGGCTAGGAGGCGTCGTCTCCGAGGCGCTCGCGCACGAGTTCGAGGGCTTCGAGGGCCACGGCGTCTTCGGGCTCCGCCTCGAGCACGCGCTCCAGATAGGCCACCGCCTCTCTCGCCTGCCCCGATTTCATCATGACCAGGGCCTTTCCGCGAATCAGTGCGACGTCTTCCGGATAGAGTTCGAGCCCCTGTTCGAAGGCGTACATGGCCCGCTGGGGACCGAGCAGGCGTTCGGTCAGCGTGCCCACAGCCAGGTAGCCGTGGTTCGAGGGATGCAGGTCGAGGCTGCGCCAGAAGTGGGGCAGGGCTTCTCTCGCCTTGCCTTCGCGAACCATCTGGTTCGCCAGATCGGCCCGCAACTGCGAGGAATCCCGCCCGTACCACGCCGCGCGATCGAGGATCGCGGCGGCGCCTTCGTAGTCGCGCTTCTGCAGCGCTGCCGGGAAGCGGCCGTCGATCTCGACATAGGGCACGACCTTGAGCGCGAACAGCAGGGCGATGCCCGTCCACGCCGCGCGAGCCACCCAGGGTGAGACGCCACTCGTCGGGCTCACCGCGCCTTCACCGTCCTGCGTGCGGAGCAAGACCGCCGAAATCTTCGGATTGCGCAGCTTCCAGATCGCACCGTCGAGGATGAAGTGGTGCAGGTTCACAGCCGCGGCCACGCTGATCGCGAGCCCGCTGTCGTACTCGGCACCGCGGAAGATGTCGGGGGAGAGCAGGACCAGCGGCGCCGCCCACACGGCGTTGCCGAAGGTGACGGCCTTGGTGAGGTAGAGGCCGTAGCCGCGCCAGCGCGGATCGTTGCGCGCGTAGTAGGCCGTGATCCAGACGTATTGGATCGCGTGACCGAGGGCCACCCAGACGAAGTAGGCCTGGAAGTCGGCGCCGTCGCGCAGATTGAGCACCGGGATGTTCTCGCCGATCGAGAAGTAGTACCCGAGGTGCGGGATCGAGAACCACGCACCCTGGATGAGCACGATGAGCGCGGAGGGGATCATCTTCGAACCGGCTCCGTCGCGAAGCAGGAGCCCCAGCGCCAACGCGACCGAGACGAAGTACGCGAGGCCGATGACCGGCATCAGCAGGCCGCGAAGTTCGCCCGGCAGTTCGAGGGAGACGAAGCTGTAGCCACTCGAAGCCGTCGCAGCATAGCCGAGGGGATCGGACATGCCGAGACCGCCCTCGAAGTGGAAGTTCAGCAGGACCGCCCCGAACGAGAGATAGAAGCTCCAGTGCAGCGCGCGCTTCGCGAGGGGAGATGGATCGACCCCGCGGCGGCGCAACATCATGAGTGCAATGCCGTAGTTCTGTCCGGAGTAGTGCCAGGGACTCCAGGTGAGATAGATGGTGATGAAAGTGACCGCACAGTGCCGTGGCAGCATGGGCCAAGTAGGCACGTCGCGTACGAGCATCTTCGGACAAGGCATTGAACGACGAAGCCATCCTTGCGCAGCCGTCGATAAAGGCTTGGACTGCGTTAGACCATTGGGGCTGGCTTCGGTCGATATAGCTTTGCATCACCTCGCTGTCGATTCCCTCGATTTCGGTCAGTGGAAGCCAGTCGGATAAATGATCGATCATGGCCTTGAAGACACCGATGGCTTCTGCGAATCGCTTGGCGGCAGCGATTTCGACGGTATCCCAGCATGCAACTCCAGTGGCGGACCAATCCTCGTCCGTCACTGGGCGCCAGGTCTGATCCAGCCATCCAAGCTCAGAGCTCGATCCATCCAGGGTCAGACGGAACATCGGCATCGTTCGGACCTGGCGATCCAGGCTGCGCCCCTTG
>JANQEL010000254.1 GCA_028278345.1 Myxococcota bacterium
AGAAGATGGCCTCTGCCAATGTCAGTGTCTCCGTGGCGTTCAACGACGACAGCGTTCGGGAGTTGTTCGAAGCCAACACAATCGAGACGCAGCGTAGAATAGACGCCTTGCAGCAGCTGAAGGGTGCTGGGATCGCTACATCGGCCCTGGTCCGCCCTCCCACGCTCTTCCCCGAGTGGGATAGTCTTTCCTCCATGATCGAAATGGATTGCGACGTACTCGTCGTCGGTACCGGCGGAAGTGGTGCGGCCTCCGCGGCGCACGCGGCCGCGAGTGGGGCCCGGGTGCTGGTGATCAGCAAGGACCCCATCGCCTGCTCCGATAGCAAGATCGCGGGCGGCATCGTCACCGTGCGCGGGGTGGCCGACGACGCCGATACCGCCGACGCCTTGAACGACAACCTGAGGCTCTCGGGCGACGACATCAACGTCCCCGAGCTCACCCGGATCTTCGCCGAGGAAACGCCCGACGCCTACGACTGGCTGCGGCGGACGGGCCTGCGCCCCCGGTTCCGCAAGGGCCGTCCGGCCACCATGGGAACCCCGATGGGCGGGCACAGCCACGACCGCTCGATCCCCCATCCCAACGGCGGGATCAGCTACGCCCACTCGCTCACGAACGCGATGCTGCAAGAGCCGCAGCTCGAGACCCTCGAGGACGCCTGGCTACTCGATCTCGCGGTGATCGAGAATGATGACGGAAGACAGGTCGCGGGGGCGCTGGTCTACCACGCTTCGGATGGCGAGTTCATCGGCGTTCGCGCTCCGGCGGTCGTCCTAGCCTGTGGCGGCGCGAGCACGCTCTACTTTCCGAACACCGACACGATGCGGGGCAACACCGGCGACGGTTACGCGGCGGCTCTTCGCGCGGGCGCGGAGCTCGTCGACATGGAGCAGGTTCAGTTCCTGCCCTTCGGCGCGCCGAAGCCGCGGTCGCATCTGGGCCTGCTAATGGGAGAGCCCGTGTTGGCGGGGCCTCTCGGCGTGGTGCGCGACGCGTCGGGAAAGATCATCCTGAACGAGGTGATGCTGCGTACCCGCGCCGAAGCGGCGGCGGCCATTGCCATTGCGGTCGCCGAAGGAAGAGGAACGGGGAACGACGCGGCCTGGTTCGACCTGACCCCCAACACGCACGGAAGATCGGGAGTGCTCTTCAAGGCGATGATGAAGCGTGGCATGGGCGAGATCGAAGAGGTCGTGCGGGCTTCATCGGGCCGCGCCGCTGCGAATCTCGAAGAGCCCTGGGAAGTACGACCGACGGCCCACTACTTCATGGGTGGCATCAGCGTCGGGGCCGATTGCCGGGCGATCGGCGGTGCTCCCTCGGGTCTCTACGCGGCCGGCCAGGTGATGGGCGGACTGCACGGATCGAATCGCCTCGGCTCGACATCCCTGGCGGAGTGCCTGGTCTTCGGCCGCATCGCGGGGCGAAACGCCGCCGCTCATGCCGCGAGCACGTCCGTTGATGCGGCCGCGGCAGGGCTCGCCCTCGATCGCTTGCACGACGAACACGTCGCGTTCGCGGGCCAGTCGGGCAAGCGCCCACCGATCGAAGCCGTGCGCACCCTGCAACGCGCCGCCTGGGAGGGTTTGGGGCCGGCACGCAGCGAGGAGTCGATTCAGGAGGCCGGAGCCACCATCGCGAAACTCGAAGCGGAACAGCACGAGCTGTCGATCGAAGGCGACATGCTCTGGAATCAATCGTTCATCGACGCGATCGAGCTGCGCAGCATGTTGATCACGGCGAAAGCCATGTCGGAGAGCGCAGCGAACCGAAGGGAAACCGTCGGTGCCCACGTCCGCATCGATCACCGCAACGCACCCGCGAGGCCCTATTCCCTCGCGGTCCGACTCGACGGCGACGACATCGTGCTGCGGAAGATCGACCGCGAACCCACCCCCCTGCCCCAGCGGCTTCGCATGAAGCTGGCCTACCTGGTGCGACTCTCGATCTTCAAGATCCTTCCGAGGCTTCCCATGCGCGTGCGTGACGATGTGATCTTTCGAATGCTCAGCAAGCGAGCGCCAGCGGCGGCCGCAGCCATCGCGGAGGCCGAGGCATGAAGATCATCATCGAACAGAACCGAAGGGGTCAGCGAAGCGAGCACGAAGTCGAGATCCCGACGGCGGATCCGCGTGAACGCCCCATGGCCCTCGACGCGTTGGTCCATGCGCAGGAAGCGGGGCTTCCCGATCTGGCCTTCCGCTACGGCTGTCGCAACCGCCTCTGCGGTGTGTGCACCATCGAGATCAACGGACGGCCCCGGGTGGCTTGTCGAACCAAGCTTCGCGAAGGAGATCGGCTCAGTGGTCTCAAGACCCTGCCGGTCGTGAAGGATTTCGTGCACCGTCGCGACGGCGTCAATCGACAGCTTCGAGATCGCCTGCCCCGGACCACCGGAAACCCCGATGGCGAGCCCGAACCCGGCTACCACAGCTTGAATCGCTGCATCGAGTGCTACGTCTGCCTCGATCGCTGCCCCATGCACGAACGCAACTTCGAAGGCGGTTCACCTTCGGCCGACGAAGCTCCACCGCCCGCCGAGGGCTACCGACACGGCAATCCATTCAGCCTGTTGAAGTTGCAGCGCGTTCGACACGACAACGCCGCCACCCCCGACGAGCGGGAACAGGCCGTACGGGCAGCAGTCGACCTCGGGCTCGATCGCTGCGTCGACTGCAAGGGATGCAGTTGCGGCGTCGGCATCGACTTGATGAAAGAAGTCATCCATCCGCTTCTCGACGAGGCCGGATTGAAGAACTGAGAGGACATCCCCATGGTCGCCTTTCCCGATCGCGTCACCCTTGGCCGCAGTGGCCTTTCGGTTTCGAAGCTAGGCCTCGGCTCCTCGTTCGGCGCTCCGGCTTCCTCCTACCGCGAGGCGTTCGAGCGCGGGGTCAACTACTTCTACTGGGGCAGCATCCGCCGCAGTGCGATGCGCGATGCCGTGCGCGAGATCTCGCAGGATCGGCGTGACGAACTCGTCGTCGTTCTCCAGAGCTACTCACGCGTCGGCGGGCTCTTGCGCACCTTCGTCGAACGCGGCTTGCGCAACCTGAAGATCGAGCGCGCCGAAACCCTGCTCCTGGGCTGGCACAACAAGCCCCCGTCACCCCGCGTCGTGGACGCCGCTCTCGAGCTGCGCGACGAGGGGAAGATCGATTGCATCGCGCTGTCGACGCATCACCGCAATCTGCTGCCCAGGTTGATCGACGATGAGACCTACTCGATCTGGCACTGCCGCTACAACGCCGTGCATCGCGGCGCCGAGAAAGAGGTCTTCCCCCACCTCGAAGGCCGCGACATCGGGACACGACCCGGCGTGGTCACCTACACGACCACCCGCTGGGGCGATCTCGTCAATCCCAAGAAGACGCCACCGGGGGAGCGAACGCCCAGCGGCACCGACTGCTACCGCTACGCCATGACGAACCCCCACGTCGACCTCTGCCTCGCCGGCCCGGACGACCCGGATCAGATGAAGCAGGCGCTGGAAGCCATCGAGGCGGGCCCGATGAGCGCCGACGAACTCGCGTGGATGAACCGCGTCGGCGACTATATCTACGCGCACGCGCGAGATGCGAAGCTGCTGGACGGCAAGTCTTAGGCAGCGGCGACACCGTAGTTTGACAGGCTTCTCCCACTGCGGTAAGTCACCGCGCGCTCGAATGAGGAGACAGCCCATGACGCATCTGAAGATGTTCGCCGAACGCGGCCGAAGCGCTTCCACGCGTTTCGACACCGAACCGTCCGCGCTGCCTGTCTTCCCGATTCGTTCGTCGCTCACGACGGCTTCGGACTAAGCCAGAGCCGCCGGAAAGCACGGCCGAACGAATCGAGGTCGAGCAGTCGCGTCGCGTGACGCGCACTGTGGCGACCCTTGCGCGCGAAGTTCGATCTTCGCGCGAACGGGAGAGGACCATGTCGACTCTCGTCATGGTGGAACGAAACGGAGTTCGCTGCATGGCGGCCGAATCGCTCAGCACGAGCGGTGTGCGCAAGCACGCGGCGCACTACGTCGAGCACCCGGAGAAGATCTTCTGGGCCGGGCACTCGTACGTGGGCAGCGTGGGATGGACGGTCAACCAGACCGTGCTCCAGAGTGCCCTCGACAACGGGCTCCCGCTCCCGGAGGTTCGATCCGAGCGCGAACTCTTCGAGTTCTCGCGTGCGCTCCACAGCAAGCTTAAAGACGAGGACTTCCTCAATCCGGGGCCGGATTGCGGTGAACCGTTCGAGTCGACGCAGCTCACGCTCTTCGTGATGAACCGCTTCGGCCTCTTCGGTTTGTACTCGCTGCGCACGGTCGAACAGACCCGCCGCTTCGCCGCGGTGGGCTCGGGCTCGGACTACGCCCTCGGTGCGATGCACGCCGCATGGAACCAGGGCGGCGAGGCCGAGGAGATCGCCCGCCTGGGCGTCGAGGCCGGCATCGAATTCGACTGCTACTCGGGCGGCCCGATCGCAATCAAGAAGATGAAGATGGAGGATTGACCCGGCGCGGACGGCGAGAGCCGTCCGCGCCCTGCGCGCGAATCGTCGCGGGTGTCGATCCCGTCCAGCGCTTGAACGCGCGGAAGAAGTTCGGGGTTTCGGTGTATCCGAGGAGCAACGCGATTTCTTCGATGGTCAGATTCGACTCCTGCAGGTAGTCGAGGGCAAGACTTCGAAGCAGCTCTTCGCGTACGGCCTTGAAGGAAGTGCCTGCATCCTGGAGACGCCTCTTGAGGGTGCGATCGCTCATCCCCAGTCGTTTCGCCGCCGCCTGGATCTTGGGCATCCGCCCCGGTTCGCCCAGCATCACGGCGCGCAGGTCATCAACGACGTCCGTCGCCGAACCGAGGCGCATCATCACCTTACGACAGCGCTCCTCACAGACGATCGCGGTGTCCCGATCGGAGAACTCGAGCTCTCGTTTCAGATTCTCCGCGTCGAGTCGAATCTCCGTCGACGCGCACCCGTAACGAACCGGGCAACCGAAAACGGCTTCGGTCTAGGCGCCATCGCCGGGTTCGAGATCGAAGCGGATCTCGATCGGCGTCGGCCGGGGAACCGCGAGCAGGACGACGTGGTTGAGCAGGATCGCGACGGCCTCTTCGCGCGCGACTCGCGAAGCCCCTTCCAGGGGAAAGCTCTCGTCGAACGCGATCGTCGCCACCTCTTCGTCTTCCGAGACCCGCATCGAGAGAAGGGGTCCGACGATCTCCTGATACTCGACCAGGATGCGAAGCGCCTGGGCGAGATCGGCACTGCTCTGGATCGCGTATCCGTACACGCCGCGATCGCCAACGGGTTGTCGCTCGCTCAGGGCGAGACCCAGGCTCGGCCGCTTCGTCAGTGACGCGGCATTGGCATAGATCGATCGTTGCTGCTCGTGGGTGATCGTCGCATCCCCGGCGAGGTCGTCGACGCGGAGATCCGTTTCGGCCAGCACCTCGTTGGCCGGGACCCCCTCCAACTCGAGCGATCGAACGACGCGCAGGGAATACCGCGCGGGAACGAGCTGCCGTTCCCATCGATCGGTCTCGAGCGAATCGCTGACGGGCATGCGAGCCAATTTGCCTCAATCTGGCCCCAAGTGATAGTCGAATGGCCTCGTCTGCAATGGTTCACGCGGCTCAGAGCTGGCTCAATGCCGCCTCACGAGATCGCGACCCGATCGGGCGCGAAACACGGAGGAACTCAGATGAGTGTCATTCTGGTCACCGGGGCGAGCCGAGGCATCGGCGCGGTGCTCGCCAACAACCTCGCGACCCTGGGCCACACGGTCTACGCGGGCGTCCGGAAACCCCAGGAGAACTGGGACCTGCGCGAAGCGCGCGGCGACATCCGCCCGCTGGTGCTCGACGTCACCGACCCCGTCCAGATCCGCGAAGCCGTTTCGGCGATCGTCCTCAACGAGGGTGGAGTCGACGTCTTGATCAACAACGCCGGCGTCGCCTGGTTCGCACCGGCGGAAGAGATGTCGGACTACGTGCTCCGCACGACGATGGAGACCAACTTCTTCGGCGCCGTCCGCTGTACACAGGAAGTCCTTCCCTTGATGCGGCGGAACCGGTCGGGGCAGATCATCATGATCAGCACACTGGCCGCCGCCAGGGGACTGCCGCTCGAGTCTGCGTACTGCGCTTCGAAGAGTGCGCTCGAGGCTTACGCCGAGAGCCTTCGACACGAAGTCGTGCGCTTCGGAATCAACGTATCGGTCGTCGAACCGGGCATCACCGATGGTGGGTTGTCGACGAGCATTCCCGATCCCGAAGCGAAGTCGAGCTCGGCCTATCAGCCACTGCTCGATCACACCTTCGATTACTACGAAGGCGCGCACGCCACGCGTGAAAGCGCCGAACTGATCGTCGACTGTGTGTCTTCGATCCTGAAGGGCGAGGAGTCGGCGTTTCGCTACCGCCTCGGGGAACTCGCTCCCGTGATCGAAAGCGCGGTTCGCGCGTCGGGCCACCAAGCCGAGTCGATCGTGCGCACCGCACTCGGCATCGACTGGTGGGTCAAAGGAGATGAAAGATGACAAGCATGGATCGCGAATTCCTCGCGCCAGAGTCGCTCGAGAGCGCCCGAAGTGCGCTCGCGAAGGCCACGACGCTTCCGGCGAACGCCTTCACCTCACCCGGCCTCTACGAGATCGAAACCGAGCGGGTGCTCGCTTCTTCGTGGTTGTGCGCCGGGCGCCTCGATCAGGTTCCGAACGTCGGTGACTACCGCTGTGTCGACCTGCTTGGCGACAAGCTCGTCATGGTCCGCTCACAGGACGAGATCGTGCGAGTGTTCTCGCGGGTCTGTCGGCACCGCGCCGCCGAAGTCGCTTGCGGCCATGGCAATACGAAGTCGTTCCAGTGCCCGTACCACGCCTGGACCTACAGCCTCGACGGTTCGCTTCGCGGCGCCCCCTTCATGGAGCAGACCGCCAACTTCGATCGCCGGGACTTCGGACTGCCCGAGATCCGCACCGAGGTGTGGGAGGGATGGGTCTTCGTGAACTTCGATCGGGAAGCCGAGGCGCTCGGCCCTCAACTCGCCCCATTGTCCCAGCTGCTCGCTCCCTATCGATTGTCGGAGATGGTCGCCGTGGAGACGGCCACCTACGAATCGCCGTTCAACTGGAAGGTCCTCACCGACAATTTCATGGAGGCGTACCACCACATCGCGATCCACCGGGACACCCTCGAGCCGATCTATCCCGCCAAGGAGTCCTACACCCCGGAGAACGAAGGGCCGTACTCGGTGCTCATGATGCCGACCGCGTCGAAGCCCCGATCGCAATCACGGGATTTCGGGTTCACCGACCCGCTGATCGCCGCGACCGTCTTCCCCTTCCATCTCTTTGCACCGAACGAAGACTCGCTGACCTGGTATCAGATCCAACCCGAGCGACACGACCACTTCAAGCTGCGGATCTACAGCTGTTTTCCTCCCGAGATGATCGAAGACCCCGACCGCGCCAGCGAGATCGAAGGCATGCAGGAAGTCGTCCGGGTGATCCACCACCAGGACATCGAAGCCTGCGAGACGGTCTGGGCGGGCTTGAACTCGCGATCGTTCGACGTCGGACCGCTCTGCTCACTCGAAGAACCGATCTGGCAGTTCAACCAGTGGTGGATCGAGAAGATGACCCGGTCGTAGCACTCACGTCTGCATGACTTCGGAGCGGTTCCGGCGCGGGGCTGATAGATTACGCGCCCCATGCATCCCCGGCAGCCGAATTTGTGGCCCTCCCTCACCCTGATCTTGCCGTTGGCCGTGTCGATCGTGATGTCGAGCGCGTCCCACGCCGACAACCGCCCCGAAGCCCACGCGCCCGATGACGTCGAAACGATGACCGTGACGGCGCCGCCGTTCGAAACCGCCACGTCGGTGCAGACGGTTCCGGCGTCCGACTTCGAGCTGCGTCCACTCGAGAGTGGTGGGCAGATGCTCGAGGCGATCCCCAACGTGATGACGGCGCAGCACACCGGCGGGGGCAAGGCCGAGCAGTATTTCATTCGGGGGTTCGACGCCGATCACGGCACGGACCTCGCGGTCTATTTCGACGGTGTGCCGGTCAATCTGCGAAGTCACGCCCATGGGCAGGGCTTCCTCGATCTGCACTTCGTGATCCCCGAGACGATCGAACGACTCGACGCGACCAAGGGGCCCTACGCCGCGCGCCACGGCGACTTCTCCACTGCGGCCACGATCGAATACGTCCCATCGATCGACTTCTCCGAGTCGCAGCTGCGGGTGAGCTACGGCGAGTTCGACACGTTTCGCGCGGTGGGTGTCGCGGCACCTCGCGTCGGCCCCTTTGCCGACTCAGGGCCTACGCGTGGCTACGTGGCGTTCGAGGCCTACCACACGGACGGTCCCTTCGCGAGCGACGAAGACCTCTGGCGGTACTCCGCGCTGGCGCGGGGCGAGGTTGAGGTCTCGCCGGAACTCGTGATCTCGGGACATCTGCTCGGGTACTACGCCGAGTGGGATGCTTCCGGGCTCGTTCCGGAAGCACTCGTCGATGCCGGCGACCTCGATCGCTTCGGCTCACTCGATCCGACCGAAGGCGGTGAGACCCGGCGGGTGCAGGGCAAGCTGCAGGCCGATTGGTATCCCGTTCCGAACGGACACCTCAGCGCGAACGCCTACGTCTCCTGGTACGACTTCGAGTTGTTCTCCAACTTCACCTACTTCCTCGCCGACGACACGGCCGACGGCGGAGACGGCATCGTGCAACGCGATCGCGACCGCATCTATGGAGGCGGGCGTGTCGTCTATCACCACACACCGGAGCTCGTCATTCCCGTGCAGCTCTTCGCCGGCTTCGAGACGCGCTACGACGATGCCCGCGTCCTGCTCGGCAACCAGACCGAACGTCAGCTCAGCGGCAAGATCAGCGACGATTCTCTCGAGATCTATTCACTCGAACCGTACGTGGCCGCCGACGTCGAGCCCCTGCCCTGGGTGACAGCGCGCGCCGGGGTGCGTCTCGCGTGGCTCCACGCCGATGGACGCAATCACGTGACCGATCGCCGATACGAAGCCGAGAGTGCAACGCGTTGGCTGCCCAAGCTGAACATCAGCGCGAAACCGTTCTCCGACGAGGGGCCGCTCCCATCGCAGTGGGAAGGGATTCGCGATCTCGAGCTGTTCGCCCATTTCGGGCTCGGGTATCACAGCAACGACGTTCGTGCGCTCTTGGCCGGCGGCTCGAAAGACAGCGAAGCCCTTCCTCGCGCGACCGGGGCCGAGACCGGCTTTCGAACCCGCATCTGGGACTGCGTCGATGTCGCGCTGGCCGGCTTCTGGCTCCGACTCGAAGACGAACTCGCCTTCGTCGGTGACGAGGGCACCACCGAGTCGGCGGGGCGGTCGGACCGACTCGGCGTCGAACTCGCGGCGACATTCTGGCTGCTCGACGACGTCTACCTGCGCGGCGACGTCGCCTATACCGATGCGCGTCTCGACAATGGAAACGACCCGATCGCCCAGGCGCCGCGCTTCGTCGCCAAGGCGGCTGCGGGTTATCGGCACGAGGGCTTTGCAGCCGAGTTGAACCTGAGGCATCTGGGAGAACGCGAGGCCACCGAGTCGCGCTCCGGCCCCAGGCTCTCCGACTACACGGTGCTCGACTTCTCGGCGCGCTACCGATCCGGGCCGATCGAAATCGGTTTCGCGGTCGAGAACCTGGCCAACACGAAGTGGAGCAGTTCCGAGTTCTACTACGAGTCGCGACCCGTTCAGGGTGGCGACGCGGCCGAGGATTCCCACTTCAGCCCGGGCAACCCCCGCAACGTGCGCGCCTGGTTGACCGGCTACTACTGAGATCGCGCGAGCACCGACGCACAAGCCGACCGCAGGGCGGGGATGAAGAGGTCGGGCGCGCTCACACACGCCGAGTGGTCGCCGCGAATGCGGAAGATCTCGACGTCGGGCAAGCGCTTGGCCATCGCTTCCTGCGCCTCGGGCTGCACCATCTGGTCTTGTTCCATCAACACGACCGAGGCGGGTACGTCGACCTCGGGAAGCCAGTCGCGCGAGTCGAACCGAAGGATCGCCGCGCCGGCCTGCACGATCGCGACGGGGTCGCTGGTCGCCACCTCCGAGAGGATCCACTCGCGCAGCTGCGGATCCCGGATCTGCTCCGACAACCACTCCCGCGCGTAGCGGCGGATCACGCTTCGCGGTGCCATCCGCCCCAACCAATTGATCGACCGGCCCGCCAGGAAACCGATGCGCCGGAGGTCGCGGGAAGAGAAGCGACTCGCCGTCGCGCACAGCACGAGCCCCTGGACCCGTCCGCGATGTCGCTGCCACACGAGCTGTGAGATCGGCCCCCCCATCGAGTACCCCACCGCGGTGAAGCGCTCGATCTCGAGGACATCGGCGAGGACCGCGACGTCGTCCGCGCAGTCCGCCAGGCGAAACGGTTCGCGGATCCGTATTCCTCGTCCGTGGCCGCGATGGTCGACCACGACCACCCGATAGGTCGTGGCCAGCGCCTTCATCGCGGGACGCCAGTTCAAGAGACCCGTCGCTGCGAGCCCATGCAGCAGCACCACGACCGGCGCGCCCTCGGGTCCGCGCGAATCGCGAACGAAGATGTCGCCGCGGCCCGGGAGGGTGACGAAATCGTTCTTCCAACCGGGTCCGGAACTCGCATTGTCGTCCCTGGGCGATCCGGACATCGTCGAACCGGAGGATAGCCCTCTCTCGAAGCGACCGATGAAGCCGGAGGATGGACCGGTCGCGGACGACGCTTGACATCCCGCAACGGAACGGCGAGACATCCCCGGCCACCTCTCGGGAGACGACGACGCGAGCCCCGATGCCTTCCTTTACCTACCTCGATGACCTCTCCGTCGGACAGCGCCTCGAGATCGGCCGTTGGACGATCGATCCGGCCGACTGTGTTCCCTTTGCGGAGCGCTGGGAGCCACAGCCGCACCACCTGGACGAGGCGGCGGGCGCCGCATCCCCGTTCGGGCGGATGACGGTGGGCTCGCTCTACCTGTTCGCGATCTGCACGCGGCTCTTCTTCGAATTCGAACCGAAGTTCGCCGTGCTGGCCATGCTCGGGAAGAACGCGCTCACGCTTCCGAGCCCGGCCTACCCCGGTGACACCCTCGTGTACGAAACCGAGGTCACTCAGCACCGCCCCTCTCGCTCGAAGCCGGATCGGGGTGTCGTCACCCTTTGCGACACGCTCACGGCTGAGGACGGCCGGGTCGTCCTGCAGCAGGACGTAGACCTGCTGCTCCAGCGCCAGCGATAGGCCCCGCACCGGCAATCCGCTGCCGATTGGCACGAAAACAGCACCGTTTTGGAACTCGAGGCGTCCGACTCGCGAACCGACCTTTGGAGCGAAGTGTTCCGGCATCGGGAAGTCGCGAAGGCCCGCCCGGATTGGATCGTGTCGCGCTTTTCACCCGAATTCGGTAGTGGTTTCAGGATGCGTGCGCGCACACACAGCCTGATCGACCGAAGCGAGCGCCCGGTCCGCGCGCTCGTGGCGCTGTTGTTGCTCGCCTTCGCGGTGTCGCCGGCGATCAGCCTCTCGCACGACATCGAGCACCTCGAGGGTTCCTTCGCAGCTCACTCCGACGATTCGCCGGCCGAGTCTCCAGAGGGTGAGGCGGATGCCGAGGAGCCCTGCTTCGAGTGCGGCCTGCTCGCTGGGAATCGCGCGGTCGCGATCCCGCATGTCGTTGCCGTTCTGAGCGAAGGCGCCGACCGCCGACTCATCGGCGCGACGGTTCGCCCCACTCCTTCGACCGACGATCCCCTCGACGCCTCGTCTCCCCGCGCTCCACCGAGTCGCTGAACCCGCAGCGATTCCCCTGCGCCACGAACGCATGAGCTGGTTCGCCCACGATGGGCGAACCCGAGCCCGTTCGCGGCCACATGAGTCGATCGACTCGTGGAGCCCTCCCGATGGGAAAGAAGCATCTCGGGGCGTACGCATCGAGCCATCATGCCTGGCACGATGACTACGTCCTCTTCCAAAGACAGATCCAACCCTACTTAGGCCCCATACGATCCACAGCGCGCCGCATCCTCGGCGACGATGACTCGGCTGCCGACGCCGTCCAGGAAGCACTGATCGCGCTGTGGAAGTCGGGGCCCGTCCCCGATCACCTGCAGCGATGGCTGCTTCGCACCGTGGTCCATCGAAGCCTCCATGCGCGGCGCACGCGAACGCGTCGGGCGCATTGGGAAGACCAGGGCGGTCACGCGGTGGTTCGCTGCCCGATGTGCGATCCCTCGCGCGAACTCGAGGTTCGAGAGCTGATCGACGAACTGGAGCACATCCTGTCGACCCTCCCTCCCGATCAACGCGAGGCCCTCGAGCTTCGCGAGATCGAATGCCTCGACTACCAGCAGATCGCCGACCGTCTGGGTGTTCCGATGGGAACCGTCCGCTCGCGAATCAATCGCGCCCGTGCGAAGGTCCGCGAGTCGGGCGCCTGGTACGACGTCGGAGCGCCCTGAGCGCGAAGACAGAGAAGGCACAATCGCGATGACGGACATCGCCACCAGCGTCGGGCTCTCCCTTCTCGCCGTGTCGGGTGCAAGTAGCGTCTGGATCGCGCGACGCTGGTCGATCGCCGCGCGCGCTCGTCGACGCCTTCACGAATCCGCCGACCACGAAAACGAATCTCCGCGCTCTGCGATCCGCAGGTCGAGCGCAACGCGGGTGACCCTCGTCCACTGGCTGCCCGTGGTCATCGGCGTCGTCGCGGCCGCCGTCTGCGCAGGATTCGGGTTTCCCACCTTCCCGTCGACTGGCGTGGGTGCGATCGCCTGGATCCTCGCGTTCATTGCGATCTCTTCTGCCGCGAAGCGACGCGCACTGCAGCACGAGGAGGGGCTCGCCGAAGCCATCCAGCTCGCGAGTTCGGCGCTGCGGGTCGGGGCGAGTACGGTGGATGCGTTCGAGCGCGCCGCCCGTTCGGTGAAGGGACCCGCGCAAGGCCTGCTGCTCGAGCTCGCGGGGCGTCTGCGTCTCGGCGAAGACAGCCACACGGCACTCGAAGCGCTCGCCGAGCAATCGCGCCTCGAGTCGTATCGACTGTTCGCGATGGTGCTCGGTGTTCAATGGCAGGCCGGCGGTAGCCTCGATCGCTCGCTCCTCTCGGTGTCGCGCGCCGTTCGCGAGCGCGTCGAACTCGAGCTGCGCATCCACACCCAATCCGCTTCGACGCGTGTTTCGGTCTTCGCCTTCGTGGCCGCGACTGCGCTGATCGCATACATGATGTGGCAGCAGAACCCCGCAAACCTCGAGCACTTCGTGGGCTCCAGTTTCGGAGAGCCCCTCGTCGGCGCGTCTCTCTGGCTTCAGGCGCTGGGGATCGGCTGGATCTGGCGACTCTCCCAGGTCCGCATCTAGCGCGCGACCGCGCGGCGGACTTCAAAGGCTCGTTTCCGTGAATTCGATGATCTTCTGGATAGGCATCTCCCTCATGGCCTTCGCGGCGGTCGGTGCCGTTGCGTTCTCGCTCGAACGACGATCCCGCAGTCGCTCGAGGCTCTGGGACGAAGGGGATGTCGCTGCGCCCTCTTCCGAACCACGAGGCCTTGGCCGCTGGCTGTCACTCGCGGGCTATCGCCGACGCGACGCAGTCATCTGGTTCGTGGGCGCGTGCCTTGGGTGCCTCTCCCTCGCGTCTCTCTGTGCGCTGGTCTTCACCGGTCACCCGTTCCTGGAGATGGCGGCGTTCAACATGTTGGCCATCCCGGTCGTGGGATCGACCCTGGCGCGACTCGTGCACGCCACTCCGTGGCTCCTCGCACTGATCATCACATCTCTGCCCATCCTGCAGGTGCGCGCGCAACGCGCGCGCCTCATCGAAGAGACCGAGCGCGACCTTCCGCTGGTGCTCGAGCTTCTCGCCACCCTCGCCGAGGGCGGCCTCAGCTTCGATGCGGCGATCGATCGAATCGTCCAGCACCAGGCCGAGGAGCGGCCCCTCGTCGCCGAGTTCGAGCAGTATCAGGCCGAGACCCGGGCCGGTGGCGGCCGCATCGATTGCCTGCATCGCCTCGCGAACCGACTCGACGTCACGCCGGTGACGCGCACGATCACTGCGATCGCCCAGGCCGAGGAGATCGGCTCGAGCATCGCGGAAGTGCTTCGGCCATTGGCGGACGAACTGCGACACCGACGTCGCGAGCGCGCGCTCGCCACCGCCGAGGCCCTTCCCGAGAAGCTGGTCTTCCCGCTGGTGGTGGGCTTCCTACCGGGGCTGCTCGTGTGGACCCTCGGCCCGACCCTGCATCAGCTGATCAATACGGTCGACTCGATCATGCGTGGGGGGCGCTAGCGCGTTCGCGTCGGCGCCGGAACACCGCAACGGTGAACGCTCCGACGAGCAGCGTGCTCACCAGTGAAGGCTCGGGCAGTTCGGAGACGCCGGTCGCGCCCTGCGAATCGCACTCGGGGTCGCGTAGGCTGTAGAGGTCCGCCGCGCCAAACGGGTCGGAGCGGTAGTCGATGAAACCATCGCCGTCGTTGTCGATGCCGTCGTCGCATTCGTAGGTGGTCGACTTCTCCGAATCGTCGAGGGCACTGTCACAACCGGGGTCCCCACCAGCGAAGTCGATGAATCCATCGCGATCGTTGTCGATGCCGTCGTCGCAGAGCGGGAAGATGAGGTTGTCGTCCACGTGATCTCGGGCGTACAGGCCTGCATTCACCGGCGCGTTCACTGTCGCCTGGATGACGTAGAACGGCGCACCCTCGGCGAAGCCGGGCAGCGTGAGATCGCCCTTGAAGAGATAGACCCCGGCCGTGGGCAGGCCGCCTCCGGCGCGTCGCAGCTCCCAATCGACGTGATCGTGAATCGTCCCCGTGCCGCTCGTCTGTTGGATGTGGATGCCTTCGATCTCGTTCGTACCGCCATCGGCCTCGGCGGTCGCGCCGAGCTCGTCGATTCGCATGAACTCGTCGATGGGCACCGGACTCCAGTCGACGTCGTTCTCGTCGAGCCCGTTCATGTCGTCGTCGACGGCATCCCAGTAGAGGAGATTCCTCGCGCTACCGCCCGCCGTCGGGGGCTCGGTGAGGAAGTCGAAGTACATGTCCGTGTTGGGCGGCAACGGTGAAAGCGCGGGCTGGAGCGTGCACGGGCTGGCCACGGCCGAGAAACCTGGATCATCCTGCGAGTAGGTCCCGTCCAGAAGCTGGAAGAAGACGTACCACGGGTAGAGGGTGGCGATCGGAAAGATCCCGAAGTCCCGCGCCCCGGTTACGAGCTGCGAATACTCGACCGTCTGCGAAGGATCGAATGTGGAGGTGCCGCAGTCCTCGCCCGTGATCATCAGACGCGCCGGCAGGATGTCGCAGTGCGAGCCGGAGCAATCCTGTGCGGCCGCCGTGTTGGCGTGGACCGCCATCATGATCAGAGCAGTCAGGAGATGGAGTCGTCGCATTCGGGAAATCCCTTCGAGTTGCAGAAATGCCCGAACGGGAGGGCGCGATTGCGCTCCTCCCGTTCGTTGGGGTCGCTCATTCCAATCTATCCAGCGCGCACGAGGCGCAACGGCTCAGCGCTGCTTGCGCCGCATCCCCATGCCCACGAGGCCCATGGCCAGGAGCAGGCCGGTGCCGGGCTCCGGCACGATGCCCGCGATGCTGTCGACGGCCATCTCGTGGAACGTTTCGTTTTCGACGCCGAAGTCGAAGACGACGGCCCACGGGTCCGAGGGGTTGAGACCCTGGACGTTGGTGATGCCGAAGAGCGCGTAGAAGCCCACCGTCGGATCCACCAATCCCCCGTTTCCGTGGAGGGTGAACTCGGGATGGGTGTCGAACCCGCCGTTCACATCCGTGGGATCGAGATTGATTCCGGAAAGCGTGCCCGTGCCGGTCAAGATGCCACCGCTCCCGCCGTTGCCCTCGATATCGAAGTACTCGCTGTTGGACACGCCCGACCAGGTCACCGAACCACCGGTGCCGTCCCAGAACAGAATGGAGGCGCCGGGCACCGGGGAGTTCGGCGCGAGGATGATGTCGATCCAGTGATTGGCGCTGCCGGGCAGGTTGTCACCGAAGGGGAGATTGCCCTCACCGCCGTCCGGAACCGAGAAGAAGCCGGGTTCATCCGCGGTGCCGGTGATGCCTACCTCCACCAGTTCGGCCTCGAACACCGAGGCGGGGGAGCCGTTCGGGTCGCAGCCGGGGAGTCCGCCACCGCTGAAGCAGTCGACGTCGATCTCGCCCATCTGGACCTGGCCGCCGTCCTGGAAGACGAGGGCATCGTTGTGCTGTGCCTGTGCGCCCGTCGCGACGAACAACATGGCCACAGATGCGCCCGCGATCCGCGCGAGCAGGTTGAAACTCTTCGAAGGCGCCTCTTCGCGCCCGTTCCACTTCTGGTTCTTCATCATCATCGGTTCCAATTCTTCCCGCGTTCTGTCACGGTTCCGTCACAGCGCGGCGCTGCGTTGCTGACCTGTTTCGCCCTCGAAGTCCGTCACGACTGTCCCCCGACTTCGCGAAACGATGTCGGGGTACGCACACACTTCCGTTGGCATTCGAATCCAATGTGCCGCTGCGGTGTACGGAGTTCCCCGGATCTCGAGATTCCGTCGGGGCCACTCGCGTCGCGCCCGATGTGGTTGCGACCCCAGGTTCGGTCGGGTACGACTATCAGGTCGTGATGGGCAGAAAACCGACAGAATCCAGCACCTTCCGCGCGTGGTGCTCCCGCGGTACCGCAAGCGCCCCGCGCTCCCGGGTGCTTGGAACGGCGCTCCTCGTCCTCATTGCCTCCGCGCCCATCTCTTTTCACGAGGCGTTCGTCGAGCACTCGCACTGTTCGGGGAGTCACGGCTCGATCGAACTCGAGTGCCAGTGGTGTGAGATCGAAGGAGTCACCCCGGCGGCCTCGGGATTCGTCGGAGTACTCCTACCGACGCTCGCGGCTTGCCCCGCCGGGCCGGTCGCAGGAGCCGATTCG
The DNA here is from genome assembly GCA_028278345.1 of Myxococcota bacterium. Classification (GTDB taxonomy): domain Bacteria; phylum Myxococcota_A; class UBA9160; order UBA9160; family UBA4427; genus DUBZ01. The sequence continues at coordinate 16,944 of JANQEL010000254.1, forward strand.
CATCGGTTCGTTCGTGGCATCGCCTCGGAGCCTGCGGCCCCACGCGCCCCGCCTCACCCCGCCTTCGCATAGCGACTGAACTTTGATCGCGCGGTGGAGCGCTTCACGACCACCGCAGCTCGGCTCCCGTGGAGCGCAGAGCGTCTAGCGATCGCCGTGCGGCCTTTTCCGCCCCGGATAGCGCCGCGCAACGACTCCTGTTTCGGGACGGCCATCGCTCGCCGTCGCGGTTCACGGAGGGTGGGCACTCGCAAACTCGTGTGCCCCGAAATGAGAACTCCCCCATGACATCCACCCGATTCCGCAGCGCGTTCGCGTTCGGCACGCTGCTGCTGGCGTTCGCGGCGGCCGCCGCGACCGCCCAGGCCGAGACCCGCAAGGTACTCGTCGGCATGCACGAGCGCGTGCTGCTCGATCGCGACCTGCTGCGCATCTCGGTCGGCAACCCGAGCGTCGTCGAGATGGACGTGCTCACGAGCCGCGAGCTTCTCGCGCTGGGCAAGTCGATCGGACGCACGAACCTGCTCATCTGGTACCGCGACGGGTCGACCGAAGACATCCGCTGGACCGTCGAGCGGGATCTCACCGTGCTCCAGCAGATTCTCCGGGAGATCCACCCCGGGATCCGGGTCGAATCCGCGCCCGATCGCGACGCCATCATCCTGCGCGGAGAGGCGCCCAACATCCAGTACTCGCAACTCGCCGAGGCGGCAGCCGAAAACTATCTGAGCGCGGGCTCTTCGGGGATCCTGAGTGACGGAGCCCTCGTGCTCCAGGCGGACTCCACCAAGAGCGGCAGCGCCGCGCCCGAAGACCCGGTGCTGAGCGCGACCGGAATCGCCGAATCCATCGCCGCGGTGCCGAGCCGCTCCGCCCTCGGGGGTCGCAGCGGAACCGCCGTCATCAACCTCATCCAGGTCGGAGACCTTCCGCTGACCCTCGAGGAGCGGATCGAGGCGGCCGCGCGACCCGTCGGCGGCCCGGATATCGACGTGCGCCGCATCGTGCGGGGTCAGTTGCCCGACGATCGGATCGACACCTTCGTGCTGGAAGGCGAAGTCGACGGCCAGGTGGAGCTCTCGCGAGCACTCATCGCCGCATCGACCGTCCTGGGGGCGACCACGTCTCGCAACGTGCAGGTGCTCGCCAACGAAGGCGGTGCCATTGCGACGAGGCGGGGGGGATCCAGCGGTGGCGGCGGGGGCGGATCGAACCGCGGCAGCGGCCGCTCGGGACGCGGAGGTGGCGTCAGACAGAACCTCATCGAGTCGAACATCGCGCGCGCCAAGGCACTCTCGGTGGCGGGAGGACGCATCCTCTCCTTCATCCGCGTGCGCGACCTTCCCCAGGTTCGCGTCCAGGTCCGGATATTCGAAGTCAATCGAACCCGCTTGAAGGATTGGCTGCCGGCGATCGACGCCGTGAAGCGGGATACGGGGCAAAGCAGGCAGTTCCCCCTCTTTCTCACGGCCGGAAGCACTTCGCCCGGCTCACGCCCCGACTTCGGCGAGACCACCCTCCAGATGGCCACCCGCATGGCCGGGGGCATCGCGACGAGTCAATGGCGCGTCGTGGCAAGCGACTTCGCGATCGACGTCTTCATGGCCTTCCTCGAGAGCGAAGGCGTGGCGCGGAGCCTGGCGCGACCGACCCTTCTCGTCCTGTCGGGCGAATCGGCGACCTTCAACGTGGGGGGGTCGATCCCGATCGATCGCACGGTGACCACTTCGGCGGGCAACCAGAACTTCGCCGACACCTTCTTCCAGGATTTCGGCATCACCCTCGCGGTTCGCCCGCTGGTCGGCGAAGACGACATGATCACACTCGACGTGAGCCCCGACATCTCGTTTCCCGACCCGGTCCTGACCGCGCAGCTCCAGGAGGGCACGTCGGGGGGAGCGAGTACATCGGCCTTCGAGACGCGCTCCCTCAGCACCAGTACGCGGCTGATCGACGGAGACGTGCTCGCCATTGGCGGCCTGCTCCAGCAGTCGCGAAGCGAGGACTCCTCCTACCTGCCCGGCGTCCATCAGATTCCGGGCCTGGGCTGGATGGCGAAGAGCCTGAGCCGCAACGCGGAGGAGACCGAGGTGGTGATCCTCGTGAGCCCCACGATCGTTCGCGATCGCATTCCGAAGGGGGATCTGTGGGCCTATCCGGACCCGCTGGAAATCATCACCGCGCAAGAAACGCGTGCCAAGAAGTCTTGACAACTGCACACTTGGGGAACTGATAAACGCCGGAAGGCACTTCATTTTTGGGCCATTTCGGCCAATCGAAGGGATTCAACGCGGAGCCCAGGTCTCCGCGTTCCAACAAGGAGAAGCAAGATGCAATCCGCACAAACCAAGACGATTACGAAGCGAATGATTCGCAACCGACGCCAGCGCGGCGCCGTGCTGGCCGAGTACGCCCTCGTCGTCGCCGGGGTCACCATGGTGAGCCTGGTGGCGGTTTCCGTCCTCGGCTCGAAGGTCGGCGGCCTGATCGGCACGGCGGCGACGCTGCTTCCGAGCGCCTACACCGACCAGAACGCCCCCGTCCAGGTCGGCCAGCTGCTCGAGACGCGCACCGAGGACCAGAACAACGACAACGTCCGCGAGATCGTACTCGACGTGGCCCGCATCGCCGACGAAGGCGGCGGCCTGGTTGGCGAAATCCCCGACACGCCGCGACTCGGCGGTGAGATGGGGCTCGACGCGCACGACACGTCGCACCTCTATCAGCTCGGCACGATCGAGAACATCCACCACTAGGCCACCGTCTCCTTGTCTCGCGATGATCACATCGAAGCGTCCGGTCGCGCTCGACCCACTCGTCGAGCGCGCCGGGACCGCCGGCAGCGCGGCGGCGTGCTGCTCGAGTTCGCCGTTTCGATCGGCGTGCTCTGGCTGATCGTCGCGGCGTCGCTGGAGTTCGGGCGCGCCTATCTGGCTTCGCACGTGTTGCAGACGGCGGCGCGCACGGCAGCGCGCGAGCTGGCGCTCGACGCGGATGTCGCCTGGAACGCCAGCTTCGACGATGCGCTCTCGCGTGTCTTCGATGCTGACTATCTGGTGATCGACCAGGAGTGCCTCGAAGACGAAGCACTCACCGAAGGGATCACCCCCGGCGAACACCTTGCAACGATACTGAGCGAGCGCGGTCTAATCCTCAACCAGATGCTCCGTCCGTTGATGATCAGGGAGGATGTCGACGTAGGCGGCCAGGTACGCCGACTGCTTCGATACCCGGGTGCGTTGATGGCCGCCAACACACCGGCATCGGGTGCGTGGGACTGCGTGGAGGAGGACTACGCGATCGGCATCCCCGAGGTCAACGACGCGTTATCGAGCATCACCTTCCATCCGGTGGTCCAGGAGATCGAAGAGGGCGGTCCGTACTTCTCGCTCGGAGCCGAACCCGATCCCGATGCATTCCTACAAGCGGGCACCGTGGCGCTTCAGATCCACTATCCGTTCCAGGCCTCGGGCATGTCGAACTGGCGCCTGATCGATCCGGTCGATGGCGTCTACCGGGCCGAAGATACGGCGGAGACCGCCGGGTACGCCATCGACTACGCCGTCGACCACGATGATCAGCCCCTCCTCGAGGCCACTGAACTCCACGAACTCGACGCGGAAGACGCCGATGGCGCGCTTCAGGCGTACGCGTTGACGGAATCGGGGCGCCACATTCCGGTCTACGGTGGGAGTCTCGGCCTGGGTGATCAGTTGATGCTCGGTCGTTCGGTGCGCCCCTTCCGTCGCCTGATCAGCGCTCAGGCCGTAGCGCCAAGAGAGGTCGTCGGACTCTGATGGCACGCCGCACCCCCCCCAGGCGTCGTCGTCGCGCGGACGCCACCCGATACCTCGTCCCGACCGTGTTGTTCGGTGTGGCGGTGGCCGGCGCCCTGCTGTGGGCGTACTCGGTGTACGGGCCGAGCGCACAGGGTCCGCAGCGACGCGGGGCTCCCCCGGGCACCATTGCGATCCCGATCGCAGCAAGCCCGATCCCGGCGTATACGCGCGTCACCCTCGATCATCTGATCGATCGCTCGACGGGTGACCTGCGAGCGATGTACCTGCCCGAGGATTCGATCCTCGAAGGTACCATGATCGATGCGAAGGAGATCCTCGGTCGCGTCACCGCCACCGACAAGCAACCGGGGCAGCTCTTCGGCGAAGGCGACTTCTTTCCCCCGGGCACACGCGAGGGCATCGTGGCGGGCATCCCGACTGGCAAGCGCGCGCTTCGCATCGATGCCCGCAAGGTCAATGGCATCGTCGGTCTGGCGCGCGGCGATCGCTTCGACCTGATCGCCACGATGAACCTCAACGGCCCGCGCCCCAGCCGCGTGGTCGTCGAAGGCATGGCGCAGAACGGGCTCGGCGGCATCGGCTCGAACGTTCAGGCTTCGACGGTCGTGCAGAATGGCATCGTCCTGCAGCCACTCCAAACGCGCACGATCCCGGGCAAGACCCCGCAGCTGGTCGAGGAGATGGTCATCGCGGTAGAGCCGGGAGAAGTCGAGCTTCTCACCAAGGCGCT
>JANQEL010000274.1 GCA_028278345.1 Myxococcota bacterium
TTCTGGCCGAGCGCGACGGATAGGCCGAGGTGTCGGACGAGCGGTTCCTGCCGTACGGGCGGCAGACGATCGAGCAGGACGACATCGATGCCGTCGTCGAGGTACTGCGCGGTGACTGGCTGACGACGGGGCCGGCGATCGAGCGCTTCGAGTCGGCGCTCGCATCGGCGGTCGGTGCCGAGGCGGCGGTGGCCGTGGCGAACGGCACGGCGGCCCTCCACGCCGCTTGCTACGCCGCGGGGGTCGGGCCCGGCGACGAAGTGATCGTGCCGGCGGTGAGCTTCCTCGCAACCGCCAACTGCGCGCGCTACCTCGGCGCCGAGCCGGTGTTCGCCGACGTCGATGCCGCGACCGGCCTGGTTTCCTGCGAAGACGTCGAGCGGCATGTCAGCGAGAAGACGCGCGCGATCATCCCGGTGCACCTGAACGGCCGGCCAGCCGACATGGCCTCACTGGAGAAGATCACCGCGTCGAGCGGTGCATGCCTGATCGAAGACGCCGCACACGCACTCGGCGCCACAATCGAAGGAGATCGCGTCGGCCGATGCACCGGCCGCTCCGGCATGACGATGTTTTCCTTTCATCCGGTCAAGCAGATCACGACCGGTGAAGGCGGTGCGGTGACCGTCAATGACCCCGACCTGCTGCATCGGCTGCGCTTGTTTCGCAATCACGGGATGGTGCACGACGAGAGCGCGCTCGAGTCGACCTCACCCGGCCCCTGGTACTACGAGCAGCAGGAGCTCGGGCACAACCTGCGCATGACCGACATGCAGGCTGCGCTCGGGGTTTCGCAGCTGGGAAAGCTGCAGCGCTTCGTTGCACGGCGGCGCCTCCTCGCCAGGCGCTACGACGAACTGCTGAACCCGGTCGCGGGCATCGAGCCCGTCATCCCCTCGAGTGCCGCTGACGGATGCGCGTATCATCTCTACGCCGTTCACGTCGATTTCGAGGCGCTCGGAATCGAACGGGCAGAGCTGATGGCCCGGCTGAGGGAGCGGGGGATCGGAACCCAGGTCCACTTCATTCCGATTCCGCAGCAGCCCTACTACGCGCGTCGGGGTTGTCGGATCGAGGAGTACCCCGGCGCTGTGAGCTACTACGAACGCGTTCTCAGCCTGCCCCTGTTCCCGGGCATGCACGACAGCGACGTGGAGCGCGTGGTCGGGGCTCTCCGCGAGTTGATCAATCCCTAGACATCCAGCATCATCGATCGATCGTCGTCGCGGGGCTCTCCCACGGAAACCGAACGAGCCGAAACAAGAAGCAGCATGTCCCCAAAAATCTTCGATGGAAATTCTGTTCTGGTGACCGGGGGCACGGGGTCTTTCGGCAAGGCCTTCGTCCGCTTCCTCCTCGAGAAGACCGGGGTCCGACGCGTCGCCGTGTTCAGCCGCGACGAGCTGAAGCAGTACGAGATGCAGCAGCAGTATCCCGGTGAGGACAGGCTGCGCTTCTTCATCGGCGATGTGCGCGAGCCGGGACGCCTGCACCGTGCATTCGACGGCGTCGACATCGTCGTGCACGCCGCGGCGCTCAAACACATCACGGCGGCGGAGTACAACCCGATCGAAGCGGTACGCACCAACATCCACGGTGCCGAGAACATCATCAACGCCGCAATCGACAACTCCGTCCAGCGCGTCATTGCGCTCAGCACCGACAAGGCGTCGAGCCCGATCAATCTATACGGCGCTACGAAGCTCGTATCCGACAAACTCTTCGTCGCTGGCAACGCCTATTCGGGAAGTCGCAAGACCAGGATGTCGGTCGTGCGATACGGCAACGTCATGGGCAGCCGTGGCAGCGTCGTTCCGCGCTTCAAGCAACTCGCCGCATCGGGAAAGCTCCCGATCACCGACGAAGACATGACGCGCTTCTGGATCACCCTCGACCAGGGTGTGAAGTTCGTATGCGACAGCCTCGAGCGGATGCACGGGGGCGAGATCTTCGTGCCGAAGCTACCGAGCATGAGGATCGTCGATCTGGCAACGACCATCGTCCCCGACGCCGAGATCGAGATCATCGGCATCCGACCCGGCGAGAAACTCCACGAGGAGATGATCTCGGAGGCCGATGCGCGGCGTACCCTCGACATGGGAGACTACTACGTCATCGAACCCGAAATGGAGTGGTGGCCGAAGCGCCAGTTGAACGGGAAGCGGGTGCTGGAAGGGTTCTCCTACCACAGCGACACCAACGATTGGTGGCTGACCCCCGATGAGCTGCGCAGGATGCTCGGCGAGGAATAGGGGCCGATGCAGGTCCTGATTCGGGCCGACGGAGCGGGTGCGATGGGCACTGGCCACGTGATGCGTATGATCGCCCTGGCCGACGGGGTGCAGTCCGAAGGAGGACGTGTCCACCTCGCCAGCGCGAGCCTGGACGAAACGCTCGAGCAGCGCCTCGCCGCCCGCGACATCTCCATCTCCCGCCATGGGGTCGAACCGGGATCGAAAGAGGATGCCGAGTGGGTGGCGCGCGAGGCCGCCGCACTCGAAGCGGATTGGGTCGCGGCGGACGGGTACGCGTTCGACGCAACGTATCAGGAGACGCTGCGCGAGCAGGGCGTTCGCCTGCTGCTTGTCGACGATTACGGTCACTGCCGGCGCTACTGCGCCGACGCGGTGCTCAACCAGAACCTGTCTGCCGACGAAAGCCTCTACCGCGATCGAGACGAACACACACGGCTGTTGCTCGGCCCGAAGTACGCGCTGATCCGAAGCGAGTTTCTGCGACAGCGGCCGAGCGACATCGAAGTCGCACGAAAGGCACGGCGGCTACTCGTGACGATGGGCGGAGCCGACCCCGACGACGCCACGGGAACCATCGTCGCGGCCCTGGAACGCCTCGAAGACCCTGAACTACGGGTGCGCGTCATCGTCGGGCGCGCCGACTCGCCGGCCGCGAACCACATCGCCCGACTCGCGGACCGCCGCTTCGAAGCCTTGCCCGCCGGAAACCGCATGGCCGAGTGGATGAGCTGGGCCGATCTGGCGATCGCGGCCGGCGGAACCACCACCGCCGAGTTGTGCTTCATGGAGGTTCCGGCCCTGCTCGTCGTGCTCGCCGAAAACCAGCGCGGGGTCGCGGCCGGGCTGCAGAAGGAAGGCGTGAGCGAAGTGCTCGGCTGGCACCACGAGTTGGTGCACGATCAGGTGGCGCGCCGCGTCGCCGACCTGGCCGCATCGCCCGACCGACGTCGCGAGATGATCGAGCGGGGCCGCCAGCGGGTCGACGGCCGTGGCGCCACGCGGATCATCGCGGCGATGGCCGAGGCGAGCTGACTTCGCGGGGAGATTCGTCGTGGGTACTGCAAAGTTCCAGATCGCAGGACGAGAGATCGGCCCCGGCCACCCGGCGTACGTCATCGCGGAGCTGTCGGCGAATCACAACCAGGAACGGGCCGAAGCGGAAGAACTCGTGCACGCCGCCTCCGAGGCGGGCGCGGACGCGATCAAGCTGCAGCTCTACACCCCCGACACGATCACGATCGATTGCGACAACGAACACTTTCGCATCGACAGCGGAAGCCTGTGGGACGGCAAGGTGCTCTACGACCTCTACGAAGAGGCGCAAACGCCGTGGGAGTGGTACGCCCCGCTCGCGCAGCTTGCCAAACAGCAGGGAATGCACTGCTTCGCATCCGTGTTCGACGAGACTTCGGTCGATTATCTCGAGGAGGCCGGCACGCCGGCCTACAAGATCGCGTCGTTCGAACTGGTCGACATCCCGCTACTGCAGAAGGTGGCGGCGACGGGGAAGCCCGTGATCATGTCGACCGGGATGGCCGACCTCGATGAGATCGAAGAGGCCGTGCGAGCCGTGCAGCACAGCGGCCCGGCCCCGCTGGCGCTGTTGCGCACCAACAGCGGCTATCCGGCTTCGCCCAGTGAGATCGAGCTGCGCTGCATCGAAGAGTTGGCCACGCGGTTCGACGTCATCGCCGGCCTGTCGGATCACACCCTTGGCTGGGCGGTTCCCGTCGCCGCAGTCGCGGTCGGCGCGCACATCATCGAAAAGCACCTGACGCTCTCGCGCGAACGACCCGGGCCAGACTCCGCCTTCTCTCTCGAACCGGAGGAGTTCCGGTCGATGGTCGAGGCCGTGCGCATTGCCGAGCAGGCGCTGGGCAGCGGAAGGTTCGGTGCCACCGAACGCGAGGCTTCCAGCCGACCCTTCCGTCGCTCGCTCTTCGTCGTGCGTGACGTGAAGGCCGGCGAGCCCTTCACCAGCGACAACGTGCGCAGCATTCGGCCGGCGGCCGGACTGCATCCGCGGCACCTCGAAGAAGTCCTCGGTCGCCAGGCGAAGCAGGACGTCGAACGCGGCACACCGCTCAGCTGGGATCTCGTCGAAAAGTGACGGAGCTCTCCCTACGCGCAGCAACGAAGGACGACAGCGACCTCCTTCTCGCCTGGGTGAACGATTCGCACACGCGGCAGATGTCCTTCTCGAAGAAACCGGTCGCGCGGGCAGACCACGAGCGGTGGTTGGAGAACAAACTGCGCGACCCGAACTGTCTCCTCTACATCGTGATCGATGCGGCGGGAAAGCCGCTGGGCCAGGTTCGTTTCGACATCGGCCCGGATCGCGAAGCCGTGATCTCGGCCTCGATCGATCCCGAATTTCGCGGACGCGGTATCGGCGCCGCGTCGCTCCGACTCGCCACCCTCGAGGCCTGTCGCACGGCGGAACTGACCGCGGTTCGCGCGAACGTCCTACCCGAGAACGCGGCCTCGCTGCGCGCCTTCGAACGTGCCGGCTACGGACCACCGCGAAGTACCGAGCACCTCGGCATGCCTGCCCTGTGCTTGACGTTCCGCGCCTAGCAGCCTCGAACCGAGTGCTAGGATTCGACCGGCGATGCGAGCCTGTAGCCCCGGGGCATCGCCGAGTACCGGAGAAGAGTGAATGAGCGATGCCACCACCGATGAGTTCAAACCCGACGACGTGACGGCGTCCGAATGGGATCGATTGCTGAAGATCCCTCGAATGACGCAGCTGTCGCATTTGAACTATCTCTTCGAGCTGGGGGCCGGTTGGCAGGGTCAGGGCGTGGTCGTCGAGTGCGGGTGCTGGCTGGGTGCATCGGCCGCCGCGGTTGCGCTGGGCTTGAGTCGCGCGGGTTACGATCGGCCGCTCTACTGCTTCGATCGATGGACAGCCGTCCCCACCGAAGTCGCAAAGGCTTCCGCCAGGGGGATCGATGTCGTGGACGGGCAGAATCTCGAGCCCATCTTCCGCTCGCACGTCGAACCGTTCTACCCGCAGATCGAAACGAACCGGGGAAAGATCGAGAAGGCCACGTGGAATGGTGCCCCGATCGAGCTGTTCCTGATCGATGCGGCCAAGAGGGAACCCCGCTTCTTGAAGACGATGCGCATTTTCGGCCCATCGTTCATCCCGGGCGTCACGAAGATCGTCTTCCTCGATTTCGACTACTACAAGAGATTCGAGGGCGAGGATCGCGAGAGCTTCCAGTGCCAACAGCGCCTGGTGGAATCGCAGCCCGACAGCTTCAAGCCCCTGAAGTCGATCGATCCGATCGCTTCGTTCCAGTACCTGAAACCGGCGGATTGGGGGTCAGACCAGGAGAAGAAGAAGTCGTTCCTGGCGCGCCTGTTCGGCTAGCCCGCAGAGCTCACCCGGACGCCAACGCGGCTGCGCGTCGGCGAACAGTGTCATCACAGATCGATGTCCAGTGACTCGAGCACGTGACGCACCACGGCGTCCGGGCTGGCCACTTCTTCGATCCAGCGCCGAGAAGCGCGACCGGCCGCACGCACGCGCTCGGGATCCGACAACGCTTCGGCGAAGTCCTTTTCGAAACGATCGAAGCGCGTCCACAGTATGGGCGGCATGGGAAGCACGGGTTCGGTTTCCGCGATCGATCCGCTCGCCATGACTGCACACCCGAACGCCATCGCTTCGAGCCCGCTCTTGCCGACGCCGCCGTGCCAACCCGTCTCGCCGAACATGAACTCAGGAACCTGGTCGATGAACAGGTCGAAATGCCGCTTGCGTTCGATTGCCTCGTCGTGCGACAACCCGCTCACGACCTCGAGATGCACACCGAGCTTTCGGCACGTGTCCTCGATGAGGTCGCTTCCCTTTACGCCCCGTCGACTTGCCTTGCTGGGCGAGTGCCCAACACGCAGGGTATCCCGCAGGCGCTCGGGTACGTTGGCGGGAATCTCGACGGGTGGCCAATAGGGCACGACATCACCGCGCTCGAATAGCGGCATCTTGTCGGGCATCGCGAGAACGCGCAGTCCTTCGAGACGGGCGTAGACGTCTTGCCACCAGGCGGGTTGTTCGAGGAAGGGACTGTCGGTGACGATGACCGCGGTGCGGTGGCGCTTACAGTGTGACGCGAGCTTCGGCACGGCCTTGTCGAGGCGCTTCTGACTGAAATCCTGACGCTTGTCCTTCCCACCGAGTGCGACTCGAGACCACAGGTCGAGGGCACATGTGCCCGCGACCAGCGCCACATCCGCTCGGCGAATCGCGCGACGTAGGCGCCACCGATCCAGACGGCTGAGTTCGGACCACAGCAGGGCTTCGTACTTGCGCCAGAACTCAGTGCCCTCGTCTTTGCGGCTGACGATGAAATCACACGTCCAGCCGGGCAGGCCGCGGATCGCTCGCACGAGTTCTCCGGCCCCTGCGAACGACGCGTAGTGGCCGACCACCACGGCATGTCTGGATCGACGAAACGGCTTCCACAAAGCGAGACGATTCTAGCAAGGGTCTGGCGCTTCTCTCTCACTCGGCATCGAAGCCGCCTCGCTCCAACTCGCCTCATGTTCGGACAGAGCAGGTGGATGCACGACTCGACCGCCAGCGATTACCCTTTTTCGTCAGGGAGACCACGTGACTCGCCGCCCCGATACCGATGCGATGCCGAAAGTTCGGCGCGGAAGCAGGGTACTGCTCGTCTTCCTTACGGCTCTCACGTCCATTGCGATCCTCGAGCTCGCGAGCGCCGCGCTGTACGGGCTTTCCTTGTCGAAGTCGGACAGGAAGAACGTCAAGGCGCTCACCGGGATCGGCGACTTCCCCGTTCGAAGGCTTCCCAACACATTCTGGCACCACGATTTCAATCCCGCGCACCCGGTGTATGAGGGCAATCTCAATTCGCACGGTATCAAGGGACCGGAGTTCCAGTTACCGAAGCCCAGGGGCGAGCTCCGTGTCCTATGCGTCGGTGACAGTACGACTGAAGGCACTGGCGTCGAACCCGATGAGACGTTCCCCCGCTATCTGGAGGAGATCCTCCACGAGCAGATCGATCTCCTGAGCCCCTACGAGACCGTGACGGTGATCAACGGCGGGGTGGGTTCACACAACTCTGCCTTCAATCTGGCGTACCTGGCGTTTCGCCTGCTGCACTTCGATCCCGATGTCGTCGTCATCAAGAGTTCATACAACGATTATCTGCCTTACAGCATCCCCGGTATGACCTACGACTACACCCATGCTTTTCCCAATCCGTACCACCAGATCGCTCCTTCGTCCTATTGGTCGCTCGCGGGGCGAAGTTTCTTCTTGCGCCTACTCGGAGTGGTGCTGTTTCGAGATGAAGTCGCGGTTCCGTTCCCGGATTTCTCGGGACGCATTTCACCTCAACAATTCCAGGAAATGGACTATTCCGACAACGCCGACAAGTTCTTCGTCTACGCCGAAAACTTGAGATCGATGATTCTGCTTGCCAGCGGCCGAGGAATGGAGGTCCTGGTCCTGGACCTCCCAACCTCGCCAGATCCCAACCATTTCGGGAATGACAGGAGATTCGGAATCCGCTTCAAGAATCTGATCGAACGTCTTGAAGACGAAATCGAGAGAATCGTCCAGGAAGAGCAAGTGGCACTGGTCAGAACGGGACCGTTCGATCGAGAGGATTTCTGGGATCACGTTCACAATACGGCTTCCGGAAACAAGAAAATCGCCGAGAGCGGCGCGACTGCGTTTCTTCGGCCGATAGGGCAAATGGAAGATGAGCTCGCGAGCCCGAACGGGCTCTAGAGTTCACCGCGAGCAGTTCGCTCGCGGTGAGCATCTACGCTCAGACGATTCGGTCGCGCTACGCTGACGCGTCGTCGATACGTCGGAGACGAGGAGGTCGCCGTGGACACGGACAAGTCCGATGCCGATGAGCCGGAGCGCACCGTGGTTCCGGAGCAGACGCAGATCGCCGACGATGCCGTGGGCGGAGGCCACGCGGGTCCGCTCATCGTGCGTTGGTCGGACGGAGGCACACCCCGCGAAGCGCGTTTCGATGAGGCCTTCACGATCGGACGCGCGCCGGATTGTGAGGTCCGTCTTTCCGACGGCGCGGTGAGCCGACGCCATGCCGAACTCACACCGGCTGGGGGGCGTTGGCGCGTTCGCGATCTCGACAGTGGCAATGGCACCCAACTCGACGACCTGCAGATCAGTGAAGCCGTCATTCCGCGTCACGCGACCCTTCTGCTCGGCAATGCGGTGCGGGTCGTGGTCGAATCGCCGGGGGCTCCGGTGGATCTGTCGGAGAAGGACATCGCCGAGCGGTACTTCAGCAAGGGAAAGAGCGGCGCCGGGGATGTCGTGGGTGGGCGAACCGAGATGGTGCGTGTCGCCTTCCGCAACGTCGATCGCAAACAGAAACGTCACTACCGATCCATCATCGCCGTCATCGCGCTGCTCCTGATCGCAAGCGGCTACATCGCCTGGGAGCAGAACAAGGCGTTGCAGCAGACCCGGGCGCTCGCGACCGACATCTTCTACGCAATGAAGGCCGTCGAAGTCCAGGTAGCGGGGATCGAGGAACGCGTGCGCGAGAGCGGCGATCAAGCGCTCCTGAACGAGATGTCCCAGCGACGCCGCGAGGTGCGCGAACTCGAAACCCAATACGACGCCTTCCTCGAAGAGCTCGACGTCCTGGGAACCCACCTCTCCGAGGAGGACCGCATCATCCTGCGCGTCGCACGCCTCTTTGGCGAGTGCGAGCTCACAATGCCCGAAGACTTCGTGAGCGAAGTGAAGCGCTACGTGCACGAATGGAAGCTCTCGCCACGCTTGCGCACCGCCGTCGCGCGAATGCATGAAGCCGGGCTCACCCGATCGATCTCCCAGGCGATGCTCGAGCGGGGGTTGCCTCCCCAATACCTCTACGTCGCCCTCCAGGAGAGCAGCTTCGATCCCGACGCGGTCGGCCCGAAGACCCGCTTCGGCATCGCGAAGGGGATGTGGCAGTTCATCCCGTCGACTGCGCGCCGCTATGGCCTGCGCACCGGCCCGCTGGTCGAACTCGCCGTCGCGGACAAGAACGACGATCGGCACGACCCCGTGAAGGCCACACGCGCCGCCGCGGATTATCTCCACGACATCTACGCCCGCGACGCCCAGGCTTCGGGGCTGCTCGTGATGGCCTCGTACAACTGGGGCCCGAACAACGTGCGGCGGCGCATCCGCAACATGCCCGCGAACCCGCGCGAGCGGAACTTCTGGAAGCTGCTCGAGACCGGCGACGTACCGAAGGAAACCTACAACTACGTCTTCCACATCGTGTCCGCCGCTGTGATCGGTGAGGACCCCGCGCTCTTCGGCTTCAAGTTCGACAAGCCCCTGGCGGGCATCGATGAACGCATCGCGGTAGGCGCTGAGGCGCCTTCCGTCTAGTCGGTCGCTTCCGACGGCTCGAGGATGACGAGCGGAATCGCGCGTTCGCACTTCTCGCGATAACCCGCCCAGTGGTCGTTGTACTCGCACGCCACGGGCCACAGGGCCTCGGACTCGACCGGAGTGGCCCGACGTGCCGTGACCTCGAGCTTCTGTTTCCCGGCCTGGATGCCGGCTCGCGGCTGCGCATCGATATTGAGCAACCAGGCCGGCTCCCGCGGACCACCCCAATTCGATCCTGCGACGAGGAACCCCCGATCGCCGGAGAGCTCCGGACCCTGCGTCTCGCGCGATAGCGGCATGTAGACCAACGGGGTCGTGCGCTGCTTCCCGCTCTTGCGCCCGGTCGTCGTGAGGAGGAGCACCCGGCGCGTACCGATCTCGTGCCCGATGCGCCCACCGCTGATGCGGTACGTGGCTTTGTAGAGGATGTCGGTGAGCGACATGACCGCCTCCTCAGGACTCGCCGCCGAAGGTCAGAACGATTCCAGCGTTGATCAACATATCCACGGCCTCGTCCGTCACCCCACCGCCGCCGGTGAATCGAAAGACGATATCGCCAGGAGCGCCGATGTGGATGTCCAAGCCCCCTTCCATCACGATCGCGTCGGCCGTGAACCAGGAGGAGTCGAAGACGAAGTGCTGCCCCGTGACCTCGGTCCGCAGCAGCAGGCGGTCACTCAACGAGAAGAGGAGCTGTGTTCCGTAGAGGACGCGGTCGTAGGCGCCATCCGTCCCGGCACTGGTCGCCCCATCGAAGGCCGCGACGTATTCGGCGGTGACCTGCCAGGAAAACGCCGGGAAGTCGAAACGACCCGCCAGCGCGCCGTCGATATGGAATTCGTCCTCGATGAAGCGCTTGTCCGAGGACGTGGGGGCCTGGATTCCAGCGTAGACCGCAGCCGTGAAACGCGTGGTGTCACCCACCCTCAGCGGATCCGAAACGGCCTTCGCGCTGAAGTGGAGGTTGCCGAACGCTTCGTCTCGGGTCGTGTCGCGCGCACCGATGTGGACGAACTCGAGTTCGGCTTCGTGGAAATGAAACGGCACGATCGCGACGAACTCGAAGTTTCCCACCCCATAGGAGAGGGTCTCCGCGAGCGTGAAGAAGTGATTCGTCACCTCGCCGAAGAAGGTCGTGAACTCCGATCGTGAGTAGGTGACGCTCGTCTCCGCCCAGAGTCCGGGAAAGACGGCCGCATCGACATGGAAGGATCGATCTCCCCGCACGGGAACCGCATAGGCAGCATGGTCGTCCGCCCACGCCGGTCGACCGAGCGCAAGCAGGGCGAAGATCAAGCCGACACTGATCGCGCGGTTCGTCATCTGCTTCCGGAACTCCCCGAAACAGCCGGTGGCAATCTCATCGTGGAGAAGCCGCGATGTTTCCACCATCGACGGTGACAATGCAGCCCGTCGTGCTCTGGGCGAGGGCGAGGTCGACGAAGGCCTTCGCGACATCGTCGGCCGTCACCTCGCGGGCGAGCAGGTTCGAGCGATAGTAGTCGTCGGCCGAGAGGCCGCGCGCCTCCGCGCGTTTCTCCACATCGGCCTGATCGAGGAGACGGGTGCGGATGCGATCGGCGTTCACCGCGTTCGCGCGGATACCGTACTCGCCGAGTTCGAGGGCGTACTGCTTGGTGAGGGCCACGAGTGCAGCCTTCGCGATCGCGTAGGGGCCGAAGCCCTTGCCCGGATTGAAGGCCGCCTTCGAAGCGTTGAAGAGCAGGAAGCCGCCCGTCCCCTGGGCGCGAAGGCGCGCGCTCGCCGCCTGGGCGAGCCATTGGTGGGCGAGCAGATTGATCTCGAGGCTCCCGCGCAACACGGCTTCTTCGCAGGTGTCGATCTCGGCCTGCGGAGCGGTGCCGGCGTTCGACACCACCCCGTCGATCCCACCGTAGGTCTCGAGGGCTGCGTCGAGAGCCGCTTCGACCGCGGCGGGGTCTGTGACATCGACCTGTTGGAAGGCCGCGCCGAGTTCCTTCGCCACGGCTTCGAGCCCATCGGCATCGCGGTCGAGCAGATACAGACAAGCCCCCTCGCTCGCGAACGCACGTGCGGTCGCTTCACCGATGCCACTCGCGGCACCGGTGACGACCACGACGGCACCCGCAAGGGGTTTCGGCTGTGCCTTGCCGAGCTTCGCCTGCTCGAGGGACCAATACTCCATGTCGAAGAGGTCGGCGTCGGGAAGCGCCTGGAAGCTCCCGATCGCTTCGGCATCGGTGATCGTGCGTACCGTGTGCTCGTGAACGTCGGCGGCCACGCGCGCGGCTTTGGGCGAAGCCCCCGCCGCGATGATGCCGAGGCCGGGCACGAGCACGATGCGGGGATCGGCGTCGAGTTCCTTCACCGCAATGCCGCGGCCATCGACCTGCCGCTTCACGTACTCGCGATAGCGCGAGCGATAGGCGTCGAGTGCGCGCTGGATGGCGTCGCGCGAAGCGTTTCCGGCAAGCAGGAGGGGGAGCGCCTTCGTGCGGATCACGTGGTCGGGGGTCACCACCCCGCGTTGAGACCAAGAAGCGAGTTCCGGGCGATCGACGTACTCGCGAATCGCTTGCGACGTCCGCAGATGCAGGATGTAGCGGCGCTCGCCTTCACCGAGCCGGCCCCGCAACACCGGTGCGAGGGTCGCGTAGTCGACGGGATCGCGAGCCGGAACCGCCACGCTCGTCTTGCGCGCCTCGATGAAGCGTTCCGCGTCGTCGACCGCCCGAATGTGGCGCTCATACGACTCCTGCGCGGTATCGCCATAGGTGAAGAGACCGTGCTGCAACAGCAGCAGACCCTCGGCCTCGGCGTTCTGCTCCTGCACCTCGGCGGCCAGCTTCGAGAGTTCGAACCCGGGCATCACATAGGGCACGATCGCCAGACGATCGCCGAAGATCTCCCGGCACAGCGCTTCGGCTTCGGGCTGGTCGACCACGCTCAAGATCGCATCCGCGTGGGAATGATCGATGAACTTGTGCGGCAGGAATGCGTGGAGCAGCGTTTCGACCGACGGATTGGGCGCGCCTGCATCGAGGAGTCGCGTGCGCTGGGCGTTCACCATGTCCTCGTCGCTGAGCGACTCGCGCTCCCGCAGCGCGCCGAGGGAAGCGAGGCGAACGGCTGGCAGCCCTTCGGGTTCGATGTCGCCGAGATCCCATCCGCTGCCTTTCACGCATAGCACGTCGACCGTCTCACCGAGATCGTCTTCGAGGCGCGTCTTCACCGACGTGTTGCCGCCGCCGTGCAGCACCAGCGAGGGGTCGCGACCGATCAGGCGCGAGGTATAGACCCGCAACGCGATGTCGCGATTGACGTCCGACCGGCCCGCATACTGCTCGACCAGCGCTTCGGCTTCGGCGTCGCTCCACTGGCTCTTCATCGAGTTCCCTCTGTTGCCGATCAGCCGACGCGCTTCGCGTCGACGAAGATGCCGTTCACGAAGGTCTCGCCGCGCTGCACGTAGCCCTTCGAATAGAAGAAGCGGGCGATCTCGGGCATCTTGCGCACGGTGCCCGTGACGAGGGTTTCGATGCAGATCACCGTCGGGCGCTGGTTTTCGTAGTCGATGGCCTTGGCGAGATCGAAGTGGATGCCTTCGGCATCGATCGAGAGGTAGGTCGGGGCGCCACCGGGGAAGTGCTCGCGCATCACGCGGTTGATGTCGAGGAGCGGCATCTTGATCACCTTTTCGATCGAGATCTTGCCGCCGCTGATCTTCACCTGATGGTCGGCTTCCTCCTTGGAGAAGGTGTTCCAGGAAGGGTCGGTCATCATGTAGAAGTCGGCTTCGTTGACGTCGGAGATGCCGATGCCCGCCTCGAGAGTCGTGTCGCGGGGACGCACCCGCCGCAGCTCCTTGCAGATCGCGGGGTTGGGTTCGACGAGCACGCCGCTGAAGCCCGACTCGTAGAAGTAGTAGGTGTTGTTGATCTCGATCGGCCGATAGGCCCCGATGTCCATGTAGGTCATGGTCTCGAAGCCGAGCTTGCCCAGGATGAACGCGACGATCAGATCCTCGCCGCATTGCGCGTAGCTCTGCTGGGCTTCTTCACGCGGGGCCGCGAGGCCGGCTCCCGCGGCCACCCCCAGCGGAACCCCCACCGCTAGACCCGCGGCGCCGGAGAGGAACTCCTTGCGATTGAGCTTCATCGTCGGACACTCCGTTTCGGTCCGACACACTCTACCGGCTCAGCTCCGCGGCGTCCTATCGAAGGCTCCGCGCGATCACTCGGGCACGTAGCGACTGATCGTATCGATCACGCAGGCCGGGCGATCGCTTCCCTCGATCTCGACCGTCACCCGCACTGTCGATTGGATCGCGCCGTTCTTCACTTCCTCGACCTTGAGGAGTTCGGCACTGCCACGAACGCGCGAACCCACGGGAACCGGAGCCGGGAAGCGCAACTTGTCGGCGCCGTAGTTCACACCCATCGAGATGCCACGCACGTCGATGATCTGCGGAAGGAAGAGGTTCACCAGGCTCTGCGTCAGATAGCCGTGCGCGATCGTCGATCCGAAGGGGCCATCCTTCGCACGCTCGGGGTCGACGTGGATCCACTGATGATCCCCCGTCGCTTCGGCGAACTTGTCGATGCGATCCTGGTCGATCTCCAACCATTCGCTGACCCCCAGGTGCTTTCCCTCGGAGGCCTTGAGTTCGCTCGGATGATTGAAGACGGTCGCCATCGGTTTCGCTCCCTATTCTGACTTGTTCTTGGCGGCATCGAGGAAGGCCGGCTTCTCGCCACCCCCGTGCACGGTGACGCTTGCGCCGCTCACATAACTCGCGAGCGGTGATGCGAGGTAGAGACAGGTATCGCCGATGTCCCCCGGCTCGCCCATGCGCTCGAGGGGAACCGTGTTGCCCACGGCCGCGATGCCCTCATCGTCGCCGTAGTGGAGATGGGCGAGTTCGGTGCGGATCATGCCCGCGATGATGGCGGTGACGCGCACCTTCGGCGCCCACTCGACGCCGAGGCTCTGGGTCAGGCTCAAGAGCCCCGCCTTCGCAGCGCCGTAGGCCGCCGTGCCCGGCGAGGGCCGCGTCGCCGAAACACTCGCGATGTTGATGATGACCCCGCCGCCTTCCTGCTCCTGCATCACCGCGTTCGCCGCCTGGGCGAAGTTCAGTGGCGCAATGAGGTTGAGACGGATGATCGATTCACTGAACCGCGGCGAGGCCGTCGCGGCGTCCGCTTCGGGTGCGCCGCCCGCGTTGTTTACGAGCACGTCCACGCGGCCGAAGCGTTCCTTCGCGAAGGCGATCACCCCACCGATCTGCTCGACATCACGCACGTCGGCTGCGACGAACTCGGCTTTGCGCCCGCCGGCTTCGGGCAGCGCCTCGGGTTCGTTGCGTCCGCAGATCACGACATCGGCGCCGGCTTCGAGGAAGCGCGTCGTGATGCCGAGCCCCACGCCGCGACCGCCGCCGGTCACGATGACCACTTTGCCCGTGTAGTTGAGAGGAGAGTCGAGAGGATCCGCCATGCTGATCAGAGATCGATTCGCTGCGCGAGCAGCTCGCGGTGGAAGGCGGCGTCACCGAGCAGGCTCTCGCTCGACTTCGCGCGCTTGAAGTAGAGGTGGACGTCGTACTCCCAGGTGAAGCCAACGCCGCCGTGGATCTGGATGCATTCCGCCGCGCATTTGAAATACGCGTCGGAGCAGTAGGCCTTGGCGAGGGGGGCCACGGTCACGAGTTCGGCCTCGTTCTCCTCGGCGACCGTGCAGCCCGCGTAGTAGGCCGCCGAACGCGCCGACTCGACCAGCACCATCATGTCGGCGCACTTGTGCTTGATCGATTGGAAGGAGCCGATCGGCCGGCCGAACTGCTCGCGCTCCTTCGCGTACTCGACCGCCATGTCGAGGCATTGCTGGGCGCCGCCCACCTGCTCGGCCGCCAGGGCGATCGCGGCGAGGTCGAGGGTGCGGGAGAGTGCGGGCCAGGCTCCGCCTTCTTCACCCAGTCGCGCCGATGCAGCCACCTCGACGTTCTCGAAGTCGAGGGCGGCGAGGCGTCGCGTTTGATCGACCGTAGGGAGCTTCTTGCGCGAGAGACCGGGGACATCACCCGGCACGGCGAACAGGCTGATACCGGCTTCGCCCACGCTTCCGGGTGCGCGCGCAGCCACGATCACGAGATCGGCGCAGTGCCCGTCGACCACGAAGGCGCTCTTGCCGTTCAGTCGATAGCCATCCCCCGAGGCCTCGGCCGTGACTTCGACCGTCGACGCATCGTTCCGGCCGCTCTCTCCTTGATAGGCGAGGGTCGCGCGCGTCGTGCCCTCGGCGATGCCGGGCAGGTACTCCTGCTTCTGTTCCTCGCTTCCCGCGACGAGCAACGCGTTCGCACCGAGACACACGCTCGAGAAGAAGGGCGCGCACAGCAGGCGCGCACCCATGATCTCCATCAGCGCTACCAGCTCCACGTACGACATGCCGAGACCGCCGTACTCCTCGGGGATGTGGACGGAGGTCCAGCCGAGTTCGGCGCCGATCTGCTTCCACACCTCGGGCTCGTAACCGAGCTCGCTCTCCATCGCCTTGCGGATCTGCTCGCTCCCCGAGTTGTCCTCGAGGAACGCCTGGGCCATCGAGCGCAGCTCTTCCTGTTCTTCGTTGAACGCGAAGTCCATCGATCGTGCCTACCTCGAGGGAATCAGGTTCCGAATACCTTCTGGGGCTCGGGCGACTTGTCGATCACCTCCTTCACGGCGGCACCGACTTCGTCGGGCTCCCAACGGGCGCCCTTGTCGACGATCGGGCCGTCGTGATAGCCGATCGACGTGCCAATGATGCCGCCCTTCACTTCGAAGATGCGGCCCGTGATCTCGCGCGACTCGGGGCTGCCGAGCCAGACGACGAGGGGCGAGATGTTCTCCGGCGCGTTCTCGTCGAAGGAGTCGTCATCCGGCGCCGCCATGTCGGCGAAAACGGCTTCGGTCATGCGGGTGCGTGCGGCCGGGGCGATCGCGTTGGCGGTGACGCCGTAGCGGCCCAGCTCCGCGGCCTGAACGAGGGTGAGGGTCGCGATACCGCCCTTCGCGGCCGAGTAGTTCGCCTGCCCGACGCTGCCCTGCAGGCCCGCGCCCGAACTCGTGTTGATGATGCGCGCATCGACGGCGTTGCCCGCCTTCGATTCGTTGCGCCAGTACTCGGCGGCGTGACGCGAAATGCAGAAGTGCCCCTTGAGGTGGACGTTGATGATCGCGTCCCACTCTTCCTCGCTCGTCTTGAGGAACATGCGATCGCGTACGAAGCCCGCGTTGTTCACCACGACATCGAGGCGGCCGAAAGTATCGATCGCGGTCTTGACGAGTTCGCCCGCGGCCCGGAAGTCGGCGACGTCGGCGCCATTCACGATGGCTTCGCCACCCATCGCGCGGATCTCTTCCACGACTTCGCCGGCCGGGCCTTCGCTTCGGCCCTGGCCATCGTTTTCGGCACCGAGGTCGTTGACGATCACCTTGGCGCCCTGGCGCGCGAATTCGAGGGCGTGTGCGCGGCCGATACCGCGGCCAGCGCCGGTTACGATGACGACGCGGCCGTCACAGATCTTGCTGCTCATCTCTTTCTCCGTTGTCCGAATTACAGGCGTTCGATGATGGTGACATTCGCCTGTCCGCCGCCCTCACACATGGTCTGCAGGCCGTAGCGGCCTTCGGTGCGTTCGAGCTCGTGGAGCAGGGTGGTCATCAAGCGCGCGCCCGTGGCACCGAGCGGGTGACCGAGGGCGATGGCGCCGCCGTTCACGTTCACCTTCTCGAGATCGGCGCCCGTTTCCTTCTGCCAGGCGAGCACGACCGAAGCGAAGGCCTCGTTGATCTCGACCAGATCGATGTCGTCGAGCTTCATGTCCGTCTTCTTCATCGCGTACTCGGTGGCGGGGATCGGTGCGGTGAGCATCCAGACCGGGTCGGCCCCGCGCACGCTCATGTGATGGATGCGGGCGCGCGGGGTCAGGTTGTGCTCCTCGAGCGCGCGCTCGGAAACGATCAGCAGCGCAGCGGCGCCATCGGCGATCTGGCTCGACACCGCGGCCGTGAGGCGGCCGCCTTCGACCAGCGTGCGCAGCGAAGCCATCTTCTCGAGGCTCGATTCGCGCGGCGGCTCGTCGGTATCCGTTTCGCCGAAGGGAACGATCTCGCGCTTGAAGCGGCCTTCCTTGATGGCGCGGATCGCGCGCACGTTGCTCTCGAGGGCGAACTCTTCCATGTCCCGCCGCGAGATGTCCCACTTCTCCGCGATCATCTCGGCGGAGTTGAACTGCGAGACCTCGACGGTGCCGTAGCGCTCGACCCAACCGCGGCTCGTCGAGAAGGGGTCGGTGAAGCCGAGGCCCTCGGCGCAAGTCATCGCCGAGGAGATCGGGATCAGGTTCATCGCCTGCACACCGCCCGTCACCACGATGTCCTGGGTGCCGCTCATCACGCCCTGGGCGCCGAAGTGGATCGCTTGCTGGGCCGAGCCGCACTGACGATCGACGGTGGTTCCGGGCACTTCTTCGGGAAGCCCACCGGCGAGCCAGCAGGTGCGCGCGATGTCACCGGCCTGTGGGCCGATGGTGTCGACGCAACCGAAGACCACGTCTTCGACGGCGGCGGGGTCGACGTCCACGCGATCCATCAACGCCTTCAGGATGTGGCCACCGAGATCGGCGGGGTGGACGTTCGCCAGGCTTCCCTTCTTCTTGCCGACGGGCGTTCGAACCGCGTCGACGATGTAGGCCTCGGGCATGCTTCTTTCCTTCTTCTGTCTTCGTTCGTTCCAGTAGGCGCGGGTCAGATCGTGCAGAGCACCGACGAGCCGTGACCGAAGAGGCCCTGGTTCGCCGTGATGCCCGCCTTGGCGCCCTCGACCTGACGCTCACCGGCATCGCCGCGCAGTTGCCAGACGAGTTCGCACACCTGGGCGATCGCCTGGGCGGGGACCGCTTCGCCGAAGCAGGCGAGGCCGCCGCTCGGGTTCACGGGGATGCGACCGCCGATCGTGGTGTCTCCATCGCGCAGGAGCTTCTCGGCTTCGCCGGGCTTGCACAGGCCGATGTTCTCGTACCAGTCGAGTTCGAGGGCCGACGAAAGGTCGTACACCTCGGCCAGCGACATGTCTTCCGGCCCGACGCCCGCTTCTTCGTAGGCGTAGGCCGCGATCGAATCGCGGAAGGGCGTGTCGGGCACCGGCACCGTGTAGGCCGAGTCGGTCGAGAAGTTGGGCATCTCGATCACCGTGCTCGGGAAGGTGGGCGTCACCGTCGACACGCCCGAGATGCGCACCGGCTTCGTGGTGTGCTTCTTCGCGTACTCCATGCTCGAAAGCACGACGCAGGCGGCGCCATCGCTCGTGGCGCAGATTTCGAACAGCCGCAGGGGATCCGCGACCATGTTCGAACCCAACACCTCTTCCATGGTGAACTTCTTCTTGTAGCGCGCGTTGGGGTTGGTGAAGCCGTGGCGCGAGTTCTTCACCTTGACCTGGGCGAAGTCCTCTTCGGTGGCACCGTGGATGTCCATCCGGCGGCGCGCGTAGAGGGCGAAGTAGGTGGGGTTCGTGCAACCCATCAGGCGGAAGCGCAGCCAGTCGGGATCGTGCCAGCGCTCGCCCGCGTTCGGGGCGAGGAAACCCTTGGGCGTCGTGTCCGCGCCGATCACGAGCGCCACGTCGCACATGCCCGCGAGGATGCGCGCGCGTGCAGCGCTGATGCCCGTCGCGCCCGAAGCGCAGGCCGCATACGAAGTCGCCACCGTGGCACCCGACCAGCCGAGCGCCTGGGCGAAGGTCGCGCCCGCCACGTAACCGGGGTAGCCGTTGCGAACCGTTTCGGCACCCGAAACGAAATCGACGTCCTTCCATTCGATGCCGGCGTCCTTCAGCGCGTCGTTGCACGCCTTCACGCCGTATTCGACGAAGTTCTTTCCCCACTTGCCCCAGGGATGCATGCCTACGCCGAGGACCGCTACGTCTTTACTCATCGTCGTTCTCCTGTGGGATTCCGGGGGTCAAGCCGCGAGGGGCTTCCATTTCCAGACGGTGTGGGTCTTGTCATCGAGGTCGTAGAGGGGTTCCACGACCAGCTCGACCTTCATGCCCGCCTTGAGGTCGCTGTGCGCAACGCCCTTGGCGACCTGGCCGAGGATCACGAGCTTCTCTTCCGCCAGTTCCACCGCGGCGATCGTGTAGGGCTCGAAGGGCTCCGGCGCGATGTAGGGCTCGGGCGGCTGATAGAAGTGCTCGGCGTAGGACCAGATGGTGCCCTCGCGCGAGAGTTCGACGGTTTCGAACTCCGTCGACTGGCAACCGGGGTTGCGGCAGTAGGTCTCTTCCTTGGGGAAGAAGTACGTCTTGCAATGAATGCATTGAGTGCCGATCAAGGCGGGTTTCTCACCTTCGGTGAACCAACCCTCGATGGCGGGGACGACTTCGCTGGTAGCCATGTTTGTCCTCGAAGTGGGGAGTGTCGTACTGGCCTACGCCGCTTGCTTTCTACCTAGGCCGCAGGCGCCTCGTAGCCAAAGGGTATCGCGGGGGATGCGCCGTCGATCACCGCCGCCGAAACACGAGCGCGGTGGAAGGCCGAGTTGCCCCATGCGGTGTCGAGGGACCAGGCTCGGCGCATCCAGACGTGGAGATCCTGCTCCCAGGTGTATCCGAGGGCGCCGTGCACCTGCAGACAGGTCTTGGCGAGGGACACGGCGTTCTCGGCCATCGCGAGCTTCGCCATCGAAACGTCGACGGCGCGACAGGGCGTTGCCTTCGCGACCGAGTTGGCCGCGCGGTAGACGTGGGAGCGACCGTATTCGGTCTGCACCTTCTCTTCGGCCATCATGTGCTTCACTGCCTGGAAGGAGCCGATCGGCACGCCGAACTGCTTGCGCTGGGTAGCGTAGAGGACGGTCATCGCCGAGAGCTGCTGGCAGACGCCGAGCAGTTGGGCTGCGGCGGCGAAGGCGCCGCGATCGAAGGCGGCGGCCTGCAACGCGCGACCGGCGTCGCCATCGGCGAGAAGCGTGGAAGCACTCGGCGTCCACTCGACACTCGAGAGCCGCTTCGCCGGATCGTTGTTCGCCTGCTCGGTGAGTTGCACGTCGGCACGCGGCACCGCGTGAACGGCGTCGCCCGAGTTGAGGATCAGGAGATCCGCCACGTGCGCATCGTTCACGAACGGGCTCTGGTCGTGCTGCACTGCGACGATCGCCGAACCCTCCGCGACCTTCGGCAGCCACTCCTTCGCGAGGGCGTCGTTGCCCGCTTCCTGAAGCAGCCGGACACCCACGCACGCGGTGTGGATCACGGGCTCGGCGGTGCCGGCGCGCCCGGTCTCTTCGAGCACGAGCACCATGTCGACTTCGTTCATGCCGAGGCCACCGTGGTCTTCACTCACCAGCAGGCCCGGCACGCCGATCTCGGCGAGCTTGCCCCAGAACTCGGGGCTGCGACCCGTTTCGGTATCCCACATCGAGCGCACGTGCTCGACGGTGCACTCGCCCTCGAGGAAATCGCGCACGGTCTGCTGCAGCAGTATCTGGTCTTCGCTGAATGAAAAGTCCATCGGTCTACTTCCGCGGCAAGCCGAGGATGCGCTCGGCGATGATGTTCTTCTGTACTTCGTTCGTTCCCGCGTAGATGGGGCCCGCCAACGCGAAGATGTAACCGTCGAGCCATTCGCCGACGCCCTTCGCGGCCGGCGCGCTCGGCAAGAGCTCTCCCCGCGCACCGAGCAGCTCGAGGGCCAGCTCGTGCATCTTGATGTCGAGCTCGCTCCAGAATATCTTGTTGAGGCTCGCCTCGGCGCCGATCTTGCCGCCGCCCATCAAGCGCGAAACGGTCTGATAGGTGTTGAGGGTGTAGGCCTCGGCGTCCATCCAGCAGCGCGCGACCTGATCGCGCACGCTCGGGTCGATGTACTCGCTCTGGGCCTCGGTTTCGCGGTAGAGCTCGACGAGCTTGCGCGCGGTGTTCTGGAAGCGCGCGGGGCTGCGCAGCATGAGGCCGCGTTCGAAACCGGCCGTCGCCATCGCGACGCTCCAGCCTTCACCTGCGGGACCGAGGCGATGCTCGGCCTTCACGCGCGCGTTGTCGAAGAAGACCTCCGCAAAGGCCGCCTTGCCGGAGAGCTTCTCGATGGGGCGTACGGTGACGCCCGGCGCGTCGAGGGGACAGAGGATGAAGGTCAGCCCGTGGTGACGCACCGATTCGGGGTCGGTGCGGAACATCCCGAAGAGCCAGTGCGCGTAGGCGCCGCGCGACGCCCAGGTCTTCTGGCCGTTGATCACGTACTCGTCGCCTTCGAGGATCGCGGTCGACTGGATGTTCGCCATGTCGCTGCCCGCGTTGGGCTCCGACCAACCCTGGGCCCAGACCTCTTCGCTCGAGGCCATCCTGGGGAGGAAGCGCGCCTTCTGTTCGTCGGTGCCGTACTCCATGATGGTCGGCCCGAGCAGGAAGATCCCGTTCTGGTTCACGCGACCGGGCGCGCCCGCGCGGTAGTACTCCTCTTCGAAGACCAACCACTCGAGCAGGTTCGCCCCGCGGCCGCCGTACTCGACGGGCCAGGGCACCATGGCCCAGCCGCCGCCCTGGAGTTTCTTCTCCCAGGCGCAGTGTTGATCGAAGCCTTCCTTCGTATCGAAGGACTTGAGCGGCTCGGAAGGCACGTTGGCCTCGAGCCAGTTGCGCGCCTCCTGGCGGAAGGCGTTCTGTTCAGCGGTGAAGTTGAGATCCATGCCTACGATTTATCCGTGAAGGTGGCATCGCGCTTCTCGACGAAGGCGTCGCGCGCCTCCTGGGAATCGGGCGACATGTAGAGCTCGAGGGTGAAGCCCTGCTCGAAGCGGTAGCTCTGCTTGATGTCGAGCAGCTCGATGCCGTTGAGCGACCACTTGGCGAGGCGAAGGGCCTTGGGGCTCTTGTCCGCGATCGTGCGCGCCAATGCCATCGCTTCGTCACGCAGCTCGTCCTTGGGGACGACCGATTCGACGCCACCCAGCCGCAGCGCCTCCTGGGCGTCGATGGCTTCGCCGGTGTAGAGCATGCGCCGCGTCTTCTGCATGCCGAAGAGGCGCATGAGGTGGGTTGCGGCGCCCAGCGCACCGCGGTCGATCTCGGGAAGCGAGAAGGTCGCGCACTCGGAAGCGATCACGATGTCGCTGGCACCGGAGATCCCGATGCCGCCGCCGAGGCAATAGCCGTGCACCGCCGAGATCACGGGAACCGGGCAGTCGTAGATCGCGCCGAAGGTCTCGTAGCAACCGCGGTTCACGTCGATGATCCGCGTGCCGTCTTCGGCGAGTTCCTTGATGTCGACGCCGGCCTGGAAGCCCTTGCCCTCGGCGCGGATCACCACACAGTTGACGTCGCTGTTCGTACCGAGGGACTTGATGCCGTTCGCGAACTCGAACCAACCCTCGCTCCCCAGTGCATTCACCGGGGGGTTGTTGATCACGACTTCCGCGATGCCGTCTTTGATGTCGATGTCGATCGCCATGGAGTTCCGATTCTCGTGAGAGGGACGGTGTTCAGTTGGACAGCGACTTCAGCGTCGCTTCCGCTTCGCTCATGATTCGCTGGATCAGTTCTTCGCAGGTGGGAATCTCGTCGATCACCCCCGCCACCGAGCCGCCGGGCAGGTAGCCATTCACGGGGTCGCCATCGGCCATGCCCTTCTTCGCGAGCATGGGGGCGTTGGCGGCCATGATGGTCTGCGCGTTGGTGAGGCGTTGGTTGCGGCGCATCTTGAGGCCGCTCGCGAGCAGCTCGCCGATCGTGGCCCCTGTCGTCTTGCGAAGCGCAAGACCGTTGCGCAGGGCGAGGAGCAGGCGCGAGAAGGAAGACGAAGCTTCGAGCTTGTGGACGAGTTCGTTGGTGACGACCCGCTGCGGCATGCCGTCGATCTGCGTCGTCACGATCACGTCGCCGACATCGGCCGCGATGAAGCGATCAGTGCTGGTCTTCGGTACGGGCGATTCCTGCGTGAGGACGAAGCGCGTCCCCATCGCGACCCCGGCTGCGCCGAACGCGAGAGCGGCCACGAGACCCTTGCCGTCCTTGAAACCACCGGCGCCGACGACCGGGATGTCGACCGCAGCCGCCGCCTCGGGAAGCAGGATCGAGGTCGGTACGGGCCCCGTGTGCCCGCCACCTTCACCACCCTGCACGACCACGATGTCGGCACCGAGCTGCTCGGCCTTCTGCACGTGCTTCACCGCACCGCAGGTGGGAACGCAGACGACCCCCGCATCCTTGAGCTTGGTGATCAGATCCTGACTCGGCGCGCGGTTGTAACCCGCGGCCTTCACGCCCTGCCGGATGATCGCGTCGCTGATCACGTCGGCACCCGGCGCGTCCATCAGGAAGTTCACGCCGAAGGGCTTGTCGGTGAGCTTCTTGACTTCGAGGATCGCGGCTTCGACATCGGGCGGCGGGATGGTGGCCGCCGCTAGGAAACCGATCGCCCCCGCGTTGCTCACCGCCGCCACGAGTTCGGGCGTCGCCACCCACCCCATCCCGGTCTGGATGATCGGGTAGCGGATGCCCAGGCGATCGCAGATTTCGGTGTGGAGGGGGGAGGACAAAGCGGGGAGGCCTTTCGAATCGCCGGGGCTCAGCCCGGCACTTCCTTGGACGCGACGCCGTTGGGATCGAGCTCCTTCAGGATCTCGATTTCGGCGTCCGTCGGCGCGCGGGTTTCGACGGCGCCGTCGACGATCAGCTCGAAGCTCGTCGCCGCCACGATGTCGTCGACGCTCACGCCGGAGTGATGGGAAACGAGACGCATCGCGTGGTCGGGCCCGCCGAAGTCGAAGACGCCGAGGTTCGACACCACGTTGCGGATCTCGTGGAAGCGCGCGGCTTCCCCCATGCCCGCCGCGCGGTCGTAGCCGACGCCCGAAGCCACATCGACCTTCTCGACGAACACCTTGGCGCTCTGGTTCGGCACCCAGTAGCTCGTCGTGTGGTTGATCGTGTTGCCCGGCGCACCGCGCATGCCCAGCAGCTGCGCCTTCGGCTTCTCGAAGTCGCCGATGCAGGCGATGTTCTGGTTGCCGTAGCGATCGATCTGGGTCGCGCCCATCATCACGTGGCGCTTGCCGTTCGAGATGAGTTCGAAGATCTGGCGATAGGGCATGTAGCCCTCGACGACCGGCTCGGGGCCCGGGGCGCCACCGATCGGCTGGCAGGTCTCGACGAGCATCGCGACGCCGTCGGTCATCAGCATTTCGGGTTCGAAGGTGAGCTTGGCGAGGCGGGCACCCAGCATCGGGAGATTGCCGATCGGGCTCACCAGGATCTCGCCATCGCCGCGGAACACCTCGGCGATCGCCACCGCACACTGCTGCGCTCGCGTGAATTCGCTCATCGCTTCTTCACCGCCTCCTGGTATTCCGCTTCCGAGGCGGTATCGAGGTATTGCTTCTTGAAGGCCTCCCAGACTTCCGGGTCCTTCGCGGTGGCCGCGTAGTCGCGCTGGAAGGCTTCGTCGCGGTTGTAGTCTGGCGGACACTCGGTGAAGTGCGCGCCGTTCGGGGCTTCGATCACGCCGTCGATCATCGTGCGGTTGATCTTCAGGGTGTGGAAGCTGCCTTCGTTCAGGAGGTCCTTGGTGGGCACGATCTTCTCGACGCTCATGAAGCGGCGCTTGGCCGCCATGCAGTAGAGATCGTCGAAGAAGAAGTCGGGGCCGAGGAACTGTCCGTTGCCGCGTTCGTCGCCGCGATTCATGTGGATCAACGCCACGTCGAGTTCGAGGGCCGGCATGGCCAGGAAGGTCTCGCCATCGGCGTAGGGGCTCGTCACCGTCTTGATGTCCGGGTTGTACTTCTCGATGTCACTGCCGAGACCCGCGCGCGTCGGCAGGAAGGGCAGGCGATGGGCAGCGGCGATCAGCCCCCACTGGAACATGCCCTCGTCCAGTTCGACGGCTTCGATCGAAGCGCTCTGGCGCGCCTTGCGGAAGTGCGGCTCGAGGGGGATCGAGTCGAGGGAGACGAAGCCGTAGATGACCTTCTTCACCTTGCCCGTGGCGCAGAGAAGACCCACGTCGGGGCCGCCGTAGGAAACGATGGTGAGATCCTTGAGACCACTGCGGATGATCTCGCGCACGATCGACATGGGCTTGCGGCGGCTACCCCAACCCCCTATGCCGATCGTCATGCCGTCGCACAGTTCGGCGACGACGTCCTTTTCCGTCGTTCTTTTATCCACGTGTGTGCCTTGTTGGGTGGCTGGGGGAGGACTTCGACTCGGCGCTCTCGGTCCGGGGTCAGGGCGGATCGCGAAGGGATCGAGAACGGCGAGGGTGGGCGGGTCGGGCGCGAGTCGTCTCGCGAAACCCCGCGCGGTTCCGGCGCGGCGAGGTCGGAGTATCGCGAAACCTCGGGCGGGGGCTTGCTTTTCCGCGAGGATTCCCCTCGGGGCAAGCGCCCTTCGGCCGGCCGGCAGGGCCGTCAAACAATAACGATACGTATCGTATCTGTAAACGAAGGCGGGCTGGCTGAAGGACGTCGCGAATGGCCCTGATCGAGGCGAGAGGTCCCGGAGGCCCTCAGTCCCGGCTGGCTGCAGCCCCGCTCGCCGGATCGGCAGCTTCGACCGACGCATCTCCGAGCGACCGGACCACCGGCGGAGCCGCTCCGACCTCCCCGGCCGGATCATCCTCCCCGGGCAGCGCGGGCAGGAAGAGGAAACCGAGCACGATCGCGAGCAGCAAGGCGAGCCCCACGCCGATCTCGCGCACCGGGCTTCGGGGTTCTTCGTTCTGCGCGAGTCGTTGATAGGCGGGGTGCACGTGCAGTCTCCGTGGTGAGTGTTCGGGCCCGCCTATCGACGCAGGGTGGGGGTCGTCTTTAGTCGAACGTCAGTGGTCGATCGCATGTCGCGTCCAGTGATAGGCTCGCGCGCATGACTCGAGCGGGCGAGCGCCTCGAATGGGATATGCGCTTCGCCGTTCTCTGTGGCGGTGTGCTCGCGATCTTCCTCGCGCACGCCGCGTATCTCGTGTGTCTCACCGAAGACGCCTTCATCACCTATCGCTTCGCCGCGAACTGGGTGAACGGGCACGGGCTCGTTTGGAACCCCGGCGAAGCGCCTGTCGAGGGTTATACGAACTTCCTCTGGTTGTGCGTCTGCGCCCTACTCCTGGTTCTCGGCATCGATCTGCCGACGGCCACCCAGGCCCTCGGTGTGGCGGCGAGCGTTCTCATCCTGGTTCTCTCCTGGCGCATGGCGCGCCGCCTCGGTGCATCACCGAGGCTCGCGCTCTTTCCCTGTGTGGTGCTGGCTTGTTCGGGGCCGTTCGCCACCTGGTCGACCTCGGGGATGGAGACGAGTGCGTTCGCGCTCTTCGTCGTGTTGGCGACGGAAGCCGCGGCGCGTTTCGTCGAAGGTGATGGCGAGCGAAGGCACGCGGCGATGGCCATCGTGGCTCTCGTGGTTGCCACGCTCCTTCGGCCCGAAGGTGCACTCGTGGCGGCGGTTCTCGGTGGCGGCGTCCTCGTGCTGGCGGCGCGGTCACGCGACAAGGGCGTCGCGATTCCGGTTGCAGCCGGCCTCGTCTACCTCGCGTTGATCGGTGCCTACACGGCCTGGCGGCTCCATTACTTCGGCCATCCGCTGCCCAACACCTTCTACGCGAAGACCGGGGGCGGCTTTGCCCAGGCCGCTCGCGGGGCGGAGTACGTCGGCCTGTTCGTCCTGCATTTCGTCTTGCCATGGGCCGTCGCCCTCGGCATCGCGCTACTCGGCGAGCGCTCGCGACTCGCCGCGCGCTTCGCCGAACCCAGGCTGTTGCTTTCGAGTGTGCTGCTCGTCGTGTATTCCGCCTACATCCTCTTCGTGGGTGGCGACTACATGGCGATGTATCGCTTCTTCGTTCCGGTGTGGCCCGCGCTGGCCCTCGTTCTGACGGGATTCGTGTTGCACGCGGTGGATGATCCCGGCTTGACGCCCCGGCGTCTTTCGATCGTCAAGGTCGGCGTGCTCCTGGGATTGCTCGGAACGGGCATCCACTCGACACCCCTCGAGGCCCGCTACTTCGAAAAGCCCGAGCACATGCACGGCAACCATCGCGGGGTCGAGACCGAACGCTGGTACGTCGCGCGGCAGCGGTTGATCGGGCGCTTCTTCGCGCGCTACGGCGAACGCGATGAGAGCATCGCGACGGGAGCGATCGGTGCGGTCGCGTGGGAGTCGGGGCTTCGCGTCTACGACGTGCATGGCATCGTGGACGCCCACATCGCGCATCACGGTCGATCCCAGGGCACCCTCGGCAGCGGCCTGCCCGGCCACGAGAAGACCGACTACCCCTACATCTTCGACAAGAAGCCCACCTTCTACATGTTCAGCCGAAGGCTTCGCAAGGAACCGCTTCGCGGCATTCCGAAACTCGCTCCCGAAGTCGACGAGCGCGTGGTGCGCGAGTACAAGGTCGGCTCGGTCCGGCTCGAAGACCGCGTGAACGGGCAGTCGGGGTACTTCTCCTTCCTCGAACGTCGCGATCGCAATCCAGGGCCGCGGGGGTCGCGACGATGAACCGCTCTCCTTCGCGACGCGCCTGGATGCTCCTGCTCTTCGTTCTGGTGAACAGCTTCGCGATCAACCTCGCCCTACCGCGCCTGCCCCTGCAGCCCCAGCTCACGACGACCCTCGACTACAGCGAGGCCTTCGTCGACCGCATGGCCCACGGCGATTCGTGGAAGGCGATGCGCACCGCGCTCTTCTACACCGACGAGCCGCGCGCGAAGCCGATCTACGAGGCGGTCTACTTCGACAACAACGTGCGCTTCCAGTACCCGCCCTCGAGCCTTCTCGTGTTGCAGGCGTTGCGCGCGCTCGGTGGAGAGCAGGCCATTCTCGATCCCGCGCTGAATGGGATCTCGTGGTGGTGCATCGTGCTGCTCGTCCCCCTGCTCGTGCGCGTCTTCCATCTCGCGCGTCGACATTTCGAACCCGGGCGTGAAGCCAATCGCGCCGACGAAGTCGTCTACGCGCTCGCGATCGCCATCGCGACCCTCACCTTCTATCCGATCGTTCGGGGCTACTACCTCGGGCAGATCCAGGTGTGGATCGATCTGCTGCTGACCGCGGTCGTGTGGGCCTGGCTCGAAGGCCGGCGCTCGCTCTCGGGTGCATTGCTCGCGGGGATCTGCGTGATCAAGCCAACGCTGGCCATCGTGGTGGTGTGGGGGGCACTGCGAAGGCAGTGGGATTTCATCCTCGGTTTCGCGATCCCGATGGCGCTCTTCGCCGTGATCGCGCTCGCGGTCTTCGGTTGGGCAAACCACGTCGACTACCTGAGCGTGCTTTCCTACATCTCGCAGCAGGGCGAGGTCTTCCACCCCAACCAGTCGATGAACGGCCTGTTGCATCGCCTGTTCCAGAACGGCAACTCCCTCGAGTGGGAGCGCAACACACTGGTGAACTACCACCCGTGGGTGCACGGCGGAACCGTCGTGAGTTCACTCGTGCTGGTGGGTATCGCCCTGTATGTCGCACGGGTGCAGAGCCAGACGAAGGGTGCGCTCGAACTCGCGGTGGTGATCCTCTGCTCGACCGTCGCGGCCCCCACCGTCTGGACCCACCACTACGGCGTGACGGCCCCGCTCTTCGCGCTGGCCCTCGCCGCCATTTGGCGAAGCGACAGCGGCAGCGAGAAGCCAGAGCGCTACCTGGTCGCACTGGTGATCGCGTACGCCCTCATCAGCAACAACTTCCGCCTGCTCAATCGGCTCGCCGAAACCCCGCTCAACTTCCTGCAGTCGTACGTCTATTTCGCGGGGCTGCTCTTCCTCGGTTTGCTGCTGAAGTTGCGATCGGTCGCAGTTGGGCAACGAGAATGACCCCGACCCCGTGGCTCGCCCGCACATGATCGGTGTCTCGATAAAGTGGCCCCCCGCCACGGCCGACGAAGCGAAGACACGGGACGCTTTCGTGCGGCGGAGACCCCTGCATGCCCCAGTTCTTTGGCGAGTTCATGATCGAAGCCGGCGAGATCGACTCCGATCAGCTGCAGGCCGCACTCGATCATTGCGACCGGGTAAACCTCCCGGTGGGTGAGCTGGCGAAGCGCGAAGGCTGGCTCGACGACGCGCAGATTCGCGAGATCCTCGAGCGGCAGCACACCGTCGACCGCCGCTTCGGCGAGATCGCGATCGAACTCGGCTACCTCAGCGAAGAGAAGCTCCAGGCGATGGTGCATCAGCGTTCGACGAGCCATCTCTACATCGGCGAGGCCCTCGTCGAACTCGGTCACATCTCGCGCCAGACCCTCGAATACCAACTCGATCGCTACAAGAGCGAAGCCGCTGCCTTCCTGCGCGAAGACCGCATGCCCGACGACGTCGCGCGCCACGAGATCGCGGAGCGAAGCGTCGAGGTGCTGCCACGCATCGCCCTGCGCATGGGGCGCCTGCAGCTCCTGAGTCGTTGGGCTGCGAGTTGGCAGGAAGACCCGCGCCTCGAGATCCGCCGCTCGATCGAAATCGATTGCGGCGGCACGCTCACCATTGGTCTCGCGGCGAGTCGCGAACTCGCCCAGCAGATCGCCTCCGCAATGCTCTTCAAGGATCCCGGCTGGCTCACTCCCGAAGAACTCGGCGACGCCCTCGGCGAGTTCCTCAACCTCGTCGTCGGCAGCGCGAACGCTTTGGTGTCGAACCCCGAGGCTCCGGTGCGGGTCTCGCCTCCGAAGGCGAACGGGTTTCCGGCTTACGGCTGCGCCCTGCTTCTCTTGACGACACGCGGCCCGGGTTGCCTCGTCGTGCAACCAGAGGATGCGACCGCGAGCTAGTGGATCCGCTTCGCGTAATCGCGAAGCAGCATGTCCGTCACCATGGCCGCGGCCTCGCCGTACTCGCAGGTCTTCTCCCAGGTCGTGTCGAAGCTCAGGTGCTCTTCTTCCGGAATGCTGTGACCGCGCTTGCGCGTAAACTTCACGATATCGCGCCAGGCATCGTGTTCGGCTCGCACCACCTGCGCGTGTAGCCACGGCCGTATCGCGTCCGTTGCGTCCGGCTCCAGCATGGCGCGCGTCTCGTCGTCCAGGAAGCGCTCCTCGTTGCCTTCCGGGACGGCGGGTTCCATGTGGCTCAGCTTTCGAGCGAGTTCGATGCAGATCTCGTGTGCGACGAAGCCCGGGCTCGCGTGGTTGCCGTGGGTGCCGACCCAGCGATCGTGTTCGCGATCGACGATCTCCCGAGCGCGCAACCACGCATCGCGCGTTGCGCTCCTGTGAACCGCAGCCGCGCAACGGCTGATGACGGTTTCGCTTGCGCCGTGAATCGAGCGGGGATGCTCACGCATCCATCGATGTACGTAGGCGGTGTCCATGTTCGTTCCTCCAGATGGCCAGTGGAAGGAAGACCTTCCCGTTCTGGCGCTGACGGAACGAAGCGCTCGGGTCGAGGCGGACAGGACAACGGGCGATACGGCATCCGCCAGCGTCTCGGGAATGGTATTTCCGATTCCGATCGCTGTCAGCTCCCGTCTCACCTCGCGCGCGAGGAGCAGCTACAGGAGCTCGCGCAGAATCGCTCCCAGTCGTTCGTACTGTCCGAGATCGTTGTAGAGCTGCGCGGAGACCCGAACCATCCTGCGCCCCGAATCCGGGCAGCGCAGCACGGGTGTCTCGATTCGGTGTTCATGGAAGAGGGTTTCCTGAAGGGGATCGAGACCAAGGGCGGAGTTCGCGGTGCTCTCCTCGAACCGCTCGCTCACTGGTAGATGGATCGCCGCCAGACTACCCAGCATCGCGTCGGGGCAGGGCGGCTCGACCTCGAGGCGTTCGCAGATCGCGCGCCGGCCCTGCACTGCGAGTTCGTGGTTGCGTGCGCGCACTTCATCCCAACCGCCGGGAACGAACGACGCCATGGCTTCGAGCGCCATCGGCACACACAGCCAGGGCGTGATGTCGCGCGTCCCCATCCACTCGAACTCCGCGCGGAAGTGCGCGTTGCCCTCTAGGCCGGAGTTGGCGCCATGGCTGATCACCGCCGGACGCACTTCGTGTTGGAGCTCGCGGCGGACGTGGAGGAAGCCGGCACCCTTGGGTGAGCAGATCCACTTGTGGCAGTTGGCGCCGTAGTAGTCGGCGTCGAGGGCTTCGAGATCGACTTCGATCATGCCCGGCGCGTGTGCGCCATCGACCGCGACGCGGACATCGTGGTCGTGGAACAGCTCGACCAGTTCGGCGAGGGGCATGATGAAGCCGGTCTGACTCGTCACGTGATCGACCAGCGCGAGCTTCGTGCGATCGGTGATCGCCTTGCGGAAGCGCTCCACCACCACGCCCGGCCCTTCGATCGGGAAGGGCACATCGACCACCACGACCTTGCAGCCTGCTCGCTCGGCGACGAAGTCGAGCACGTTGCGCGACGCGTTGTACTCGTGATTGCAGACGAGCAGTTCATCTCCTGCTTCGAGGGGCATCGAACGCAGCACCGAGTTCAATGCAAAGGTGACGTTCGGCACGAAGGCGAGGTCTTCGGGGTCGGCGCCCAGGAAGGGGCCGAGTGAACCACGCGCTTCGGCAAGTCGTTTCGCCGAGGTGCGATTCAAGAACGAGCCGAGATCCCACTCGAGTTCGCGCTGCAGGCGATGCAGCTCTTCGAGCACGACCGTGGGACACGCCCCGAACGAGCCGTGGTTGAGGTGTGCGATCTCGGGATCGAGACCCCAGTGCTTCGCCAACTCGCTCGGCAAGTGGACCTTCTCTTTCGGCGCGTTCGGTTCGAAGTCTAGTGGTGGAACAGGCGCAGGCCCGTGTGGACCATGGCGATGCCGTAGTCCTTGCACGCCGACTCGATGTCGGCGTCGCGCGTCGAGCCACCCGGCTGTGCGATGAACTTCACGCCGTGCTTCGAAGCGTGATCGATGTTGTCGCGGAAGGGGATGAAGCCGTCGCTCACGAGAGAAACGCCGTCGAGCTTCGCGATCCAGTCGCGCTTCTCTTCATCGTTGAGGAGCACGAGGTCGCCGTCCAGCACCTCGCGCAACGCCACCTCTTCGAACTGCGTGAGGTCGCCTTCGAGGAAGCGGATGCGCCAGTTGATGCGCTCCTGTCGTTTCACTCCACTCTTGAACGCGAGGTCGAGCACGCGCGGATGACGACCCAGGTGCCAGGTATCGGCCTTCTCACCCGCGAGCTTCGTGCAGTCGACGCGCGACTGCTGCCCCGCCCCGATGCCGATCATCTGGCCGTCGAGGGCGTAGCCCACCGAATTCGACTGCGTGTACTTGAGCGCGATCAACCCGAGCACCATGTCGCGCTTGGCCGCCTCGGTAAAGGTTCCGCAGACCGGGTTCGCCACGTCGTCGAGGGTCACCTGGCGGTTGTTTCGATCCTGGGTGAGTCGCAGGCCGTAGGCTTCGCGGCTCTCGGTTTCGGGCGGCGTGAAATCGGCGTCGCCCTGCAACACGATGAAGCCGCCGTTCTTCTTGCGCTTCAGGATCTCGAGAGCTTCGGGGTCGTAGCCGGGCGCCACGACACCATCGGAGACGACGCCCTTCAAGAAATTCGCGGTCTCGACGTCGACCACATCGGAGAGCGCGACGAAGTCGCCGAACGAACACTTGGGATCGGCGCCGCGCGCGCGCACGTAGGCGGTTGCGAGGGGCGTGAGCTCACGGCCCGCCACCTCGTAGCAGCGTGCGAGTTCTTCATCGAGCTCGACCGCCACCGCCGCACCCGCCGGCGACACGTGCTTGAAGCTCGCCGCGGCCGGAAGATCGAGTGCGCGACGCAATTCGAGTACGAGCTGCCAGGCATTCACGGCGTCGAGGTAGTTGATCATCGACGGCGTGCCGTTGAGCTTCTCGATCGGAAGCGTGTCGGGATCGATCGCTTCGACCGAGGCAAAGGCCTGGTGGGGGTTGCAGCCGTATTTCAGGTCCATCTGACGCGCATCTCCGTGCAGAAGAAAGAGGGGGCGAGGCAGCCCGAGAATGATGCAGTCGGCGCGAAACCTCAACGCGAATTCAGGGCTGCCACTGCTCCCGCGCGATCGCGGCGAGGTAGATGCTCCCCGCGGCCACGAGCAGATCGTCGGCCCGGGTGTCGGCGCGGGCCTCGCGTGCCGCGACGGCGGGATCCGCGATCTCACGAACTGACATCCCGGGACGCTGTTCGCCGACGAGGCTCGCGAGCGCCGCGGCCTCGATCGAGCGGTGGGGCTCGGCGCGGGTCGCGATCACTTCGTCGAAGAGCGGCAGCAGGGCGTCGAGGATGGTGCCGAGATCCTTCCCTTCCGAAACCGAGAGCAGCAGCCGACGGCGCCCGGGCTGCGCGGGCAGCGCATCGATCACCGCCGCGAGCTCGAGGGCCGACGCCCGGGTGTGTGCGGCGTCCACGATGACGCGGGGGGTCTCGCTCAGCATCTCGACCCTTCCGGGAAGCGTCGCGGCCGCGATTCCCGCCAGGGCGCGCTCGCGCTGTGCCGGACTCTCGAAGCCGGCCTCTCCGCCGACCAGCCGCTCTACGCACGCGAGCGCGAGCCCCGCATTGTCTTCCTGATGTCGGCCGTACACCGAGAGTGCGTCACCGCTCACGGGCTCGAATTCCTTTGCGAGAGCGAAGATGGGCGCGCCGACCTCGGCAGCCCGCCCGCGGATCACGGCATCGGCATCGGGCACGAGACGCCCGACGAAGCACGGCACGGAGGGCTTGATGATCCCCGCCTTCTCGGCCGCGATCAGCGCGATGGTGTCTCCCAGCTTGTCGGTGTGTTCGAGTTCGATCGTGGTGATCGCGCACACGAGGGGGTCGACGACGTTGGTCGAGTCGAGCCTTCCGCCGAGGCCCACCTCGAGGATCGCGAAGTCGACTTCGGCACGAGCGAAGATCAGCAGCGCCGCCGCGGTCGTCGCGTCGAAGAAGGTGGGCGCGAGTTCGGGATCGTTCGCTCGCAGCCAGTCCACGTGAGGACACAGGTCGTTCACCGCCCGCGCGAGTTCGGCGCCCTCGACATCACGCCCGTCGATGCGAAAGCGCTCGGTCCAGCTATGGAGATGCGGTGACGTGAAGACGCCCACCCGCTTGCCCAGCGCCCCGAGGGCCGCCTCGGCGAACAGGCAGGTCGAACCCTTCCCCTTCGACCCCGCCACGTGCAGAACCGAGAGCTCCGCCTGCGGGTTCCCCACGCGTTCGAGCAACGCCCGAATCGGATCGAGGCTCATGCGCACGTTCGACCAATCGCGACGCTTTTCGATGTTGATCAGCGTCTCGAGATAGCGCCCGGCCTGCTCGGCGGTTTCGATGGGGGAGTCGGATGTCATCGGCTCGGAACCAAAACAGAAGAGGCGGCCGCAAGCGACCGCCTCTTCGATCTACCTTTGGCTCGTACAGGGTCTGGCTACTGGACCATGTACTTCTTCCAGGAGCGGTATTCCTTGACCGCGGCACTCGTGGTCTCGTTCGCAGGAAAGAAGTACTTCACCGCATGCCCGCATTCCTGGCAGATCTTGTAACAGAACTTGAACCCATCGACTTCGCGCATGCTGCCAACCGTCAAGCGGTTGTCATCGGTGCAGCACGAAGACGGCGTGGGGGGAGACACGATCTTGCGCGGGTAGTCGTTCTGCGGAGCCTCATCTTCCGTGTAGTGGATGATGTTCTTCGTCAGACGATGAGATCGTTCCTCGGAGTTCTTCTTGCGGATGTTGCTACCAATACGCCTCAACTCACTGTCCTCGTGGTTGACCCGACTTCGTCGTAGCTTGCCAACCGGCTCAGCTCTCGAAGCAGGGGTGTTGAATCCTCGAACGGAGTGACGCAGGGTGCGCCATCCGCGTAATAGAACCTGCTCTCGGCGAACCCGTTCTGCGCCGGATCCGCCTCGAGCTGCAGCAAGACCGCGCTGCGAGTTCCATAGGCCTCGGTGTGGACACAGGTGGCGCCGAGAGGGCCACGCTGCGCGTCGTTGTTGCCGTCGTGTGACTGACAGAGCTTCGTCAGACCCGCGATCACTTCGTCGCTCGCGCAACCGAGCAGGTCGCGCGCGCCTTCGAGGGTACGCAGGGTCTTGTGATGCTCGATGTCGTTGGGCTCAGCGTTGCCGATCACATGGGCGCCCGGCTCGAGGGCGCTCACGCGCACCGTGCCGCCGTAGCAGACGATCGTGTAGGCATCGCTCCCGTCGGCGATGAAGAGATTGAAGGGGTTGTACTGCTCCGGGCGCAGGGCTTCGAACGCGGCCGCCGCCTTGTCGGCGCCTTCGTAACCGAGGGCGTCCATCACGAGCAGGCCACGCGAGCGGCGCGTGGTATCCGGCGTCTCGGTCGGGCGGTTGGTGAGGGCGGCGAACACGCCGTGCTGGTTCAGCCCGAGCCAGGTGCCGCCGGCCTGCAGATCGCGGGGGGCCAGGATGCGGGTCCCGTTCGCATGGGTGGTGAAATCCGGACCGGTCGCCGGGCGATCGAGGAATTCGTCGCGGTTGGCCGCGACCACCAGGGGTGCGCCGGGCACATGGCGGTGAATTGCGATCAAAGTGCACATAGAGGAAAGCCGGATGGAACCGCGCCGAAGCCGGGATCGGGGAGGTCGCGGTGGGCGCCTGCGATCGGTTGGGGAGGGTGAACCATCCCGCCCATCATTCCGCGGGGGACGGGCAGGAGAGATGGCTGGGAAGGCGCGGAATGTACCGTGAAATCCCCCCGATCGCAACCGGAAACTTCCGCCGAAGATCCCCAATTCTCGTGCAACTTCGGCAACTTTCGGCGCTGTACAGCGGCAACTCCGGGAAGCATTGGGTCTCGCTCCCAGCGGGGATGACCCGGGGTCGATCGGGCGGTCGTGGCGGTGATTTCTCGCTCTCGCAGGCACCGGGGTTGGTGGCCCGGGGTCCTGTGTAGGTGTCGGGCTCTGTGGCAAGTTCGCCGGCCCGACCGACCGATTTCGCATCCCGTGCGAATCCTCGAGAGCCCAGGATGAACCGCTCGCCCATCACTGCCTGCATCTCCCGCGTCTGCTGCTTCATGGCGGTCATCGCCTTCGGCCTGACCTTCGCCCTCGCGCCGAACGCCGCGGCCGACCCCCTCGCCTCGAGCGACGACGATCTCTTCCGCCAGCTCGAAGAAGCCCGACGCCTCGAAGAAGAAGCCGAACGCCGCGAGGCCGAAGCCGAGGCCGCGCGCAAGGCCGAGATCGAGCGCAAGCGACGCGAGGTTTCCGAGCGAAACGCCGCCCAGGAACGCGAACGCGAAGAACGCCTGCAGAGTGCGATCGATGAACAGATGCAGATGCAGGACATCATGCTCGAACGCCGGCAACGCAACGAAACCGCGACCACCCGCGAGGTGCTCGGGGCCCATCGCGTCGACGACGACGATGCTTCGCAAAGCAACGAACCCCGCGAAGCACCGCCCGTCCCCGAGACCCGCGACCTGCCGCGCGCGATCTTCGACGAAAAGTCGGTGACGATCGACGGCAGCACCCCCGGCTTCACGAACAAGCGCAAGCTCAAGGCCAAACGTCTCTCCCTCGACGCCGACCGCGACGGCAAGCCCGAGGTCGTGCGCTGGATCGAACGCAAGAGCGAGACTCCGCTGCGCCAGGAAGAAGACCGCAACTACGACGGCCGCATGGACAGCTTCCTCACCTACGAACGCGGTCGCATCGTGGCACGCGAGATCGACAGCAATCACGACGGAAGGCCGGACATCTTCGAGCGCTACGCCTCGGGGCGTCAGACCGAGCGCTCACTCGACCGCGACTACGACGAGGTGCTCGACGCCTTCTACGAGTTCGAAGGCAAATACCTCGCCCGCGAGCGCCACGACGCCAACAACGACGGCACCATCGATCTCGTGATCGACTACAAGAAGGGCCGCCGCGACAAGGCCCGGGAAGACACCGATCGCGACGGCCGCCCCGACACCTGGACGCGCTACGGCGTGGTCGACGGCCGCGAAACCGTCACCCACATCGAAGTCGACAAGAGCGGCCGCGGTTTCGCCGACACCTTCGAGACCTTCGAATCCCAGAACGGCAAGGCCGTGATCGCCCGCCGCGAAGAAGACATGGATGGCGACGGCGAAGTCGATCTCGTCTCGATCTACCGGAAGGGAAAGCTCGTCCGCCGCGAGATCCTGAAGCCCGAGGTCGTGCCGCTCTGAGGCACGGGCGGAACCGGGCGGCTACTCGTCCGCCTCGTCCTCCGCCTCGATCGTCACGACGCCCTTCTGGCGTTCGCGGAAGGCCTGGATGCGCTTCTGCTCGAGCAGCAGCATCATTTCCTTGTTGCGCTTGCGCACGCGCTCGAGTTCGGCGACCAGCTCGTTCTCGCTGAGACCGGCCTGCTCGAAGTCGACGTCGAGATTGACCGAGTTCTCCCCGCCATCGCTGGCCAGCACCGTCACCTGCACCTGGTTGCGACCGAGGCCGACGGGCACGAAGCCCGAGAACGACCCATCGGGCGAGAGGTGCACGTCGTAGGAGATGTCGTTGGTGGTGAGGTTCGTGATCACCACGTCCTCGATGTTCGCGAACGACACGCTGCGCAGGAAGGCGAGGATCTCGCCCGGGTTGCGCACCGGCGTGTAGGCGCCACCAGTGAGCCGCGCCATCTCGGTGGTGGCCACCGGCGATTCGAGGGCGTAGCGACCGAGGGCGAAGCTGTTGATGGTGAGGCCGGCCTTGCGGGCGAGCCGCGCTGCGCGAATCGCCTCTTCGGTGTCTTCCGCGTCGGGGGTGTCGCCGCGGCCGTAGGGGAAGGTGGGAACGCCGTCGGTCAGGAACTGCAGCAGCCGTCGCGCCTTGGGTCGCGCTTCGCTCTGCGCACCGGTGAGCCCCACCAGCTCGACGACCGCGAGTCGAATCGCAGCCGAGAAGTTCGTGGCCCCGTGCGACCCCTCGGCGAGCACCTCTTCGAGCACCTTCAACACCGCGGGGAAGTC
Source organism: Myxococcota bacterium (assembly GCA_028278345.1). Taxonomy (GTDB): domain Bacteria; phylum Myxococcota_A; class UBA9160; order UBA9160; family UBA4427; genus DUBZ01. Next base: position 38,539 of record JANQEL010000274.1, read on the forward strand.
GTCGGTGAGCGGGATGCGGAGGATCGCGTCCTGCTGGTCGGCCGAGCGCCGCTCTCCGGTTTCGAGATCGACCTCACCCGAGAAGGTCAGCACGCCGACGCGACTGCGTCCCGCGGAGAGCGAATCGACCAACATGCGGGCGGCGCGAATCTCGGCGCCCAGGATGCTGTCGTCGGGATCGCTGCACACCATGTCCGTGGGATAGGTGCCGGGGGCGACGAGTTCTTCCTGGGGGTTGAAACCGACTTCGCCGTCTTCATCGACATCGATGCCGCTCGGAAAGCGCGTCGACTTGCTGACATCGATCGCGATCATGACGTCGAAGTCGAGGGGATCCGCGGTACCCGAGCGCGCCGATCCGCGAATCGCAGCCACGTGCACGCGATTGCGCACCACCTCGCCGTTGCTGGGCGACGCGATGTCGATCGCGACGGGGCTCACGTCCGCGCGCTCGACACTCGCTGCGAACGCACTCCCGGCGAGCAACACCGCGGCTTGACAAAGCGCCAGCGTCACGACGAAGCATCGTCGCAGGGTCATGGGCGGGTACTCGGATCGCAAAGGAGCCTGATTCCTGGGCCTGGCGGGCGCGGCTCTTCGAAGAAGCCGCGGTTTCGAGAAATGGAAATCAATGAACGATCGGGTCCGAAGTCAGGTTGCACCGCAATCCACCGTCTCACGACGTGGATCGCCGCACCCCCCGATCAGCCCGGCCGAAGCGCGTGGAATATACCAGAGGGACCTTGGGATCAGGCAACCGTCAGCCACGCGCAACTGTGCTTCGTCGCGAGGGTTCTGCCCCTATGAGTCACGGCTGGGCCGCAGGAGGTTCCACAGGCTCTCGGCCCGCCCTCAACGGTGCCTGCGCGAAGCGATCAATTCGGCGCAGCTTCGCGGCAGCCCGCTCGAGAGCCTCGAGCGTGACCCGCCCGACGGCGTGCAGGCCCGACGAGGCGCGTCGTGGCGCGGGCGTGGGCGCATTTCCCGCGGCGCTCGAGGGCGAGCCTTCGGCCTCGGGGAGGAGCGGGGTGTCGGCGTTTGCGAGGGCGACCGAGGAGCGCCCGGCGATCTGCGCGAAGGTGCTCCGCCCGGTCTGGGCGCGCCCATAGGGGCTCGCGGAGGGAAACCGGGCCGCGTGGCCGAGATCGCGCGCTGCCTCCCAGAAGAGTTCGCGGTAGACCCGCGGCGAATCGATGTCGCGCAGCATCGGGAGGTCGCGATGGCCCACCGCACCGAAGAAGATCGCCGCACGCACGTTCTCGAGTTCTCCCGTGCGCGACCAGTCTTCGACGAGGCTGCGGGTTCCCAGGTGCTCCGAAGGCGACGACGACGAGGTCGGCCCAGCCGCGTCGCCGTCGATGAACACGATCCACAGGGTGTAGTCGGGAACATCCCCGGCGAGAGCCACGCGCGCCAACTCGAGCAACAGGGCGGCTCCCGACGCGCGCTGGTCGTCGGGGCGCAGCCGCGGCTCGCGAGCATCGCTTTCGGGAAGATCGTAGTGGGCCGCGAGGACGATCACGTCGTTCGAACGCCCGGGCACGCTGGCCAGCACGTGGTGGAGTTCGATCACGTCGCCGTCGCCGATGGTTGCGAGGGTGCGCAGCTCGCGATTCGGCACACCGGCGCGAGAGAGCGTCTCGCGCAGGAATTCGCGCGAATTCGCCGCGGCGCGCGAACCCGTGACGCGGGGGCCGAACTCGTTGAGTGTGCGCATGTGTTGCCAGGCGGTCTGCCCGGAGAATAGGACCGGGCCTGGTGGACGGCCGAGCGTGGACTTCGCCCGGCTGGCCGTGGGGTCGGGCGTCGTGCACGCGACCGGCAACGAACACGCAACGAGCACGGCTGCGACCACGATCAGGCTTCGCCCTGTCGCGATCACTCCCCGTTCCCTGTCGCGCCTACCCGCGTTGCGTTGCTCCTGTGCCACCTGCGAACCCTTCTGTTTCAGCTATCCGTGCGTCGCTGCTCGGGAAAACGGCCGGCTCCGGAGCCGGGACAGTATCGTGGGCGGCGCCTTCGGCACCGCCAGACCGGCTCCGCCGTGGCGCCCGCCATCTCGCCGCGAATTCAAAACCCATCCAGAAGTGGGTTGGATTGTCGCAATTGCCCCCGGTTCCGTTTTTTTGCGTCCGAAAGATCAGTTCTCCTGACACATTCGGAAATCTCGACCCACTCCCTTAACAGGCGTCCCGTCCTCGCGGGACTCTTCAGAAGTGGGAGGCAGGGCTCCACCCCTGTGAGCCCTGTCTCCTTCGTCTTCTGACCCTGCCGGTCCCTTCTCTACACCTTCGGGCCGGCTGCCCGACCCCACCCCGATTCCCGGTCCCGGGAAGGCGAACGTCACCGTGTCACGCGTTTGGGGTGCTGCGCTCGTAGGCGTGGATGGAGTCGCAGTCGAAGTCGAGGTCCGCATCAGTTCTCACTTGCCGCGGATCGACATCGTGGGCCTGCCCGAAGCGGCGGTTCGGGAGAGCGCCGCGCGGGTGCGCGCGGCGATCAATGCGATGGGGGAGAAGTTTCCCGACCAGCGGGTCACGGTGAACCTCGCGCCCGCCGGTCTGAAGAAGAGTGGGGCGGGGCTCGATCTCCCGATCGCCGTCGGCATCCTCGCGGCTTCGGGTGCCCTCGAACACGAACCGCTGCAGGGCCGCGCGTTCGCGGGAGAACTCGCCCTCGACGGGCGACTGCGTCCGGTGCGCGGTGCGCTCGCCCAGGTGTTGGCCGCCCGCGATCTCGGTTGTGGCGAAGCCTTCGTCGCGAAAGCCAGCGCGAGCGAAGCCGCCATCGCACCCGGCATCGAGGTGTATGGCGCGGCCCACCTCGGCGAAGTGATCGCACACCTGCGCGGTGCCGAAGCGCTCGGGGTCTGCGCAACACCCGATCTCACCGCCTTCGAGAAATCGAGTGCACCTGGCGACGGACTCTGCTTGCGGGACGTACGCGGCCAGGAGACCGCCAAGCGCGCCCTCGAGATCGCAGCGGCGGGCGGGCACGGGCTGTTGCTCTCCGGCCCGCCGGGTTCGGGCAAGACGATGTTGGCGCGACGACTGCCGGGGCTATTGCCTGCACTCACCCTCGACGAAGCGCTAGAGGTCACGCGAATCCACGGCGCCGCGAATCGACTCGACGAGGGCACGCCCATCCTCCGGCATCGCCCGTTTCGCGCGCCGCACCACACGGCGAGTACCGCGGGGCTGATGGGTGGCGGCAGCCCGCCGGCGCCCGGGGAGGTCTCCCTGGCCCATGGCGGTGTGTTGTTCCTCGACGAACTCCCCGAATTCGATCGCCGAAGCCTCGAATCCCTGCGAGAAGTGCTCGAGAGCGGGCACGTGCGCCTGGCCCGGGCGGGCTTCTCCTGCCGGTTTCCGGCGCGTTTTCAGCTCATCGCCGCCGCCAACCCCTGCCCGTGTGGCTGGTATCGCAGCGGCGTGCGGGATTGTCGCTGCGACGACGCGACGATCGCGCGCTACCGCCAGCGCATCTCGGGACCACTACTCGATCGCGTCGACCTGCACGTGAACGTGCCGGCGCAGGCCTGGGCCGAACTCGAAGCGCCGAGTGACGGGGCGTCGACGCGGGAACGCCGCGAGCGCGTGGCGGTCGCGCAGGAGCGGCAACGAGAACGCGGGATTCGGCGCAACGCCGACATCCCCGACGCGCGCCTCGATGAAATCGTCGCCGCGACGGCCGAGGCCGGGAAGCTGCTGGGTCGCGCAGTCGATCGCTTCCGCCTCTCCGCGCGCGCCGCACGGCGCGTACTTCGCTGCGCTCGAACCATCGCCGATCTTGCCGGTCGCCGGCGCGTCGAACCTGCCGACATCGCAGAAGCGCTCTCGAGCCGCAGCGAGACCCAGACCACCGGCGCGGGCCTGCATTGAATCGAATGCACGCATGACTTCGTCCAATCCGCAAACGGCAACGAACGCGCGGGATGTCCGAGATCGGTCACCTCGGTGTTCCAAATTTGACACCTCGGGTGCGCGCTTGATTCGTGGACGCGCAATCAGGGGCTGCAAAGTGCTGAATCGCAGTCGAGGTGCTGCCGAAAGATGCGCAACGAGACGCTGGCACCATTTATGCATTGTCTAGTCGTGAGTCCGTTGAACGGAGATCGGGTGATGCCGAACCCGCCGCAGTCATCGCAGGGAAGCACCGGGCAGGTCGCCGAGGCGATCGCCAGGGCGACGACCCGCACGCGGAAGTCACCGCGCGCCCTC
>JANQEL010000031.1 GCA_028278345.1 Myxococcota bacterium
TGATCCGGCTCAGCACCCCGATCGTGGGAGACGGCGAGATCCGGGCCCGCGGGCGGCTGCTGGCCTTCGCCTCCGAGCTCGCCCCGCTCCTCGACGCGCACTGGCCCGTCGAGCGCGCGGGGAGGTGACCGGAGGCCGGACGCCTCGGCCCGGGGACACCGACGGACCTACGGGCGCCGGCTCGTCATCCTGCGATCGCGACGCACCAGACGCTCGACCGAGTCTTCCCGGTAGTCCTGGAGCGCCGCACCACGTCAGCGATGAGACCTTCGAGCGCATCGTGACGATGACCCTGGAGAGCACGCCCTCTGACAGCACGCATTGGAGCACTCGCGACCTGGCGAAGCGGATCCCGGTCTCGCAGACCGAGGTGCCTCGCGTGTGGCGCGCATTCGATCTCCCGTCCCATCGCGTGAAGACCCTCCGTCTCTCCAGCGATCCGCCTCGTCTTCGACGACGACGCGATCCACAAGACGCCATCGGCTCAGAGGTGGCTGGCGAGACGCCCGCGCTGCCACGTCCACGACACCCCGACCTAGAGCTCCCGCCTCAATTTTGTCGAGCGGTGGTTCGCTCTGCTTTCCGATCGAACGATCAAGCGAGTTTCACACCGGTGTGCGCGCGATCTCGAGCGCGACATCCGAGGCTTCCTCGATCACACCCACGAGCACACGAAACCGTTCGTCTGGACCAGGAGTCTCGATCAGGATCTCGCGAGCCACACCAATCCTCGTGAAGATCGAGACGCAGGACCCTGGGTCGCTCGCCCTGATCGGACGCATGAGCCCGGTGGTTCACGACCACCTGGGCCACGGGCTCTACTCAAGAGATCCTCAGCGACTGCCGATGATGAGGAGGCGGAAAACCGAGCGCTCGCGTGGGGCCCGCTCACTAGGCACGATCCCTCGGAGCCGCTAGCATGCGGTCACCACGCAGACCTATGTGAGATCCCTGGACGTCATGTGTGGATTGGCAGGCATGATCGGCATCGGCGGTGCGACCGCCGATCCCCACGTCCTGCAGCGAATGAACGAGAGCCAGATCCATCGCGGGCCCGACGACGAAGGCATCTACCTCGACGGTTCGGTCGGGCTCGGCTTCCGGCGCCTCTCGATCCAGGACCTCTCCGAGAGCGGCCACCAGCCGATGGCGAGTCCCGACGGTGGCGTCGTCGTAGCATTCAACGGCGAGATCTACAACTTCATCGAGCTGCGCGAAGAGCTTCGCGCGCTCGGTCACCCTTTTCGGTCGAGCGGCGACACGGAAGTGCTACTTCATGCGTACCTCCAGTGGGGGCCGAGCTGCGTCGAACGCTTCAACGGCATGTGGGCGTTCCTCGTCCACGACAAGCGCCGGCGCGTGGTGTTCGGCTCGCGCGATCGCTTCGGTCAGAAGCCGCTCTTCGTCTACCGCACGAAGCATCACGTCTTCTTCGCATCGGAGATCAAGTCGATTCTCGCATCGGGGCACTACGAGGGCGGCGTCGAATGGGACCTCGCCTCGCTGCTGCTCTTCGAGGGCGACCTCGCCGACGTGAAGCAGGATCGTCACACATTCTTCCGCGACATCGAGCACGTGCCACACGCAACGTCGTTCGAGGTCGACGTCTCGGGCCGCATACGCGAGACTCGCTACTGGTCGATCCCGCCCCAGCGGGGTGCGGGAAGCAGCGCTCCGCACGCGGCCGAGTCGTACTTCGAGGCGTTCGAGGATTCGATCCGCCTGCGCAAGCGCAGCGACGTCCCTGTCGGCGTGTTCCTCTCGGGCGGAATCGACTCGACGTCGGTGATCTGCTCGATCGCGAGGGCGCGCCGCGCCGACGCCGAACGTGTCCCCCTGCTCGCCTTCTCGTTCCACTCGAAGCAGTACGACGAGTCGCGCTTCGTCGCCGAGACGATCGCGCAGACGGGGGCGCAGCTCGTGCTGCACGATCCCGAGCCCAGCAGTCTCTGGGATCGCCTGGAGCGGTTGCTTCACTTCCAGGACGAGCCCGTCCACTCGTTTGCAGCGCTCGGGACGTTCGAACTCTGTCGGCTCGCTTCCGAGAAGGGAATCAAGGTGATCCTCTCGGGCGGTGGCGCTGACGAATACCTGGGCGGCTACCCGCCGTATTTTGAGAGTCGCTGGCACGGTCTGCTTCGGCGCGGACG
>JANQEL010000041.1 GCA_028278345.1 Myxococcota bacterium
GGCCGGCCGCTCGACCACCTCGCCGGCGGCGATCTGGTCGACCAGGGCGTCGGGGAGCCGCTGGACGCGGTCCTCGCCGGCCTCTCGACCGTCTGCAGCGGCCCGTCGGCCAGCTTCCCGGGCGTCAGAACTGCTCTTCATCACCCCTCCCCCGGCGCATGCTGTGTCTTCGAGCCCGGCAAAACCAGCGAAAATGAAAAAATGGTGTGGTTTCGCTGCCCACTTTTCCCCTCTTGCGGGTTAACATCCGGCCGCGGGTGCGTCAATGTTGCCGGGAAGTTGTCGGGTTCTGCTGATGCCGACCGGGGGTCCGAGGAGCGATCGAGCCGAGATCGAAGCGCTCGAAAGCCGCATCGGACTCGCAAGAATGATTGACAAACGCGTGAATCCTCAATACTTCTCGACTTGACGGGGAATCGCGTCGGGGGGGAAGCGCATGACGGACCGCAACACGGGTTTCGGTACGAGCAACACCACACCTGGCGAACCATCGACGACAGTCACCGCGGGGGGAGCGATGTCAGAGCGAGCGATCGATTCGGCCACCAATCCACAAGTGTCCACGGCGGGCGCGACTACGCCTTCAGCGCCTGCAACGAACGCGCCTCAAGCGTCCGAAGCCGACGCCGGTGGCAACCGCAGCATCGGGCGCCGCCAGAGCGACCGCATCATCGCGGCCAGCGAATCCGGCCAGCGTTCGCTCGACCAGGCGACTTCCTGTGCGCGCAGCGATGGCGCGGTGGTGATCGCCGGCCCGGCCGGAAGCGGCCGCAAACACTTTGCACGCGCCATCCACGCCTGGAGCCGGCGATCGGCTCAGCCGCTGATCGTCTTTCCCGCGGCGAGCACACCCGAGGCCCTGCAGCAGCGCGAACTCTTCGGTGCCGCCGACGGCGGTGCGACCCTCGGTGAGAGCAGCGCCGGCGCCCTGGCGAGCGCGGGCGGAGGCACGCTGGTGGTCGACCGCATCGATCAGCTCGAAGCCGGCGTTCGCAGCGAACTCATCCAGGCCATTCAGGGCGGGAGCTTCCGCCGACCCGGGCAGGCCGAACCGATTGCGACCTCGGCCCGGCTGATCGCCACGGTGGCGGATGCGGCGCTCGCTGGCGTGCTCGGCTCGCTGAATGCCGACATCGTGACCCTCGAAGGGCTCGATGCGCGGCGCGAGGATGTCCTGCCGCTGGCAGCCCACTTCCTGGCCGAAGTCGCCGAGGACGACGACATCCGGCCCATCGGCTTCACCAACGACGCGCGCAACTGGCTCGTCGAGGAGGTCTTCACAGGCAACGTGCGCGAGCTGCGGGAGCGCATCCGCCAGAGCGTACGCCTGAGTCGCGACGGCGTGATCTCGGCGGAGTCGCTGATGCTCGCGACCGATGGCGACGAGGTGCCCTCCTTCAAGGACGCCAAGCGCGCCTTCGAGACGCGCTACGTCGAGGGGCTGCTGCGTCGCTGCAGCGGCAACATCAGCCGGGCGGCGCGTCTCGCCAAGAAGGACCGCAAGGACTTCTACGACGTGATCCGACGCACGGGCGTCGATCCGGGCGAATTCCGCAACTGATCCGATCGCTCGGGTACAGCCCTGAGCGGCGGGTAAGTAGCCCTGAGCGGCGGGAGTAGCCATGAGCGTCGTACGCGTCGCCGCCGTTCAGCTGTGTTCGACCGACGACATCGACGCCAACCTCGCGCAGGTGCGCGCGCTCGTGGGGCGTGCGGCGGAGCAAGGGGCCGAGTTCATCGCCCTGCCCGAGAACTTCGGCTTCCTGCGACGCGAGGGGCTCGCCTATCCCTGCGCCCAGGGTGTCGACGGCCCCTTCGTCGGGTGCCTGCAGGAACTCGCGAGGGAACACGGCGTGTGGCTGCTCGGCGGTTCTTTCCCCGAGGCCATCGAGGGGAGTGAGCGCGTCTACAACTGCAGCGTGATGGTCTCGCCCGAGGGCGAGGTGGCGGCGACCTATCGCAAGATCCACCTCTTCGACGTCGATCTGGGTCGCGACGGCGGGAGCTTTCGCGAGTCGGATGCGATCGCGCCGGGCGACTCCGTCGTCGACGTGGCCACCTCCTTCGGCGGGGTCGGCCTCTCGATCTGTTACGACCTGCGCTTCCCCGAGCTCTACCGCGAGCTCGTCGACCGGGGGGTGTCCTTCGTGACGGTCCCCGCGGCCTTCGCCCCCGGCACGGGGCGCGATCACTGGGAAGTGTTGCTGCGCGCCCGCGCGATCGAGAGCCAGGTCTTCGTGGTCGCCCCGGCCCAATGCGGTCGGCACAGCGAGGATCGCTCGAGCTACGGCCGCTCGATGATCATCGATCCGTGGGGGCTCGTGCTTGCGAGTGCGGGCGACGAGCCCGCCGTGTGTGTGGCGGATTGTGATCTGGGGCACCTCGATCGCGTCCGCAAAGCCATCCCCTGCCTGCAGAACCGCCGCCTGTAGCGCCGTCCCCTCTCCGCCTCCCGGGCCGTCTCAAGCCCCCTTTCGGGCTGGCCGATAGCCGGTCTGGATCGCTCGACGGGTGGATCCACCCGATCGGGCATGAGAATGCACCCCACGCAGAGGAAGCGGGAATGTCGCAGGCACGCCTGGTCGCCGTCGACGGCGAGGCCGCAGGTCAGGTCTTCGAACTCCAGCCCGAGGAGACCATGATCGGTCGCAATCCGAGCATGGACATCGCGCTGCCCGACGACGGGATCAGCCGCGAGCACGCCATCATCATGTTCGAAGAGGCCGACGGCGAGTACGTGATCGAGGATCTGCAGTCGACCAACGGAACCAAGGTGAACGGCAAGCGTGTGCGGTCCGCAACGCTTTCGGCGGGCGACGAGCTGCGAATCGGCCACACCACCTTTCGCTTCGAACAGCCCGCCGCGGGCTGACACGTTAGAATCCGCGCGCCCCCCTATTACGAAGAGCGCGAAGAGAACGAAGAATCAAGCCAGCGCGACGCACGCGATGTGTCGCCTGCAGGGGGAACCGCCCGTGATGAGCGAGACCGCGACGCACCTTTCGACTTCCGGGCTGCGCGCCGCGTGCCACCGCCGATGGCTCGCCCTTGGCCTGCTCGTGCTGCTCGCGCCGCTGGCCTGTGCCACGCCCGCACCGCCTCCCGCGATGAACCCGGGCATCGCCTACCGCGTGGGCGCACCCGACGAACTCCTGGTGAGCATCCTGCCCGAGCCCGTGATCGAGCGAACCGTGATCGTGCGGCCCGATGGTCAGGTTTCGATCGACCTGATCGGCGACGTGCAGGCTTCGGGGCTCACCACCGAGGAGATCGCCGAAGAGATCCGCGTGAAGATCGGCCGCTACAAGCGCGACGCTTCGGTGACCGTGACGGTGACGGCGGCCGAGAGCGACACGATCTCGCTCTTCGGCGAGGTTCGCAGCCCGGGCACCTTCCCGATCCTCCACGACATCCGCGTCGCCGAGGCAATCGCACAGCTCGGCGGCACCACCCACTTCGCATCGCGGCGCTACATCCGCGTGATCCGCAGTGATGGCAAGAAGACCGACGTCATCCGCGTGAACCTCACGAAGATCCAGGCCGGCGATCTCAGCACGAACATCCAGCTGATGTCGGGAGACATCATCGTGGTACCGCCCACGACGCTCGCGAAGATCGGCTACTTCCTGCAGCAGGTCTTCTTCCCGTTCCAGCCGATCATCCAGATCGGCGGTTCGTACGGTGCCATCACGAGCCTGCCAGGACTCGGTGGAGCGCCCTAGCCGACGCGCCTAGCGCGCCCCGCGCGCTCGCAGCACTTCGGGGATCGTGCGCAGGATGATGATCGCATCGTTCATCAGCGACCACGTGTCGATGTAGAGCAGATCGAGCTTGATCCACTCAGCGAAGGTCAGCTCGTTGCGGCCACTCACCTGCCAGTAGCAGGTGATGCCCGGGCGCATCGAGAGGCGTCGCCGGGTGTCGCCCTGGTAGTGGATCACCTCGTCTGGCGTCGGCGGACGCGGGCCCACCAGGCTCATGTCGCCCTTGAGCACGTTCCAGAACTGCGGGAACTCGTCGATGCTGAGCTTGCGCAGCCAGTGGCCGACGGCGGTGATGCGCGGGTCGCGCTTCATCTTGAAGACGGGGCCGTCCATCTCGTTCTGGTCGAGCAGCTCGTGCTTGCGGCTCTCGGCGTCGACGGACATGGTGCGCAGCTTCACCATCTCGAAGCGGCGCCCGTTCAGGCCACAGCGGATCTGTCGGAAGAAGACGGGGCCCGGCGAGTCGAGTTTGATCGCCAGCGCGGCGGCCGCCACGAACGGCGCGGTGAGCGCCAGCCCCACCAGGCTGCCGATGATGTCGACGCCGCGCTTCACCATCAGCTCGATCTCGTTGTGGTGGACCGGCGCGAATGAGATGGTGGTGAGCGCATCGAAGGTGCCGACCTTGGGCGCCGGCAACTGATCGCCGAAGAGATCGGTGAGCATGGTGACGGGCACGCCGACGAGCGCGCACTCGCGCACCATCGGGGTGAGCCCGGGCAGCATCGAGCGGGGACAGGCGACGAGGACCTCGTCGACGTTGTACTCGCGCAGCATGCCGGGGAGTTCGATCACCTTGTGGATCTTCTCGTTCGGCACGGCGGGGTCGAAGCCCGGGCCGCCGTCGTCGATGTAGCCGATGACGCGCAGACCCCATTCGGGGCGGCGCAGGATCGTGTCGGTGGCAAAGCGGGCGCGCGGGCCCGCGCCGATCATCACGACGTTGCGGAAGTTCTTGCCGCTGCGGCGGATCAGGCGCAGGGCCACCATGGCCGGCAGGCGCGTCGCCGCCTGGCCCATGAACATGCCGGCCGCCATCGCGAGCGGCATGAGCGGCGGCGCCGAGACGCCGATCGTGAACATCACTGCAGCGAGCCCTGCCGCCGCGACGGCGTCGCCGAGCATCAGGCGCGTCAGCAGTTGCGAGAGCGTGACCCGGCGATGGGATTCGTAGACGCGGAAGCGGCCGAGCACGATCTGCCAGCCGAGGCCGGTGAGCATGGCCATCACGCCGATCTGGATCGCCGAGTAGTTCGAGAGACCGTTCGAGTTGGCGAAGAAGGGGTGGTAGGCGATGACCCCGAACATCGCGATGCAGAGCGACACGTCGGCAATCAGCCAGACGCGATGCAAGCTCCGCCCCAACTCTCTCAGCATTCTTCTGCTCCGCTCGAACTGCGCGCGTCGATCGCCCGGACCCCCACGGCGAACACCACCGCGGTTCGTTCCCAGAGCCCCTTCGCGCGAGCCTCACCCGTTTCGTGAGTGACGTCGGCGCCCGGGACGTTCCGTGAAAAACGCCCCGCCGGGTGCATGCCGGATGACGTGCGGGTGGGCGGGTTGGGGGGCACGGCTGTGGGGTCCGAGTTGGCTGCGACGCAGAACCATTGATACCACGGTGCTCAGGGCCGAGCCATCGCGAAACGCCCGGAAACGCTTTGTTTTGTAGAGCTTGAGCGCCTAACGAGTGGGACTTCACGAAATGCACACGTTTGATCATCGAACCATCAGCGTGCATGCCCCAAACGTCACACTCGGGTGGCGCTGCGCCCCGACCCACGCTCTGGATCAGCGTCGAAGTGTCCGCTGGTAGACACGCAAGACATCGACGAAAGCGCGCAGGTAATCGGCAGGACGGATCTTCGATCCGGCGACGTCCTTCCAGCGATAGAGCGGCACTTCGTAGATCGTCTCTTCGGCACTCGGTCCGTCGCCATCGCGTCGCTGTCTCACCAGGCGCGCGATGATCTCGACATCGAACACCCAACCGCTCGCGAAGGGTTCGGCGAACAACTTCGCCGCCGCGGGCGTGTTGCGAAACAGCTTCGCACCGCATTGGGTGTCGTAGACCGGGAGGTCGAGCAGTAGCGACGCGATCGTCGCGGCGACGCGGCCGAGGTAGTGACGCAGTGGGTTGCGTTCGATCGAACGCCCGAGGAGCTTCACCCGCGAGCCGATCGCGAGGTCGAGCAACGGGCGCTCTTCGAGGATCTCGACGAAGCGCGGAAGCTCGTCGAGGGGGGTCGCGAGGTCGGCGTCCCAGAAGCCGCAGTAGTCGGCGTCGGTCGCGAACGCCTCGAGCAGGCCGGTTCGCACCGCGGCGGCCTTGCCCTGGTTCATCTCGTGGGCGATGACGCGACAGCGTTCACCCCGGGACGCTGCGAAGGCTTCGAGGCGAGCCCGCGTGCGATCGCGACTGCCGTCGTCGACGAAGTAGAACGAGAGCGCCGGGTCGGCGTCGAGGGCGGATGCGAAGGCCGATTCGTCGAAGCGATGCGCTTCGTTGTAGCAGGGCACCACGATGATCGTGCGACGCATGATGGATCGGACTCCGGCGCGTGAAGGTGACGCGGCGCGCGAGCATACCATCGGCCGACCGTCGCCCCGGCTTCGCCGCGCATGACGTCGGGTTCTCGTCTGGATCGAGCTCGGGCATTGGGGTGCGAATTGCCGGCGCGTGAAGTCGATCTGCCTTCGGTGGGTCCGCCGGCGTGCCGAAACACGGGTCTCGACCCCACCGGTTCGAGCCGGGAATCCCCACACCTCGAGCCGGTATACTGCGCGACCTGCTCGAGCCCCCGAGCGCGAGACGATGGAAGGCACGTGACCAGCGACGTCATTTCCCTCGACACCGATGCGCCAGAAGCCCGCGAGGCGGCCGCTGCCGAGGCGATCTCGGTGCCGGTCTACGTCGACCTCGACGGCACGCTGATCAGCAGCGACATGCTGTGGGAGACCCTGTGGCTGCTGCTGTGTCGCGAGCCGTGGCTGATCTTCGTGATGCCCCTGTGGTTGCGGGGTGGCAGAGCGGGGTTCAAGCAGGAGATCGCGTCGCGGGTGGGGTTCGATCCCGCCCTGTTGCCCTATCGCGAAGAAGTCACGCGCTATCTCGAAGTGGCGCGCCAGCGCGGGCGTCGCACCGTGCTCGCCACCGCGAGCCACGCGCGAATCGCCGAACCCATCGCGGCGCACCTGGGTCTGTTCGATCGGGTGCTGGCCACCGACGACGACTCGAACCTCAAGGGGGAACGCAAACTCGAGGCGATTCGCGAGGACGCGGGCGGCGACGAGTTCGAGTACCTCGGCAACGACGCAGCCGACATCCCGATCTGGTCCCACGCCGCCGCTGCGACCCTGGTGGCGCCTTCGCGCGCGGCGCACGCGGCGCGCGGCCACTTCCCGGGGCGCGTGCGCGAGATCGAAACCGAAAGCCACGGCATCCGCCCCGCGCTCAAGGCCCTGCGCGCGTATCAATGGGTGAAGAACGCCCTGCTCTGGCTGCCGATCTTCCTCGCTCACGAGATGCAGAACGCGTCCAAGCTCACCGCGGTGAGCATCGCCTTCGTCTGCTTCTGCGCGATCGCGTCGTCGACCTACATGCTGAACGATCGCTCTCGATATCG
>JANQEL010000049.1 GCA_028278345.1 Myxococcota bacterium
CCATCGGCAACCCCTTCGGCCTCGACCACACCGTGACCTCGGGCATCGTCTCCGCCAAGGGGCGTCGCATCAATCGCCCCGATCAGAGCCCCTACGACGACTTCATCCAGACCGACGCGGCGATCAATCCCGGCAACTCGGGCGGGCCCTTGATCAACCTGGCCGGCGAGGTGATCGGGATCAACACGGCCATCAACCCGGCGGCGAATACCATCGGCTTCGCGGTGCCGATCAAGATCGCGAAGCAGATCCTTCCCCAGCTCAAGGCCGACGGGCGGGTCACGCGCAGCTGGCTCGGCGTCGAGATCCACGAACTCTCGATGGCAGAGAGGAAGCGCTCGGGAGCCGAGCGCGGCGCGCTCGTCTTCCGCGTGCTCCCCGAAACGCCGGCGCGGCGCGCCGGCCTCGAAGCGGGGGACGTGATCGTGCGCTTCGATGGCAGCACCGTCGAGAGCCACCGGCAGCTGCCCGTGATCGTCGCGAACACCCCGAGCGACAAGGTCGTGGAAGTCGAGGTGATGCGCGAAGGCGAGAAGCAGGTCATCGACGTCACCCTGGCCGTGATGGACGAGACCCCGGTCGTGCGACGCCCCTCGCGCGGCTTCAGCCCCGGCCCCCTCGAAGAGCCGAGCGCGAGCGAACGCTTCGGGCTCGACACCCAGGACCTCGAAAGCGGACTCGCCGAGCACCTCGATCTCGAAGACGCAGACGGCGTGATCGTGACCCACGTGGCACCCGAGAGCCCCGCGGCTCTTGCGGGTCTGCGCCGCGGCGACGTGATTCTCGAAGTGGAAGGTGAGCGCGTCGAAACCGCAGCCGGCCTGGACGAGGCCCTCGACAAAGCCGGGGCCGGCGCTGCGCTGAAGGTGCGCCGCGAGGCCACCACACTGCTCGTCCCGCTCCAGCAAGAGGGTTGACGCCTGCGGGGCCGTGTCCACCGTTGCGGCCATGCAGATGGACAAACTCACGATCAAGTCGCAGGAAGCCCTCTCCGCTGCGCAGCGGCGAGCAGCTTCCCTTGGCCACAGCCAGATCGACAGCACCCACGTGCTCGCCGAACTCGTTGCGCAGGAGGAAGGCAGCACACGGCCGATCCTGCAGAAACTCGGGATCGCCCTGCCGAGCCTCGAAACCAAGATCGAGGAGCGGCTCGCGTCGCTTCCGAGCGCTTCGGGCCAGACGCAGACGCCCGGCCTGGCCCCCGCCTGTGGCACCGCCCTCGAAGGCGCCTTCAGCGAGGCCGAGAGCTTCAAGGACGAATACGTCTCCACCGAGCACATCCTGCTCGCCATGGCGAAGAGCGACCGCGACCCCGCCGGCGAGATCCTGCGCGCCCTGGGCGCCAGCCACGCCGCCATCCTGCAGGCCCTCGAGAGCGTGCGCGGTAGCGCTCGCGTCACCGACCCCGATCCCGAGAGCAAGTACCAGGCCCTCGAGAAGTTCGGTCGCGATCTGACCGAGGTCGCACGCAAGGGCTCCCTCGACCCCGTCGTGGGCCGCGACGAAGAGATTCGTCGCGTCGTCCAGGTGCTTTCGCGCCGCCGCAAGAACAACCCCGTATTGATCGGTGAGCCCGGCGTCGGCAAGACCGCGATCGCCGAAGGACTCGCCCAGCGCATTGCCGAAGGCGACGTGCCCGAGACGTTGAAGGACAAACGCGTGATCTCGCTGGACGTCGGCGCGTTGATCGCCGGCGCGAAGTACCGCGGTGAGTTCGAAGATCGCCTGAAGGCGGTGCTGCGCGAGATCGCGGAGAGCGACGGCGCCATCGTTCTCTTCATCGACGAGCTCCACACGATCGTGGGAGCCGGCGCAGCCGAAGGCGCCTCCGACGCGGCCAATCTCCTGAAGCCGGCGCTCGCCCGCGGCGAACTCCACTGCATCGGGGCCACGACCCTCGACGAATATCGCAAGCACGTCGAGAAGGACGCGGCGCTGGAGCGGCGCTTCCAGCCGGTGCTGGTCGGCGAACCGAACGTCGAGGACACCATCTCGATCCTGCGCGGGTTGAAGGAGCGCTACGAGGACCACCACGGTGTGCGCATCCAGGACGCCGCCCTGGTCGCCGCGGCCACCCTCTCCCACCGCTACATCTCCGATCGCTTCCTGCCCGACAAGGCCATCGACCTGATGGACGAGGCCGCGAGCCGCGTGCGCGTGCAGATCGATTCGAAGCCCGAAGAGCTCGACAGCCTCGAGCGCAAGCAGATCCAACTCTCGATCGAGCGCGAAGCCCTCAAGAAGGAGAGCGACGACGCCAGCAAGGCGCGCCTCGAAACCGTCGAGCAGGAGATCGCCGAACTGCGCGAGCAGAGTGACGCCATGCAGGCGCGCTGGCAGAACGAGATGGACGTCATCACCGCGGTGCGCGAGCTGATCACGCGGCGCGGCGAACTCAACGTCGAACTCGAACGCGCCCAACGCGCGGGCAACCTCGAACGCGCCGGCGAGATCCAGTACGGCGAACTCGTGAAGCTCGAGCAGGAGCTCAGCGACAAGCAGGAAGCCCTCGAGGCCCTGCACGTGAACGGCTCACTGCTGAACGAGGAGGTGACCAGCGAAGAGGTCGCCGAGATCGTCTCGCGCTGGACCGGCATCCCCGTCTCCAAGATGATGGAGAGCGAACAGGGCAAGCTGCTGCAGATGGAGGACAAGCTCCATCAGCGGGTGATCGGCCAGGATGCGGCCCTCTCCGCGGTTTCCAATGCAGTACGGCGCGCGCGAGCCGGCCTGCAGGATCCGAATCGCCCCGTCGGTTCGTTCATCTTCCTCGGCCCCACCGGCGTCGGCAAGACCGAGACTGCGCGCGCCCTCGCCGAGTTCCTCTTCGACGACGAGCAGGCGATGGTGCGCATCGACATGAGTGAGTTCATGGAGAAGCACTCGGTCGCACGCCTGATCGGCGCGCCTCCCGGCTACGTCGGCTACGACGAGGGCGGCTACCTCACCGAAGCCGTGCGACGCCATCCCTATGGCGTGGTGCTCTTCGACGAGATCGAGAAGGCC
>JANQEL010000122.1 GCA_028278345.1 Myxococcota bacterium
GATCCAGGAAGGCGATCTGATCAGCATCGACGGCGGCACGGGCGACGTGATGCTCGGTGCGGTGCCCACGGTCACCCCCGAACTCGGCGGCGCCTTCGACGAGCTGATGAATTGGGCCGACCGCGCGCGCAAGATCCGCGTGCGCACCAACGCCGACACGCCCGAGGATGCCCGCATTGCGCGCGACTTCGGCGCCCAGGGCATCGGTCTCTGCCGCACCGAGCACATGTTCTTCGAGCCCGATCGCATCCTGCGCGTGCGCGAGATGATCCTGGCCAAGAACGTCGAAGAGCGAGCCAAGCCCCTGGCCGAACTGCTCGACATGCAGCGTCAGGATTTCGTCGAGATCTTCCGCGCGATGGACGAGCTGCCCGTCACCGTGCGTCTACTCGACCCGCCGCTCCACGAGTTCCTCCCGCAGACCGAAGCCGCGATCAAGGAGCTGGCCGACGAGCTCGGCACCCAGGTCGCCAAGGTGCGTGCGAGCCTCACCTCCCTCCACGAGTTCAACCCGATGCTCGGCCATCGCGGCTGCCGACTCGGGGTGACCTTCCCCGACATCTATCGCATGCAGGTGCGCGCGATCGCCGAAGCGGCCTGCATCGTCGAAGGGGAGGGCGTCGCGGTCGAGCCCGAGATCATGATTCCCCTGGTCAGTCACGAGGCCGAGTTGCGCAGGCTGCGCGACGAGACCCAGGCGGTGATCGACGAAGTGCGCAGCCAGTACCCGAAGGCGAAGGTGAAGCCGGCCATCGGCACCATGATCGAAGTGCCGCGCGCCTGCCTCGTGGCGGACGTGATCGCCGAGAACGCCGACTTCTTCTCCTTCGGCACCAACGACCTCACCCAGATGGGCTACGCGCTCTCGCGCGACGACTCGGGGAAGTTCCTGCCCGACTACGTCGACGCCGGCATCCTGGCTGACGATCCCTTCGTCTCGATCGACGAGGCGGGTATTGGCGCCCTCGTCGAGATGGGTGCGGCCAAGGGGCGCAGCACCAAGCCCAGGCTCAAGCTCGGCATCTGCGGCGAACACGGCGGCGACCCGAAGAGCGTGAAGTTCTTCGCGCGCATCGGGCTCGACTATGTCTCGTGCTCGCCGTTCCGCGTACCTGCTGCGCGACTCGCGGCCGCCCAGGCTGCGATCGAGGCGGTGGGCGCGTGATGCGCGCGGGGCTGCGCAAGCCGTCGAGCCGCGCAGGGGTACTCGTCCTCTGCCTGCTCTTCTTGAGTTCGTTCCCCGGTTGTCTGACCGACGACATCGCCGAGGCCTGGGAGCGCTACCGCAATCCGCCGCCGGCTCCGATCCCGCTGCCCGACATCGGCGTGCGTCTCGAGGCGCTCGAAGCCGACCTCGAGCAGACCGCCTTCGACGATCACGAGCAGAAGGCCCTGGTGCGGCTGACCCAGCTGGCGGACATCTTCTACCAGCGCCTCGCCCACCGCCGGGTGAACAGCATCGCGACCTTCGAGGACCCCGCCCTGCGCGAGTTCTTCCACAGCGAAGAGGCCTTCGCGGACTACTACGCCGACCTGGTCCAGAAGCTCGACTACGAGCACTTCGAAGCGAACCGACCGACCGAGATCGAACTCGTCTCTCTTCACATCGAGGAGACAGGCGATCGCGTCGTTGCCGTGGTGGAGTTCGTCGGCAACAACGCCCGGCCCCTGCGCTTCTGGTCGGTCGACTACGCGCGCCGCGATGTCTGGGAGCGGACCGGCGACCGCTGGTGGATCATCCCCGGCAAGCTCTGATTTGCTGCGGTGAAACACCTGCGTTTCGCCTGCGTTGGGAAGTACGTTTCCACCGGAAGGGAGAAACTTCTTCCGTCCATCGGAAAAGGTTTTCCGTTGGAACGCCTTTTCCAGGGGTCTCCGGGTTCTCGACTCCTTGTGTAAATGACGTTGAATTCCAGTCATTTATCCAAAACGCTGCGCACCAGTGAAAGCTGGCACGCCGATTGCTCTTTAGCGGGGCCAGGCCGCAAGGTCTGACTTCTGAAGAGTTCACTGAATCCGAGGAAACGACAGGGAGAGAGTCGAGTTCGCCTGGTCGAAGGCGCGCGAAACGAGAAGGGGTGTCTGACCCCGGTCCGATCGACATCGGGACCGCAGGTCAACAGGGGACACACCGGAAGATTCTCATCGCGAACCGACAGCCAGTCACGAAGCGAACTTCGCCGAGGGCGACTAGAGCAACAGGACGTCCGCGACCGACATGCGAGGCCGAAAGGCCTCGCGTGGTCGATCCGCGGAGCCAGGGTTGATCGAAGCTGCCGCCCCCGCGCCAAGCCGCCTTCACCGCGAACGACGCTCGCAGAGGTGTCCAAGGGAATTCACGCCGCACGGTGTCACGACCGGAGTCCGAGGCCAACACGGCCCGACCCAACGAAGAGTCGAAACCGCACCCCCCGCGCCGCGAAGCCCCAGCTGGCCCTCGAAAGCACTCCGGGTCGTTCCTCGTTGTCGCGAGGAAGCGGGAGCGAGCAACGTGTCTAGCGCTGAACAGGAAGCCACTGGATCGAACCCCCGAGTGCAGTCGGCCGTGACGGCCGCCACCGCCAAGGCCGTCCAACGCGCAGAGGGCCGCCAGGGGAAGAAGAGCTGGGAATCGGACCGCGAGCTCGTGGACGAGATCCTCGGCGGCAATCTCGAGCAGTTCGACATGCTCTACGAGGCATACTTTCCCCGGGTCTATCGCTTCGCGTTGAAGCGACTCGGCGACCCGGGTGAAGCCGAAGACGTGGCGCAGGAGGTCTTCATCATCCTGCTGAAGGCGTTGCCTTCGTATCAGGCGCAGTCGTCGCTGCTCGTCTGGATCTTCGGCATCACGCGCAACACCGTGAATCGCCGCTTCCGCAAGGCGCGCCCGGTGCTGCAGCCCCTCGAGAGCGGCGGCGCCCTCGACGTGCCCGGCAGTGACGCCCCCGCCGACGAGCGCACCGATGCGCGGCGCATGCTGAGCCGCTGCGACGACATCATCGAGAACGACCTGACGCCCCTGCAACGGCGCATCTTCCACCTGAAGCACCTGCGGAGGTTGTCCATCAAGGCGATCGCGGCGGCCCTCGACAAGAGCGAGGACGCCATCAAGGCGAACCTCTATCGCATGCGCCGGGTGCTGGCCGATGGCACCCCGGGGCTCGAGCCGCTGATCCGCAACTGAGCGAGGGCGCTGCGGCAGCGCCGGATCGCCCTGAAATCTCCCGCGCCCGTCTGGCCCCACGCTCCGGTGGGCCGGGCGGGCGCGTGTCGTTTTCGCGTCGTTTTCCGCGCAGTTCCCCCTCACGAATGCGCAGGGGGGACAAAAACCGCGCTTTTTTCGCCACGCATCGCGGATTTTCGCCACTTACTGATTGACGGCGCGAGAGCACCGTCGCCTTGGGAAGGGACAACGCGAGGTCAGAGCGTTGCCCCAACATGCCGTCGTGGGTGGTTCCACGTCTGCTCCGGACAAACTCGCAGTCCGCGTGGCAGGTGCAGGCAAGAAGCCGAAAGCCGGAACCGCCAGGCCGCGCAAACGGCGAGAGCCGCGTGAGCTGCGCAAGCCGAAAAAGCAGAAGCCGAAGCCCGTGCCACCGCTCGAAGCGGTCGAGGAGACCGTCGCGAGCCCGGAGAGCACCCCGCTCAGCGACCTCGATCTGATCGAGGGCATCAAGCGCGAGAGCGAGCTGCACTTCAACCAGCTGTACGACCGCTACTTCCAGCGGATCTACAACTTTGTCTACGGGCGTATCCGCAACCACGCGGATACCGAGGAGATCGTCCAGGAGACGTTCACCGTCGTCTTCTCGTCCATCGAGAAGTACAGCGGCCGCTCGTCCCTGCTTTCGTGGATCTACGGGATCGCGAAGAACACCACGAACAACAACCTTCGCCAGGCGAAGAACACCGCCACGCGTATGCAGGAAATCGGCCACGATCCCTTCCGGCCGACCCGGAATTTCGCGAGCTGTACGCCCGAAGAGCAACTCTCGATCCAGCGCTATCTGCGAGACGTCGTCGAGCAACTCGAAGATTTCGGAGAATGGCAGGTCGAGATCTTCGAGATGCGACATCTCCAGAATCTCTCGATCCGCGAGATCAGCGAGCGCACGCTGCGTTCGAGTGATTCGGTACGATCGAGCCTGTATCGCGTGAAGCGACTCTTGATGGAAACGGCCGAACTCGACAGCCCCGCGACCCCCTAGTCCTGAACGAGGACGGTCGCTGTCAGTCACGGACGCAGAGGCAGAAACGAAAACCGCAAGTACAGAAGGAACAGCAACGACAGTCGATCCGGTGGGTGGCGAATGGAGGATCCGAAGCCGGGTCGTCGTTGCAGGGGTTGTCAGGCGTGAAGTCGGAAATATTCGATCGAGGTGCACTTCGGGGCACTGTGAAGAGCATGATCAAGCGTACGGGCAAACGCGGGGTCGACCGCTCTGCAAAGGACGAGATCGTGTCGGATGAGCCAAAGAACCGAGGGGGGCGAGTGCAACGCGCACTCGAGGTCGGTAAGGCGAAGACACCTGCGGGCGTCGCCGATGACGCGCTCGATGGCGTGATGGAAGACGTCCTCGAGAGCGAGTTCAGCGAAGCCGAACTCCAGGAATTCCTGGCCGCCGACTATCTCGAGACCCACGCCGATCCGGCGTTCAAGGAATCGCTTCGCAAGAAGCTGTGGGCTCTCGTAAGCAATCGCTACGGCCGCGGCCCCTCTTCGGTCGAATAGCTTTCGAGTCACGCCTTCGCGGGCACGAATGCGGCCGGGCTTCGTTGCCCGCCGTTTGGGCCGCGAGTACTTTGGGAAGGATGCGCAATCCCATCCGTCTCAAGAACCTGAAGTCGCGCTTCGTGCCCTTTTTCGCGCTCGGGTTGCTGGCCCTCGTCTTCCTCGAGCCCCATCCGGTGAGCCTCGCCCTGGGCGCAGCGCTCGTCGCCCTCGGGAGCGCCCTGCGCGGCTGGGGGGCCGGGCATCTGGTGAAGAACGATCGTCTGACGGTGACCGGGCCGTACGCGCATCTTCGACATCCCCTCTACGCCGGCACCCTGCTCGTGGGTGCGGGCTTCGCGGTGATCGCCGGAGGCGTATTTGCGCTGCTGCTGCTCGCGCTCTTTCTACCCTGGTTCTTCCTGAAGTACTTCCCGCGCAAGGAGCGCATCGAGAGCGAACGTCTGGAGGCCCTCTACGGGGATCCCTACGCCGAGTACCGACGTGAAGTGCCGGCGCTCTGGCCGAGTCTTCACGGTTGGCGGCCTTCGAGCGACATGGCGCCCTTCGACGACCTCGCGCGCACCTGGAGTGGGGAGCGCTACGTCGACAACAACGAGTTCGGCACCTTGATCGCGCTGGTCGTCGGGCTCGTGCTCTTCGGCCTGCGCGCGCAGCTCGGGGGTTGAGGGAAAGTGGTGAGTGCGCCCCCGCTCGATCTCACGCGATCGCAGATCGCACCGGCCACCGTCGAGGTGTTGAACCGCGGAGGGTGGGCGAACCCCGACGTCTTGTTGATCGAACTCGACGAAGGCCGTCGGGTGGTGGTGAAGGACTACCGACCGCGCAGCCGGCTCGTGCGTTCGACCTTCGGGCGTTGGGTGTTGGGGCGCGAAGCGCGGGCCTATCGCCGGCTCGCCGGCGTGCGCGGCGTGCCCCGGCTCTTGGGGCGCGTCGACGAGCTCGCCCTGGCGATCGAGTATCGCCCGGGGCGCTATCTGACCCGCAGCCTCGCGGGTCGTCTTCCCGACGGTTTCGTTGCCGAGCTGCGGGAGATCATCGAAGAGATGCACGCGCGCGGCGTGGTGCACCTCGATCTGCGC
>JANQEL010000094.1 GCA_028278345.1 Myxococcota bacterium
CACCGCGCCCGCGCGACCCCGATGAAGTGCATGATTGGCTCTTGAGCCTCGGGCTGGTGCGTCCGCAGCCGACGTGGCTTCCGCACTTCACGCCACTGGTCGAAGCGGGTCGGGCATACTCTTTCGTGGATGCGCGAGGCGAACGCTTCTGGTGTGCGGCCGAACGTCGCCGCGGAGCCGAAGCGATGTTCGAAGGCGCCCACTTCGAGCCCGATCGTCCGCTTCCCGAAGCGATGGCGCAGGAAGACCCGGAGGCGATCGAGGTCTTGCAGCGCGAAGTCGTGCGCGGCCATCTCGATTGCACGGGGCCGATCGATGCGACGGAGATGTCCCATCGCACGGGCCTTTCGAAGGTCGACGTGGAAGTCGCCTTCGCGACCCTCGAGACCGAAGGCTTCGCCCTGCGAGGTGACTTCGAAGAAGACCGATCGGAAGAGCAGGGCGATCAGTTCTGCGCACGCCGTCTGCTGGTCCGCATTCACGCCGGCACCCAGGATCGCCTGCGCAAGGAGATCGAACCCGTCAGCGCACAGGACTTCATGCGCTTCCTGTTGCGCTGGCAGCGCGTCACGCCGGACACCCGGCGCGAAGGTCGCCGCAGCGTGCTCTCGGTGGTGGAGCAACTACAGGGCTTCGAGCTCGCGGCGGGTTCGTGGGAAGAGGCGATCCTGCCCTCTCGCTTGAAGGGCTATCGCCCGAGTTGGCTCGACGCGCACTGCATGTCGGGCGAAGTGGCCTGGGGAAGGCTCACGCCGAAGGTGGTGGACGAGGAAGCGAAGCCGAGCCGCGGTGGGAGTGCGCCTTCCAAAGCCACGCCGATCGCCTTCGCGCTGCGCGGTGATCTTCCGTGGCTGCTCGCGGCGACGCGCGGTGAAGCCGTACCGACCGACCCCGGTCCGGGGGCTGCACGCGAGGTGCTCGATCTGTTGCGAGAGCGCGGTGCGCTCTTCCACAGCGAGTTGGGTGCGGCCTCGAATCGACTCCCGGTCGAGATCGAAGAAGGCCTGTGGGATCTCGTCGCCCGTGGCCTCGTGAGCGCTGACGGCTTCCAGGCCGTACGTTCGCTGCTCGGTTCGCGCGAACGGTGGTCGCGCAACACCGCCAGACGCCGGGCACAGCGCGGGCTTCGCCGGGGCACGCGCGGCAGTGCGAGTGCAGAGGGTCGGTGGTCTCTCTTCCCCGGCGCGAACATGGGCGACCCCGCGTCCCTCGACCCCGACGAACTGGCCGAAGCCCTCGCCGAGCAATTGCTCGCGCGCTACGGCGTGGTCTTCCGCGATCTCGTCGCCCGCGAAACCCTGGCACTGCCGTGGCGCGACGTCGCCTGGGCGCTCCGCCGCATGGAAGCGCGTGGCACGGTGCGGGGCGGCCGCTTCGTGAGCGGCTTCGTGGGCGAACAGTTCGCGCTCCCGGGTGCCGTCGACGCGCTGCGCCGCACGCGACGCATGGAACGCAAGGGTGAGGTCGTGCGCGTTTCGGCTTGTGACCCCCTCAATCTCATCGGCATCATCACCCCGGGTGCGCGCGTTCCCGCAGTGCGAGGCGGCGAGGTCATCTACCGCGACGGCCTTCCGATCGACAGCGCAGAGGCCGTCGAAGAAGCGCCGAAGGAAGAGCGCACGGCAGAGCAGGGTTCTTTGCTCTAGGCGGAAATTGCGGGGTTTCGGCTCCGAAGCGTGGTCGCGCACGCCACCCCCTTCAGTTTTCGCTGCCCGGTTCCGATGTTCGGGGGCAGGGTTGCGCATGCGCGAGCGCCCCGGCTCTCGGGAGGGCAGATGGAAGCGACGTTCTTCATTTCACATCCGCGCGGCGCGGCGGGTGTGCTGCAGTACGACGACATTCCGACCGAGCCGATCGGCGAGCCCCTCTCGATGCCTTCAACGGCGAACCTCATCGCGTTGGCGCACGCCGTATTGGGCGAAGAGGCCGCAGGTGTGGCGCTTCGACCGCTGCGCGATGCGACCTGCCAGTCGTATCCGATCGTGAGCTTCGAGCCGGCGGTCATTCGCGGGCTCGCGACGCTCAAGGACAGCGAGATCGACGAGGTCGCGGAGCGCTGGCTCGAGTTCTCGAACTGGGACGACGGTGAGATCGATGTCTACGAACTCTCGCAGTGCGTCGAAGAATTGCGCGCCGGCCTCGCCGAAGTGCGCGACCTCGGTGAGCGTCTCTTCATCCTGCTCGAAGAGAAGGCCTGGTAGGTCGGCTCAGGTCATTCGCGCGAGAGAGAAGCGCGCGCGGCGTCGCATCGCGATCACCACGAGGGCCGCGAGGACCATGCTGCCCGTCGAAGGTTCGGTGGCGTAGCGAATCGTCTGTTCGTCGATGTCGCTTACGGCCGCGATGGCGCCACTTGCTGCCAATGACGAAAGCACTGTGCAGACCAGAACGGTGATGAAGCTTCGGAACGAGGTGGCCAGGCGCATCGCGATCCCTCCGGAGTTGGGTTCCGAAGGACGGATCGCGCGAACGCAGCTCGAATGAAGTGGAATGAGCCGCGTTCAGCGGCGAGAACGTGCGAGGGGTCGCACTTCTTCGCCGTCGAGGTGTGAGAAGGCTCGCTACATGCGGTTCACGACGGAGTCGAGCCCGAAGCGCCCACTCCCGGTGCACGCGAACGCAATGGCGATCGCGCCGTAGAGCGCAGCGAGTTCGACCTTCGCCCAGGGGTCGTCGCTGTGATGACCGAATACGGCAACCGCCATCGTGATCGCAATCAGCGCGGCGGCCGGCCGCGTCATCAGCCCGACCGCGAGCAGGAGCCCTCCGACGAACTCGCTCATGCCGGCACCCCAGGCGAAGAGCTCCGGCAGTGGAACCCCCAACCCCTTCACCAGCGAAACGAAGCGATCGGGCGGAGGCAGCTTGCCGAGGCCATGGGCGAAGGCCATGGAGAGCCCCGCGACCACGCGCACCACCGCCAACCCCAGCTGAACCGACCACGGCCCCGAGACCGCACCACCGAACAGGAATGCTCTCATCCGGCCTACTCGCCTACTCGCCTTCGAATTCACAAAGCGCGAGGCAGTCGACACCGTGGGCGCGCAGGCGATCCATGCCGCCGAGATCCGGCAGATCGACGACGCAGCAGAAGCCGCTCACGTTGCCGCCGGTCGACTGGATCAGGCGAACTGCCGCTTCCGCCGTGCCCCCCGTGGCGATCAGGTCGTCGATCAAGAGAACGTTGGCGCCGTCTTCGAATGCATCCACGTGGAGTTCGAGTTGGTCTTCCCCGTACTCGAGCTTGTAGGCCACGCTGACGGTTTCGCCCGGGAGCTTGCCGGGTTTGCGCAGGGGAACGAAGCCGAGCCCCATCTTGTACGCCACGGCCGTGCCGAAGATGAAGCCACGCGCTTCGATGCCCGCGATGCAACTGATCTCGGCGTCGGCGAAGTGATCCGCGATGCGCTCCACCGAGATGCGCAGACCTTCGGCGCTGCTGAGCAGCGTCGTGATGTCGCGATACTGGATGCCCGGCTTGGGAAAGTCGGGAATCGTTCGAATGTACTTCTCGATCGTCACCTGGACCTCTGAGCTGCGGGGGGTGCGTTCAAGATGGACCGCCAGACTGTAGGACGCGCCCGGCGACGGCGTCGAGCATTCGCACCACCGCGGGATCGCGCGCTTCTTCCCCGGTGATGATCGCGTCGTCGAGGGCGCGCTGGCAGCCGTGGAGGCAGGGGCGTTCGAAAGCACCGAGCCGCGGCGCCACCTGCTTCACGAGGCTTCGCGCGTTGTCGGCGTTTTCGAGGAGTACCCGAACGATGTCCGCGACCTGCACGGCGTCGTGGTCGGGATGCCAGCAGTCGTAGTCGGTCACCATGCCCACCGTCGAGTAACAGATCTCCGCTTCGCGGGCGAGGAAGGCCTCGGGCACGTTCGTCATGCCGATGATGTCGCAACCCCAGCTCTTGTAGAGCTTCGACTCGGCGAGGGTCGAGAACTGCGGCCCCTCCATGCCGACATAGGTGCCGCCGCGCACGGCGCGAAGCCCGAGTTCCTTCGCGGCTTCGAAGGCCGTGTCGGCGAGTCGATTGCAGGTGGGGTGGGCCATCGAGACGTGGGCGACCACGCCCTCGTTGAAGAAGCTGCGCGCCCGGGTGCGCGTGCGATCGATGAATTGATCGATCACCACGAAGGTGCCGGGAGAGAGCTCTTCCTTGAAGGAACCGACCGCCGAGAGCGAGAGCAACTCGCTGACGCCCGCGCGCTTCATGGCGTCGATGTTGGCGCGGTAGTTCACCGCGCTGGGAGAGCGGGTGTGACCGCGGCCGTGGCGCGGCAGGAAGACCAGGCGTTGGCCATCGAGCTCGCCGAAGAGCAGCTCGTCACTCGGCTCGCCGAAGGCGCTCTCGACCTTCACCCACTCGCGATTCGAAAGGCCTTCGATCTCGTACAGCCCGCTGCCGCCGAGGATGCCCAATACGCCGCTCGCCATTCGCTCTCCGCCTCTGTACGCACTGCTCGCACTCTTGCCCGGTCGGGCGACGCGAATGGTAACGCGAAGCGGGGCCGCCGGGTCAGCGCGCGACGCGGGGATGGAAGAGGGCGTGAAGCCCGGTGCGAAGCTGCTCGCGACCGAGGTGCGCGAGCATGGAACGACGCAGCTCGAGGCCGCCGTCGCAGTAGGCGTCGAGAAACCGGCGCTGTCGTTCCTTCGTCATGGCGTCTGCGTGGCCGCGCTTGCGAAGCGAGCGGGCGAAGCGCATCAACTCGTGCATGCGGCGCTTCGGTGTGACGACGCTCGAGATGCGCGCGCGATCGAGATCGAGCAGGTGGACTTCGGGAGTGCCCTGGCGATCTTCTCCATTCGAGACGAGCACGTTCTTGACGTGCAGGTCGGCGTGCTCTCCACCCGCTTCGTGAAGCGTTCGAACGGCGCGCGCGAGCGCGCTGGCGACGCGATCGAGCTGCGTGGCGTCGGGAAGGCTTTCGAGAAACGCCAGGCCATCGCAGGCCTCGTCGATGAAGCGCGTTGCAACGGCTCCCTCATAGAAGGTGTTTCGTCGCCGCCACAGTGCGAACGCCGGTTCGGGGAGGGGGACGCCGCGTTCGTACAACGCGGCGTGCACGCGAAGCTCCTCGGCGAAGCGATGCGGTCGCGAGAAACGCGTACCCGTCCATCGTGCGAGGGCTCCGCCGTGGGCACAGGGGCGCAGATGAACGCGCGGGCCGTCGTCGACCTTCAGCAAGAACGCCTGCCGACGACCCGATTCCGGTGCTTCGGATAGCGCGAGGTCGTCGAGGGAGTCTGTCTCCGACAGCGCTAGGGATTCAAATGTGTTCGAGAGTGCATCGACCCACGGACGACACACGAGTGCGCGCCACGGACCGAAGCGAAGTTCTCGAAGTTCATTCGACATCTCGGCTCATTCTCGTGGGGGTCTTGGCTGACTCGGCGCGTTTCACAGACAGGTGTCCGGTCTCGTCGGACGATTCAAGCTCGAACTCGAGCGTGCGCGCCAAAGTTCGCGCGCGTTATCGTATCCAGCGGATCTGTATCCGGCGAGGCGCGTCATCGGCTACTGCACGAACCCACTACGGAAGAAGCCAGCGGCTTCGCGCATCCTCGTGATCCGGCTGGGCGCCCTCGGCGACGTCGTGCGCACCCTGCCTTCGGTGCGCGCGCTTCGCGAGGGCTATCCCGAAGCCCACATCAGTTGGCTGGTCGAGCCTCGCGCCGCCGATGTGGTGCGCGCCTGCGGCGAGATCGACGAGGTGATCGAGTTTCCGCGTCCACATCTGAGCGAGCTGTGGAGGGGACGGCAGCTCGGGGAACTGATTCGCGCCTGCCGTGACGTGGTGCAGGACCTTCGAGCGCGTCACTTCGATCTCGTGCTCGACTTCC
Organism: Myxococcota bacterium; assembly: GCA_028278345.1. GTDB lineage: Bacteria > Myxococcota_A > UBA9160 > UBA9160 > UBA4427 > DUBZ01. The sequence goes on from JANQEL010000094.1 coordinate 5,849, forward strand.
ATGCGATCCTGAAGAGCGGCCTGCTCGCCTGGGCGACGGGGGCTCCCGTGCGCATCTCCTACGCGCGCCCCTTCGCTCGCGAAGCGAACTTCCTCTTCTCGACGCAACGCGCGCGACTCTCACCGGCGAAGCTGAGTCGCTACGACCGCAACGCCGGCTTGATCGAGTTCCTGGGACTTCCTGCGCGGAGCGCCCTGCGCCTCACGCCGGCCGTCCCGACTCCCGCCGACGCGAGCGTCCGCGACTACGTCTTGATCCACCCCGGTTCGAGTCCGGGTACCCCGTACAAGCGCTATCGGGCGAGCGGCTATGCGGATTTCGCAGCCGAACTCGGGCGCCGGCGAGGCGCTTCGATCCTCGTGGCGACCGGGCGCAGCGAGGACGAAGTGCGACTCGCCGAAGCGATCGTCGACGCTTCGCGGGGTGCGGCTCGCATGGCCCCCGAGTGCGAACGATTCGAGGATTTGATTGCCCTGATCGGTCGCGCGCGACTCTTCGTCGGCAGCGACTCGGGCCCGCTCCACATCGCGACCGCCCTGGGCATCCCGGCAATACAGCTGATCGGCGCGACCGATCCGATCGAGAACGAACCGCGCGGCGAGGCCCCGTGGAAGCAGCTCCGGGTCGATGTGCCGTGCAGTCCGTGTCGCCGCGGCTGCGCGGCAGCGACCTGCATGTCGCTGCTGCCCCACGAGTGGATCGTCGATGCGGCGGAAGAGCTCCTGGGTGAGTCAGCACAGCGCGCGAGCGTGCGGCACGAAGTCGTCGCACCCCGTCTCGTGAGTGTCGCGTGATGGATCCCGCAAGCGTCGAATCGATTCTCGTTCGCGCACCCAACTGGGTCGGCGACATCGTGATGGCCACACCAGGCTTGCGGGCCCTGCGTTCCCACTTCGATGCAGCGCGCCTCGTGGTGCAGGTTCGTCCGGGGCTCGAGGGTCTGCTCGAGGGCGCGCCCTTCGTCGACGAGATCCGCCCCGTCGTTTCCTATCACCGGGGTTTGCCGGCGATGCTGCGCGAGGCCCGGGCGCTGCGGCGCGAACGCTTCGATCTCGGGCTCTGCATTCCCGAGTCGTTCTCGTCGGCCTTCCTCCAGCGGCTCGGCGGCGTGCGGCACGTGGTGGGTTATGGCGGCGGCAGCCGGCAACCCCTGCTTCACCAGCGCGTGCGCGTCCCCGAGCATTGGGGAAAGCGACGCATGGTGGCACGCGAAACGTTCGTGCTTGGCCTCACCCAGGCCGTCGGTTGCAAGGAAAGCGACACGCGAGTCGTGCTCCACACCACGGATCGCGACGAGACGCGGGCAAGCGAACTGCTGGATCGCCACGGCGTCGAAGCTGGAGAGCCCCTCGTCGCGATCGCCCCGGGCGCCGCCTTCGGTGATGCGAAGTGCTGGCCCGTGGAATCCTACGCGGCCCTCGGCGATCGCGTCGCCACGGGTGGTGCGCGGGTCACGCTGCTCGGCGCGCCCGGTGAAGCGCCGATGACGGCCGCCGTGGCCGGCGCGATGAAGGAAGACGCGATCGATCTCGCCGGCCAGGCCGACATCGCGACTTCGAAGGCCCTGATCCGACGATGTCGACTCATGGTGTGCAACGACGCCGGCGCCAGACACATCGCGGTGGCCTTCGGCATTCCGGCCATCGTCTTCTTCGGACCCACGGCGGTCGAGAAGACGAACCTCAACCTCGAAGGCGTCCGCATCTTCGAAACCGACGACGACTGTCGCCCCTGTTACGAACGCCGTTGCCCGATCGACCATCGCTGCATGACGGGCATCCATCCCGACGATGTCGCGCGCGAAGCGCTCGCGGTACTCGGGGCGCAGCGCGCATGACCCCGAAGCTCTCCGTCGTCGTACTGAACCACGAAACGAAGGCGCTCCTGCTCGATTGCCTGGAGGCCGTCGAGAACGCCATCGCCACACCGCCCCTGGCTGGAGCGTGCGAGGTCATCGTCGTCGACAACGGTTCCGGGGACGGCTCGGCCGAAGCGGTGCGAGCGAACCATCCCGAGGTCGAGTTGATTGCCCTAGGGCGCAATCTCGGTTTCGCGGCGGGCAACAACGTCGGTCTGGCTCGGGCGCGCGGTCGCTTCATCGCGTTGGTGAACACCGATGTCGTCGTCGAGCCCGACACCTTCGAGCGGATTCTCGCGAGCTTCGACGACCACCCCGAAGCCGGTGCCGTCGGAATCCAGCTCCTCCACCCCGATGGTCGACTGCAGAACTCGATCCACGCCTTTCCAAGCCTGTGGCGCGAGATCGTTCCCCGCTGGCTGCTCGAACTCGCAGCGCCGCGGCGCTTTCCCTCGAAGAGGCGTCCACTTTCGGGCCCCACCGTGGTCGATGCGGTGCTGGGCGCGGTTCTCGTCGTGAGGCGCGAAGTGATCGAGGAAGTCGGCCCGCTGTGCGACGACTACTTCTTCTTTCTCGAAGAGACCGATTGGTGCTGGCGCATGGCCGAGCACGGATTCCAGGTGCTGCACCTGCCGAACGTTCGCGTCGTTCACGCCTCGGGCGCGAGCAGCAAGAAGAAGGATCCCAGCGCGACGCGGATCGAGTACAGCCGCTCCCTCGATCTCTTCCTCCGCACCCATCGCGGTGCATTCGCCGCACACGGTGTGCGCATCGTACGGGCGGTGAAGCACCTGCTTGCGCTGCTTCCGCTCACCGTGGTGGCCCTGTTCTCGTCGCGCCACCGCGATCGACTTTCGAGTGTGGTTCGACTCTTGCGCTGGTATGCGGCGGGTCGCCCGCCGGAGTGGGGTCTTTCGAAGGTCGGCACCCCGACTTCCTGAATCGGGAAGGCTTTTCGACCGGGCTGCTAAGCTGCCGCCTTCCGCGGTTCGATGAAGGGCTAGCCACGGCTCTCTCGGCTCCCGGAATCGTTCCCATATGAGAATGACGACGCCCAAGCTCGACACCCGCCGCCTCGAACGCGTCCTGAAGGACTTCGCGAAGGTGCGCCTGCTCGTCGTGGGCGACGTCGTGTTGGACGAGTACCAGCGCGGCGATGCGGATCGCGTGAGCCCCGAAGCCCCGGTTCCGGTCGTGCACGTGCAACAAGAGAGTGTCGTGCTGGGCGGTGCGGGCAACGTGGTGCGAAACATCGTGGCCCTCGAGGCGAGCTGTGACTTCGTCTCCTTGGTCGGGCAGGATGCCGAAGGCGATCGCGTGTGTTCGCTGCTCGAAGAACTCGAGCTCGATTCGAGCGGCCTGATTCGTGCGGCGGATCGCCCCACGACGCGGAAGACCCGGGTGGTCGCGCGCGGTCAGCAGATCGTTCGCGTCGATCGCGAGACCGATACCCCGATCGATTCGCGCACATCGAAGGCCCTGCTCGCCCAACTCGAAGCGCGACTCGGCGGTGTCGACGGTGTGGTGCTCGAAGATTACGGCAAGGGGTTGCTCGTCCCGGCTGCGATCCGCAAGATCATGGCTGCCTGCGCGAAGGCCCGCGTGCCCGTGTCGGTCGATCCGAAGTCGGAACTTCGCCCCTTCAAAGGCGCTGCATTGTTGAAACCGAATCTGCGCGAGGCGGAGAACCTCGTGGGCATGCGCGGAACGCGCGACGGCCGCGGCGATCTCGATCGCATGGCGAAGAAGCTGCGCGGCGCACTCGGCGAAGGCGACATCGTGATCACGCGCGGCGGCGAAGGCATGACGATCTTCGAAGGCTTCGAGGGCCGGGGGCGGCGCATCGACGTCGCGACCCCGCGGCAGGAGGTCTTCGACGTCCAGGGCGCGGGCGATACGACGATCGCCGTTCTCGCCCTGGCGCGCGCCGCCGGCGCGAACCTGCTCGAAGCGGCGGTGCTCGCGAACGCGGCCGCCGGCGTGGTCGTCGAGAAGACGGGGACGGCCACCGCGCGGCGCGAGGAGATCGCCGCGCGCTTGCCCCGCACCCTCGAAGTCGTGCGGGAGGGGCTGCGATGAACCAGGCCGAACGCGCGAAGGGCCTGCGCAGCATGACGGGCTTCGGCAACGCGGCCTTCGAACTCGCAGGCATCGCCTTCGACGTCGAGGTGCGCACCGTCAATCATCGCCACCTCGACCTGCGCTTGAAACTCCCCCGCCAGTTCAGCCACTGCGAAGCCGCGGTTCGCGCCTGCGTTCCCGGCTACCTGGGCCGCGGCAAGGTCGACCTGAACGTGAATCTCGCCTCGGGGGCGACCCCGGTCGCGCAACTCGAGATCGACGACGAGGTCGTTCGCCAATACGTCGAAGCCGCACAGTCGATGGGCACGACGTACGACGTTCCGGGTGAACTCGACATCTCGACCTTGATCGGAATGCCCGGGGTCACGCGCTTCGTGGAGCCGGGCTTCGACGACGAGGAAGTCACCCGCGTGCTCTGTGCGGCCGTCGAAGAGGCGCTGGCCAAGGTCGACACCGCGCGTGTGACCGAAGGCGCCGCGATCCTGAAGGATTTCGAGGGCCGACTCGCGCGGGTGGCCGGGCTGGTCGAGGGCTTTGCCGAACGAGGGGACACCGTTCGCGAAGCCGCACGGGAGCGCCTGCGCAAACGCGCTTCGCAACTCGAAATCGAAACCGGAATCGTCGACGAAGCCCGCTTGCATCAGGAGATCGTGATTGCCGCCGATCGCCTCGACATCAGCGAAGAGATTGCACGGCTGCGCAGTCACATCGAGCAGTTTCACGCCATCGTCGCGGAAGCCGCCCCGGAGAACATGGTCGGGCGGCGCCTCGACTTCCTGCTGCAGGAACTCGGACGCGAAGCGAATACCGTGGGGAGCAAGGCGAACGACGCTCCGCTGGCCCACGACGTCGTCGAACTCAAGACCGAACTCGAGCGCATTCGCGAGCAGGTGCAGAACGTTGAGTAGAGGCGAGGGGCGCACAGCCAAGCGCGGGGTGGCGCGCCGCAAGAAGACGGCGGCCAAGCGCGAGCCGCGCGCGAAGGCTCGCAAGGCGAAACCCGCGTCCGCGAGCGACCCCGGCAGCGAAGTGATCCACATGCTGAACGTGGGCCACGGCAACCTCGTCCTGGCTTCGCGCATCGTCGCGATCGTGGCCCCGGGCGCCTCGCCCATGCGCCGCCTGCGCGACGAAGCGGTCAATCGCAACAAGCTGGTCGACGCCACGATGGGGCGCCGCACGCGCTCGATCCTGGTGACGGATAGCGATCACGTGATTCTCTCGGCGGTCAGCCCCGAGACGATCGCGCAGCGCCTCGAGCCGGGGCACGAAGCAGCGAGGGGAGCGTCAGCATGAGCGGGAGCGGCGCCCGTCGCGGCAAGGCCTTCGTCATCTCGGCACCGTCGGGGACGGGCAAGACCACGATCTGTCACAAGCTGCTCGCGCAGGATCCGCAGTTGCGCTTCTCGGTTTCGCACACCACGCGTCCGCCGCGGCCGACCGAAACCAGCGGCATCGACTACCACTTCGTCGACGAAGCCGAGTTCGAGCGCCTGATCGCCTCGGGTTCGTTCCTCGAACACGCCCGCTACACCGGCAACCTCTACGGAACCTCGTACGCCGCCGTCGAGTCCTCCCTCGACGACGGCATCGACGTGCTGCTCGAGATCGAGGTGCAGGGCGCGAAGCTCGTCCGCGACGCTCGCTTCGAAGCCGTCTTCATCTTCCTGCTTCCCCCCTCCCTCGACGAACTCGACGTGCGCCTGCGCGGGCGCGGCACCGACGACGATGCGGTGATCCGCAAACGCCTCGCCGAAGCCCGCAGCGAACTCTCGATGGCCGAGGTGTTCGACTACGCGGTCGTGAACGACGACCTCGACACGGCGGTCGAACAGGTGCAGCAGATCATCCGCGCCGAGCGTTCGGACGAGACGGACGAGGTGAAGGCCCGCTACGGACGGGAGGGCGTGGTCGCCGAATGGCGCAAAGGCGCCGAGAAGGGCTGAGCCCAACCCTCGAAGGAGCCCTTCGCGTTGCCCCGGCGCGGGCCCACGGGTACCCTGTGCGATGGGCCCTGGGGGCTTCAACTCGTTGATCTCAAAGGGAATTCGAGCGGCGCCCCGCTCGAGAGCGCGCTCGGCCGGCCCGCCGGGCGCAAGGCCAGGCCGTGTCCAGGATGGACACGGAGGACTCGATGACTGCGCTGCGCTTCAACGACATCGCCGACCGGATGCTCGAGTACAACCCGGACACCGATCTCGAGCTGTTGCAGCGCGCCTATGTCTACTCGGCCAAGGTGCACGACGGGCAGGAGCGGTTGTCGGGTGAGCCCTACCTGGTTCATCCCCTCGAGGTGGCGGGCATCCTCGTGCAGATGCGAATGGACGACGTCTCCGTCGCAGCGGGGCTGCTCCACGACACGATCGAAGACACCCTGAGCACGCGCGAAGAACTCGAGCGGGTGTTCGGCTCCGACGTGGCCTTTCTGGTCGATGGCCTCACCAAGATCGCGAAGATCGAGTTCAACTCGGTGCGCGAACACCAGGCCGAGAACTTCCGCAAGATGTTGCTCGCGATGTCGAAGGACATCCGCATCCTGCTCATCAAATTGGCCGATCGTCTGCACAACATGCGGACGCTCCACTATCTCTCGGAAGAGAAGCAGCAGCGCATCGCCCTCGAAACCGAGGAGATCTACGTCCCCCTGGCCGATCGCCTGGGGATGCACTGGCTGCAGAGCGAGCTCAAGGATCTCTCCTTTCGCGTGCTCCACGCGTCGACG